>CAMCFA010000011.1 GCA_945873955.1 uncultured Clostridia bacterium | reverse complement strand
CCGCGGCTGCCGTAGGCAGCCACGGACAACCTCACATAATAATTACAACGCACCGACAAATTACAAATTGTATGATAACCCCCGCCTCTCTTTACAAAACCTCGCCGAGGTGCTATAATAATACTGCAAAATCAAAAACACGGAGGAAACTATGGACCCCAGAAAGCATTTCAGCGCACTTAACATAATTCACAGATTAATCAAGGAAAAGGTACAGCCGGGCGACATCTGCATTGACGCCACCGCCGGGCGCGGCAACGACACCCTCCTGCTGGCGAAGCTAGTTGGGGAATCCGGTCACGTCACCGCTTTCGATATCCAGCAGGACGCAGTGGACAGCACAAAGGCTCTGCTTGCCGCAAACGGTATGACGGAGCGAACCGACGTGCTTCTGAAGAGCCACAGCGAAATGGGCGAAATGTTCGAGGAGAACACCGTTTCCTGCATTACCTTTAATTTCGGCTGGCTGCCCAAGGGCGACCACAATATCTTCACCAGTAAATCCACCAGTATCCCGGCGATAGAGCAGGGACTGAAACTGCTGAAAAGCGGCGGTATCATGACGCTTATCATCTATTACGGCAAGGAAACAGGTTTTGAGGAGCGCGACGCGCTGCTGGAGTACCTCCCGACCATCGACAGCAGCAGGTTCACTGTTATCGAAATGCCCTTTGTGAACCGCCCGAACTGCCCGCCCATACCCATAATTATCCTCAAAGACCTTTGATGTACAAGCAGATATTGACATATTATTGGAAATATGTTATAATTCTGAATGGCAGAGAATGCTTATTGCTTTGGTTTGAGGCTGCGCGTAATGCGGCGCAGTCGTTTGATTAAGGAGAATAATATGTTTTGTCAGAAATGCGGCGCGCAGTTGCCGGAAAACGCGAAATTCTGCGCTAATTGCGGCGCTGCTAATGAATTCGCGGCGCAGAACAACACAGTTCCGCAGCCGGTTCAGAATGTTGAGCCGATCCAACCCGCACAACCCATTCAACCCGCACAACCCGCACAGCCCCAGAACCCCACAGAGCTGCTTATGAACGAGTACTACAAAGCCGCAGAGCCGCAGACCGCCGCTCAGCAGCCTTCGTACAGCCAGGAGGGACCCCAGCCGGTGCGCTACACCGCCGAGCCTGTCCCGTTGACGCCTGCCCCGAAGAAAAAGCGCAGCAAGCTGATACCGGGACTTTGTATCGCTGCGGGAGCGGTTGTAGTTCTTGGCGGCGCGGGGGCGATAGTTTATAACCTCAACAAGGCGAGCATCACCCGCATGATAATGGGCGACGCGAACTATGCGTATTCCGTTGCAATGCAGGCAGCTTCAAATCTGACCGTTCCCGACGAGTCCATGAACGCGGTGGTTCGCAGCGCAATGAAAGCCGGTGTAAGTCCCTCCGCGGCTGAAAATGTCATTGAGTCCGCGGCGGACGCTGCAAACGGAGATTTCTCCTACGGTGATATTGTCGAAGTCGAACCCGGCAGTTCAAGTCTGGACAGCGGACTTTCGGAGATTGCCAGCGCACTGGAATTCGGCGCGGTGTACATAAATGAGCTTACCGGAATGAGCGGGGCGGAAGTCAGTGTTTCCGGCAGTCTGGAGCTTGACGACAGCGTTATGCAGATGATCCGCGATTCGGTAGGTTCAGAGTATTATTCTTCTGTCAGCGATATCATTGACGGCGTTAATACGCTGAAATACACCGCGTCTGAAATTGACAGCGGCAGCGCATACGAATACGCATTGAATATCACCTCCGAGGACGACTCCATAATCAGCGCGCAGATACGCTATGAGGAGGACGGTACTCTGACAATGGTATTACCCGGTATGTCGGAGTATGGCGTGACCGCACAGCTTCCGGCTCATTCGGAAAATGTTGACCTGCCGGAGATACCGGAGTATGACGTTACAAAGCTCTATTCCAAGATCGACAAGGAGCTGAAGGCAGCATTCAAGGAGTATGACATTGAGTGCGGAAACGGTGAAGCGCTAGTCGGCGGGCTTAAGTTCAGTGGGCTTACCGTTGAGATAAAACTGGGCAAGGAGGAGTTTGCCGAGATCATTCAGATCGTTGCAGACGCTGTAAGCGAGGACGAGGAGCTTGAAGAGTATCTTGAAGCTATCGACAGCTCCATTGACCTTGACGACATTGTTGAGTCCCTTAACAGCACCGTTGACGGCATAAAGGACAGCAGCGCTGATTTCGAGGCGGCGTTTACGTTCTTTGTAAACAGCAACAACACCTTAGCAGGCGGAAAGCTGTCCATTGAGTCCGAGGGGAGTACCGCAGAGGTTGCGGCGCTTTCCGGCGAAAAGGATACCGAGATAGTAGTTTCCGTGAACGACGCGGAGTATTTTGCGATACGCATAAACGGGACTTCCGAGACCGAAGGCAAAGTAGAGTACGACATGACCGGTTTGCTGAAAGAAGCAGTAATGCTCCGCAGCGAGAATGAATCAGCGGATTCCATCAAGTATGCGATCTATATGGACTATACCGACGCGGGAACTGCGGATATTTTCGGCGTTCCCACCGCTGTTGGAAGTTACACCCTGTACATGTCCTCCGACCTTGCGGAGATGATCAGCTCCGGCGACAACGACCTTAAGCAGACGCTTGCGAAGTCCAAGCTGAGCTTCTCAGTACAGCCGCAGGGGAAGGGCGCTGTGTGCAAATTAGGCGCGGACATCAGCGGCTACGGCAGGGGCGAGCTTGTGATGTCCCTTGACGAGCCGACCGGCGAGGTAGCCCCCAAGCCCGGCAGAAATTACACGCTTATCGACATAGAGAATGCCTCCGAAGATGATATGTACAAAATGTCTGAGGACATCACCGATTATTTTACGAATCTTACGGAAAGTAACAAGTTGATCGGCGCGATATATGATCTGGCTTCTGTCAATATGTCACAGGTGGGCGGCTATGGTGATATCGACTATGATTACGACGTATATGACGACATAGATGATTACGAGGATTACTACGATTATTACGACGATTACGATTACTACGACGATTACAGCGATTACGGCGACTACGGCGACTACGATCTTGAATACGATATAGCAACAGCCAACACGACCGCCTGTTACATAAAGAGTTTCGCAGACTCTTTCCTGCTTATGGCAGACATTTCAGAAGAACCGCTTAACGGCCTTGACAGCGACGGCGAGGTGCTGAAATTTCGCGTGGAAAACGGCGTATGGAGCATGGAGAGCAGTACGTCCAGCAGCTTCAGCGACGGCGAGGTGCTGAAATTTCGCGTGGAAAACGGCGTATGGAGCATGGAGAGCAGTACGTCCAGCAGCTTCGGCGACGGCAGCAAGGCAGCATGGTGCAATGCCGTCGATAGTGAATATGATTTCTGCCTGTTCGTGGCTGAATACGTTTCGGATTTCCAGAACGGTCTTGTAGAGATCGCGATCAAGAATAATGAATGTATCGGTGCGGCAATAATCGAGGGCGGAACCTCCAACTATCCTGCAACGAACATCACCAACTGGGAAAGAGGGGAGTATGACTTCACCGGAAAGATTCCCGGACTGATGAGCGACGGAACGATAATCGGCACATATCCGGAGCTTTATTTTCCCGGAGAAAGATAATAAATAATGCGCCGCATGGTTTTGAAACCGTGCGGCGCGTTGTTATTTATACTATTTCCTAATCAACCTATAGACAAAGTCTATAGGTTGAACCAACCGCCATGGCGGTTGGAGCGGCGAAGCCGCAGGAAAGCCGTTCAATACTGATTCTGTCAAAACCAAAGGTTTTGACTAGCCGCCTTTCAGGCGGCTCACATTATAGACAAAGTCTATAATGTGATTAAGAATTAGTATTATACAGAATCAGCGCTGATGTTGTAACGGAAGAACATCACCCAGAACAGAACTCCCGCTCCCGCCAGAGCGCAGCCCAGCCCGGTGTAGAACACCGCAATGAAGACCTCCGGCACCAGCCCGGAGTAGCGCAGCCAGATACCTCCGCCCATCATGAACGCCATAATGCAGTAGGCTTTCAAGTCGAAGAAGTTCCAGAACGGTCTTGTAGGTTCAGCGTAGTCCTTTATCCGGCGGTTGTGCTTCATGCTCATCTTGTAGAACATAAATCCGAATGCGCAGAACACCGCCAGCGAAATAAGGATATGCACAAAGGTGATCTGCATATTCATGTAGGCGAGAATACCCAGCCGCGCAACATTGAACCCCGCGATAAGCCAGACGCAGCCTGCGATAGCCAGCAGAGTGCGTTTCTTAACGTGATGAAAAGGCTTGTTCATTCCTCAGCCCCCGGTTTTGCGCATTTTTTCAGCGCCAGAAGCAGCAGTACGATACCTGTTCCCGCGATTATATGCCCTATCCCGGCAATGCCGGAAATTGCGGCGTTTGCGCCTTTGGAAAGCTCCATGCCAAGCACCTGAGTTACCCCGCGGACTGCCATCATGACAGCGGTGAGCGGCACTCCCACATTGTAAACGCACAGGAACGCCTTGAACAGCTTCTGCTGGTGCAGCCCCTTGAAATGAGCTGAAAACAGCGCGATAACGAGGAACATCAGCATGCCGAGCAGAAACAGGTGAGTATGTACCTTGCCGAGAACGGTTGTTCCCTCAAAGCCGTTGAATTTGGTGAATTCACGGTAGAACACGCCTCCCGCCATAGCCGCTATTGCGTAAACCAGTGAGATGTTAAGACATTTTTTCATTTGAGATATCTCCTTTCATTGCATTAAAGCCGATAAGAACAGTCCAGACGTATGCGCAGGTCTTAGGGATCATCAGCATACCGATAAGCGGAACGGAGTCCGCAAACAGAACCACCGGGATATAGAACCCGAAGCTGAGCACCACAGTCAGCCACAGGAATCTGAACTGCCTGTCGCCTGAGCTGCATGCGCTGCGGAAGAACAGCACTATAATCACCCCGCCGAGTATCGCAAAGGGTATGTTGCGCCAGATACCCCATGAGAGCGGTGCGTCGGGACTTGTCCACTGATTCTGGGGCATAAAGCAGAGTATCACCCTCAGCAGAGCCAGCGCCCAGACCGCGGCAGTAAGCCCTTTCTTCCTGCTGATCTGATAGCGGCTGCGCCATACATAATAAAGCAGCACATAAAACGCTGTCATAGTCACCGAGGTGATCAGCTTACCGATACCAAGCGCGGCGGTGTAGCTTTCCAGCCCGGTGGTGCAGAGCGCCAGCGCCCGCGGAACAAGGTGGAACGAGTCGCCTGCGCCAAGCGTTACCGCCATGATCCCGAACAGAAGATACTGGCGGTTCCCGTGGCTGATACCGGGCGCCGTTTCGGATGTTCCCTGCGCGGGAGCGGCTTTTACGCTGCGGCGGATCATGATCATCCCAAGCGTGACTACCGTCACTAAATACACCGCGTCGAACAGAGTTTCAAAAACAGCCTGCATTAAATGACCTCCTGTTATAATATAATTACCGGTAAAACCCTACAAGCCACGTAGGTATAGACCGGGCTCAAAGTTTAAGCTATAATGGAAGCAGTAGTTGGATTGACGTTGACCTCCTTGGGCGAAACGCCCGTTAGTGAGACAGTCATCCACGCTTCCATTACAGCGTTCGGTTCAGCAGGTTGAGCTGCCACAAGGTACGTTCGAATCACCCAACAGATTGAATAGGCAATGGGCAGAAGCTGCCTCCAAGGCAAAAGCGTGGTGCCAATTACCCAAATCCCAAATGAGGAGAGATGTTAATGAATGCGGTTGGAATTGATGTTTCCAAAGGCAAGAGCACGGTTGCGGTAATGCAGCCGTTCGGTGTTGTGGCAGCTTCACCTTTTGAGGTAGCTCACACCGAAAACGAACTCAAAGAACTGGCTAAATTCCTGAAAAGCTTTTCGGGTGAAACCAAGGTTGTTATGGAGTACACGGGCAGCTATTATGAACCCATTGCCCGCTTCCTTCACAACGAGGGAATCTATGTTTCCGTAGTCAATGCAATACTGATACATAACTACAGCGGAAACTCTGTTCGCAAAGCCAAGACAGACAAGAAAGACTCTGTGCGGATCGCTCAGTATGCGCTTGACCGCTGGCTTGACTTGAGGGAATATATTCCCGATGATGAGATACGCAGCACGCTGACGCTGCTTAATCGGCAATACACAGCCGCTTGCAAGTATAAAACTCAGCTCAGCAACAATCTTATTTCACTGATAGACCAGTCCTTTCCGAATGCAAATGAGTTTTTCGATTCGCCGCCAAGACAGTCTGACGGACATGTTAAATGGGTAGATTTTATCATCAAATTTCCCCATCGCGATTGTGTTTCGGGTATTTCACGTTCTGCATTCAAGGACAAGTACAGCCGTTGGTGCAAGAAAGCGAATTACTACTACACCGAAGAGAAAGCAGATGAAATATATGACCATGCTCGCGCCTGCGTTGCGACATTGCCTAACAGCGAGTGCATCAGAGGCTTGATTCAGCAGTTGGCGGGACAGCTCAACAGTGCTCTGGAAACAGTCGAGGCGCTTCGCAAATCTATGACCGCAACCGCCGAGCAGCTGCCGGAATACGACACCGTAATTGGAATGTACGATGTGGGGAGAGTTCTCGCTCCGCAGCTTATGGCTGAAATCGGCGACACCCGCCGTTTCCATGGTCGCAAAGCTATAACTGCTTTCGCCGGTTTTGACGCTCCGCCGTATCAATCGGGAACGGTTGATGTTAAGTCCCGCAGTATTTCCAAGCGTGGTTCTCCGCACCTGCGCAGGACTCTGTTTTTGGTGGTTGAAACTTACCTCAAGAGAAAACCGGCTGATGAGCCTGTTTACCAATTCCTTGACAAGAAACGCTCCGAAGGAAAGCTCTACAAGGTGTACATGATTGCTGCCGCAAACAAGTTCCTGCGTATTTATTACGCCAAGGTAAACGAGGTGCTGAACGCTTGAATACGCCTATCCAATTGTCACGACCGTCGAAAAAATTCCCTCTCGGCGGTCAGCTTTGCTATACCTGTTTTGATTCCAATGGAAAGTTTTCCGCAGCGAAGCGGAGGAAAGCTTTCCATTGGAATTATTTTTTCAAAAAAAACCATTTTAGGGCTTGACTTTTCTTAGCAGGTCTTTAGCTTGTGTAAATGATCCGGCGGATCATCTCTGTGAGCGCCGCTTCACAGGACTTGTTCTGGACAAGCAGCACAATAATATTGTCCAGCACGAACTCCACGAAGCCTTCCTCCGTGAGATCCCCGGAGAAAGCACCGGGGGGTATCGACTTGTCCTGCCGAAGTGCCGCCAGCAGGGAGCTTCTGATATGCGCGAAGCACATATCCATTGCGTTCTTCGCTTTATGCCGGGAGTCCGGGGGCTGCGTGGGGTCTTTTGCCGCGCCCTGCCTGTACCTATTTGAGCCGGTGACGGCGACGGAATGTGCCGTGAAGAAATCCGGGTACTCCCGGAACCCCGCCTGCACATGCCGGAAAAGCCTGCCGACATACTCCGGAAAGGGGAGCGCTCCGCCGCTGCTTTTGTCCTCCTGCGGGACGTGAAAGATGTCCTGCCATACGCTGCCTATGGTCGCGATAAGCAGTTCGTCCTTGTCGGAATAGTAGTTGTACAGCGTTCCCAGCGCGATACCGCACTCTTTTGCCACGGTGCGCATATTAAGCGCCGGAAGTCCCTGCTCCGCCGCTATCCTCCGACAGACCTGCATTATCTCTTCTTTTGATGTGATCTCAGGGTTGATATCCGTTCACCTCCTCAAACTGAACATTGTTCATCTTGGGGTATTATAGCACGTTTTTTGTCGCTTGTCAATATGTTTGGGAAAGAATTTCCCTCCTCCGGGGAGCCGGGGGAGGGAAGTGTCTTGAAAGGCACAAGTCCTTTGGGAATGTTCATTACTTTGTGTTTGGGTTTAAAAACATTTTATACATCTGATAAGAGCGGAGGAATAATTCTGACGTATCAGCCACACCTTCGCTGATATGTAATGTCGGCTGCAAAACGGAATCATTGAATTCGTTATTTGTAACAATGCTGGCATGGAATTCATATCCAAGCCGCATAAAAAGATGATTCAGATCGTCTATACAGGGTTCAAGACCATTTAGAACAGCGGGGGTGACTTTTGGGGAGGCAAATGTTATGTCTGCCTTTTTAGTGCCAAGATAACCCCACAGGCACATTGCAGTTCTTACGGTCTTTTCTATGACTTTCATGATCGTTGCATTTTTTGTTCCATAGCTGAGCCCACTGCTGTGAAATGCAACATCAACGGCAAAGAAGCTGTTCTCTCCGTTTTTGACGGAAATTCCTATTGCGTCACATTCACCCTGTTTTAGGAACTGAGAAAGTAAGGTGTTCTGTTTGAAAATTTTTAAGTTGTATTTCGAGTAAAAGTATTCGTCGGCTTCGTTCATCAGTATCTGTAAATCATCTTCGTGCTCCAGTTCCCATTGAGGAGATGTCTTCCAGTTTGTCTGAACTATCTGACATCTTTTTATATGCCGCAGCCATGAGTAAATCAGGCTTTCACCGATTTCTATTTTCATAGTATAACTGTATCCTTTTCAGCAAACTTCTTTTTTGAGTTCCATAGTTACCACGCACTCAACGTGCCTAGTAAACGGGAACATATCAAACGGCTGGACATCCGTCACGTCATAGTCCTTGACCAGTGACTTCAGATCCCGCGCCAGCGTGGCGGGATTGCAGGAAACATACACGATCCTGTCCGGCTTTATGACCGAAAGCGCCCGCAGGAATCTCCTGTCCGCGCCGGCTCTTGCGGGGTCCATGAACACGACGTCGAAATGCGTGCCGAGCTTGGCACGTTCCCGAAGGTACTCCCCGGCGTCGCCGCGGTTAAAGGACACTCTGCGGGTGATCCCGTTGAGCTTGCAGTTCTGCACTGCGTCGCGCACTGCCGCTGAGTTGTATTCTATCCCCTGCACGCTGTTCACATAGTCAGAGGCGATAATGCCGATCGTCCCGGTGCCGCTGTACGCGTCAAGAATATTGTCCTCCGGGGTGAGCTTCGCCGCCTTTATCGCGTAGTTGTACAGCTGCTCCGCCTGCACGGGATTCACTTGATAGAACGACTGCGGCGAGATACGGAACTTCTTTCCGCATATTTCGTCAACGATATACCCGTCGCCGTAAAGCACTTCGTTCTGCTCACCGAGGGTGAGAAAATCCGGACTGCGGTTCACCGAGAATGTCACCGACCTTATATCCGGGAACTTCTTCACCAGCGCCGCAGTGAAGTCACGCTTTTTCGGGAACATTGATCCGCCGCCCACCAGCGTGACGAGAATTTCGCCGGTTTTTGCCCCGACCCGCACCAGAACATGCTTCAGTAAGCCCCGTTCCGTGCCGGGATCCCACGGCTGGAGCTTAAAGGAGCGCATAAGCTCCCGTATGCCGACGATTATCTCATCAGCGCGGGGGTGATCCACCATGCAGCGGTCTATACCCACGATACCGTTGCGGGAGGATTGGTACACCCCGGAAATTATCCTGCCGCTGCGGTCGCTGCGGAACACCGCCTGCACCTTGCAGCGATAGCCTGCGGGATCCTCCATTGGTATTATCGGTTCGACCTTGCAGAAGCTGCCGAGCAGACCGTTGACGTCTTTCTGCTTCCATTCGAGCTGCTGCTCATAGGTGAGGTTAGATAGCTGGCAGCCGCTGCATTTCTTTGCCGAGGGGCATGATTTTATATTTGTCATTTGAAATTCTCCGTTTTTTCTCTGAAACCTAATAGCCAGCTCCGCTGTGTTCAATGCGGAGTTCGTCAGTCTTGATGATTATCATTATACATTATTTTTTGCGCTTTGTAAATAGGAGAGCCGATCAAATATCCGCTCGAATGTAAATTAATTGTAAAAAAAGGAAAGCCCTGCTTATCCGGCGGGGCTTTGACAATAATATAGAGGGGAGATAAAACGGCTTCACCTCCCCGCAAATTTGTTGGAACAAACGTTAAACATTCAGCAGTTCTTCAACTGTGACAGAAAATACCTTTGCAAGATAACCGAGTTCGATATCAGTCACGAATCTCTGACCGGATTCGATACGCTGAACTGCGTTCTTGTCAATGTCGAGGTTGATCACCTGAAGCCTGTCTGCTAACTCTCTCTGGGAAATTTTCAGTGTCTTGCGGAGCTGTGCTACTTTGATTCCGCAGATATTGTTTCTTCCGTCTTTTGTGCGGTTGCTGAACATGGGGGGTCTCCTTTTTCAATAACAAAATAAGTTGTGTGAATGTGAATTGTATGGTTTATTATCCCATACCACCTAATCCTATTTTACTACAAAAGCTAGGTCATAGTGACATCTAACAAAAATCAAACAGATGATATTTTTTTACAGATTACATAATATGGAAAAATCATGCAATTCTTTTAAAAATCGTGGATAGTTTCAATTTATTCTGGCTTAGAGTAGATGTTGTGATGTGCATTGTGCATAAAATCGCGTTCTAAAAGTAAAATATTTGTGCTAATATGACAATAGGTGTCCATCTGGAAATATAGTTTTACCTGCGCATTGTTAAATATGTATAAATAAACTGTGTTTTTTTCGGCATTTGTTGATGAAAAAGGTTGACATGACGGCAATAATATGGTAAAATTATTTATCGGGATTTTCTGTCAATACTTGTTATAAACATATATCATGGTTCCTAAAAAGGAGGTCTGTCATTGAAGATCAACTGGAACAAGAAATACACCACAGTTGCGGTTTATTCGCTGCTTGTGATAGCTGTTGCTGTTCTGTTTGTGGTGTTCGTATTTAAATTTGATTCTTTCAAGCAGGGCTTTTCGTGGATAGGCGCGGTCTCAGCCCCGCTTATTGTCGGCATAGTCATTGCTTATATCGTCAATCCGCTGATGATGTGGATAGAGAGGACTTTCTTCAAAAAGCTGATAGAAGATCCGCCGCCAGAAAAGGGGATAGTCCTCAAAAAGCTGGAAAGCACCAAAGTTGGTTCGACCGCGGTAGTCAAGACCATAGAGAAACATTCGGCAAGCATGGAAAAAAAGAAGCGCCGCCGCCGGATCACCGCAAGGGCGCTGTCTATAACGATCGCTTATCTCCTGCTTCTCGCGATAATTGTAGGTATCTGCGTCGCGGTAGTCCCCAGCGTTGCGGGGAGCGTGATAGACCTTGCTGACCAAATGCCCGGCTACATCAGCAAGCTGGAGGCTTTCCTTGACGATTTCTTCTCCAACAATCCGGAGATCGCAGGGCTTATTTCAGACGGCTTTACTGAGATCGGTTCGCTTATTCAGAAGATCTCTGATATGATTGAGCCTGTCGCCGGGGACATTCTGGGCAATGTTTCCAGCGGAGTTATCAAGTTCGCCGCCGGGCTAATCACCGGACTTAAAAACGTGGTGATCGGTCTTATCATCGGCATTTACCTGCTGTTCGCAAAGGAACGCCTGCTCGCTCAGTGCAAGAAGATACTGTTCGCGTTCTTAAAGAACAGCACCTGCCAGCGTATATTCTATGTTGCGGGCAAGAGCAACGCCATATTCAAGAATTACGTTGTATCCAACCTTGTTGACGCGCTGGTAGTATTCGCGGCTATGGCGATAGGAATGGTCGCAATGGGCATGCCTTATCCTATGCTGCTGGCGGTGGTGTGCGGCGTCACAAATCTGATCCCGTTCTTCGGTCCGTTTATCGGCGCGATACCCTGCGGAATCATCATTCTGCTTGTTGACCCGGTAAAGGTTATCTGGTTCGCGCTGTTCGTGCTGATCTTACAGCAGGTGGACGGCAATATCATCAAGCCGCACCTTTTCGGCGAGTCAATGGGGCTTCCGGCGGTGTGGGTGCTGGTTTCCATTACTATCGGCGGCGGTTTGTTCGGTATTCCCGGTATGCTGCTGGGAGTTCCGGTGTTCGCAGTGATCTACCTGCTGTTCGCGGAGTTCGTTTCCAGCAAGCTCAAAAAGAAGAAAATGCCGGAGAAAACCGGCGCTTATTCCGGGGATACGTCGCTGTTCCTTGACGGCTACGAGGAGGACGACTTCCCGGAGGAATCCTTTGAAGCGGCGGAAGAAGCCGGGGAGACTCCAAACAAACCAGACGAGAAATAAAACTCAGCCGGTGCCGGATAAAATTCCGCACCGGCTATGTTATTTTTTCTGAAAAAACTTAACATGAGGTATTGAAGTTTTGACAAAGATATGATATAATGATATAACAGATATTGTATAGCCGCAGGGAAAAGCGGCGATTTGTGGGAATATATAGAAACGGTGGTGTTAGTATGGCGTTTGATTCCGGATATGGGGAAATGATGGGCAATGCGAAGGAGCTGCGCGGCAGTGAGGACGGCATGGTTCAGATGGATTCGGAAAACGGGGAGAGCGGCGGTCCTGACATAAAGCGTGAGGCTGTGGACGGCGCTGTGGAGATAACCTTTGATCCGGACGGGAACACTGCCACCATGATACTTCACCGCCCCTATAACGGCGGCAGACCGATAACCCCCGCCACGGTAATGCTGGAGCTTTCCCGAAAGGGCATAACCACCGGCATTGACGAGATCGACATCAAAGACATGGTGGAGGGCAAGGTATACGATATGCCTATCTGCGTTGCGCGGGCAATCCCGGCGAAGCGCGGCAGGAACGGCACGATAAACTACCTGTTTGAGAAGAACCGCGTCCCCAAGCCGAAGCATGATGAGTTCGGCGTGGCGAATTTTCGTGAGCTTAATCTGATCGTACCGATAAGAAAGGGCGAGGTTATTGCTGAGATAACTCCCCCCACCCCCGGCGAGCCGGGAATAAACATTTTCGGCAGAGAGATAAAGCCCGAACCGGGCAAAATGCCGAACATCACCGTCGGGAAGAACACGCTTCTCACTGCGGACGGCAAGCAGATAGTTTCCGCGTGCGACGGGCATATTCTCTACGGCACCGGCTGCTTTAATGTCGAGGACACGGTAACTGTTAAGGCGGACCTTGACCTTTCGATAGGCAATATAGACTTTTTCGGTGATATACATATCAAGGGCAATGTTATGGAGGGCTTCTCAGTCAAGGCGGGAAGAAATCTCAAGATCGAGGGCACTGTATTCAGCGCAGATATCTCCTCCGGCGGAAATATCGTTATAAACGGCGGCGCGATAAATTCAAAGATAGACTGCGGCGGCGACTTAAAGGTAGGCTTCTGCGAGAACAGCGAGATAAAAGCGCAGGGCAGCGTGGAGTCGGCGCAGTTCGCATTCTGCAACGTGTTCTGCTACGGCGAGCTTGTCGCAAAGGGAAAGACCGGCGTCATTGCCGGCGGGACTATTACCTGCATGAAGAACGTCACCGCCGGGATAATCGGCTCTGAGAAGTACACCTCTACCGAGATAAACATCGGCGACGGTTCGGTTATCTGCGCGAGAAAGCGCGAGGCAGAGGCAGAGCTGAAATCGGTGATAAACATCTACGAGCAGGCAATGAAGAACGTTGAGTTCCTCAAAATACGCAAGAATCGTCAGGGCGGCAGGCTCACTGATGTTCAGGCGAAGCAGATGAAGTCCGAAACTCAGAACAAGGTATTCTATTCAGTGCGGCGCAAGGAGCTGGAAGCATACATAGAGGAGCTTGAAGCCGATTTAAAGCACCGGGACGACCTCTGCGCCGTGGTCAACGGCACGATCTTCCCCGGCAGCCATTTCTGTATCAATTACCTGTCGCTTGACGTCACGGAGATGAACACCCGCTCAAAGGTGTGCATAATCGACAACACGGTGCAGGTAGTACCGCTTTGATAATGTGATCCGCCCTGTATTTGGGCGGATTTTATTGGGAATACAGTGTAAACGATTTTACGGAGATAAATATGACAGATAAAAGGCTGATACGCACATACAGCGGGATATTCTTTTCGCCGCTGGAACCCTCACCGGAGAACATCGCCCCGGAGGATATAGCCCACGCGCTGTCGCTTTTGTGCAGGGCGAACGGGCATTTCCGCTGCTTCTATTCCGTGGGGCAGCACTGCCTTGCCTGCGAAGCCGAGGCGCGTGCCGCCGGACTTCACGCAGAAACGCGGCTGGCATGCCTGCTGCATGACGCGAGTGAGGCGTACATCTCCGACATAACCCGCCCGGTGAAGCTGGGGCTGCCGGAGTACCGGGTGATAGAAAAGCGGATGCAAGACACGATATACCGCCGTTTCGGCGTTGACCCGGAGGACAGCGTGATAATGTGCGAGGTGTCCCGTATCGACGACGCAATGCTGTATCATGAGTTTCTTGCGCTGGGAGGTCATGCGCTGTATGACGCTGCCCCCGCGATACTGACACGCCCGGCGTTTGAGTTTATCCCGTTTGAGAAAACGGAAAGGCAGTACATGACTGTATTCAACGAATTATTTACGGAGGAAACGAAATGACCGCGATGACCGCTAAAAATATGCTGTTCAACGATAACTGGCAGTTCTGCCTGTGTACTCCGGGAACGGAGCTTTCTGAGCTTCCGGGGAAGCGCTGGTACAATGTTGAGCTGCCCCACGACTGGCTGATAGGGGATACCTCAAAGCTGTACGAAACCGGTGAGGGCTGGTATCGCCGCACGCTTAACTGCGACGGGGAAATGCTCTCCGGAAGGGTGCTGCTCAATTTCGACGGCGTGTATTTCAATTCCACCCTGTTCGTGAACGGAAAGGAAGCCGGTAGCTGGACCTACGGCTATTCCGCGTTCGAGTTCGACATAACCGATTTTCTGCGGGAGGGCGATAACGAGATACTTGTGAGAGTCCTGCACGAAAGCCCGAATACCCGCTGGTATTCCGGTGCGGGTATCTACCGCGACGTGACGCTGAAGCTCCGCCCGCAGACCTATATCCGCACCAACGGCGTTTATATCCATTCCGAGAAGCAGCTTTCCAAAGTGTGGCGCACCGAGATTGAAACCGACATTGTGGGCGAACCGGCGGATATCAGCATGACGCTGGAGGTCATTGATCCATTCGGCGCGAATGCCGCGGGCTTCAAGCTGGAAGCCCATTTCAGCGGCGGCATGGAGACATTCTCGAACAGCTTCACGATAACCGATCCCATGCTGTGGGGGATAGAGGATCCCGCGCTGTACACCCTCCGGATAAGCCTGTTCAGCGGGAAAGAGCTTCTTGACTGCGTGAACGAGGTGTTCGGCTACCGCACTGTGCATTTCTTCCCGGATCACGGTATGCTGCTCAACGGGGAGCCGCTGAAGCTGCATGGTGTGTGCCTGCACCACGATCTGGGTGCGCTTGGTTCTGCAATGAACACCGCCGCCCTCAGCCGTCAGCTCCGCATTATGAAAGAAATGGGCGCGAACGCGATCCGCACCTCACACAACATGCCCTCACGGGAACTGATACAGTTGTGCGACGAAATGGGCTTGCTGGTGGACAGCGAAGCCTTTGACATGTGGGAGAAGCCCAAGACCGAGTTCGACAACCACCGTTTCTTCGTTGAACATGCCGAGCGCGATGTAAAAAGCTGGATAGAGCGGGACAGAAACCACCCCTGCATTATTATGTGGAGTATCGGAAACGAGATCAACGACACGATCGACCCGCACGGTCTGGATATCACCAAGCGTCTGACGGAGTACGTTCTGAAATACGACCCGAAGGGCAACGCAAGACCCACGATAGGTTCTAACTACATGGGGGACGCCAACGCGCAGAAATGCTCAGACGTGGTGAAGCTGGCGGGGTACAACTACACAGAATACCTGTACAACGAACATCACGAGAAATACCCCGACTGGGTGATTTATGGCAGCGAGACCGCTTCGGCGGTTCGCTCAAGGGGGATATACCATTTCCCGGCGGAACTTCCGCTGCTCACCGCGCCGGATTATCAGTGCTCCTCACTGGACAACAGCGTGGTAGGCTGGGGCTCTTCCGCGCGGAAATCGTGGCGGCTGGATCGCGACTGCGGCTTCTGCTGCGGGCAGTTTATCTGGACAGGCTTTGACTACATTGGCGAGCCTACCCCCTATAACACCAAGAACAGCTATTTCGGCATAGTTGACACTGCCGGCTTCCCGAAGGACATCTACTATTTCTACCAGAGCGTTTGGCTCAGCCCGCGGCAGAAGCAGGTGCTGCATGTCGTGCCGTCCTGCTGGGATTTCAACCCCGGCGAGGATATCGACGTGCTGATTTATAGCAATGCAAAGCGGGTGGAGCTTTCACTCAACGGAAAGCTGATCGGCAGTCATGTTATGGATCTTGAGCATGACGAGGATATGCGGGCGCATTTTATTGTATCCTATCAGCCCGGCACGCTGTATGCAGAGGCGTTCGACGAAATGGATATCTCTGTCGCAAACGTGCAGTTGACCACCCCGTCCGACCCGGCGGAGGTAGTCATGAAAGCCGACCGTGACGTGATAATGGCGGACGGCAGGGATATTGCGTTCGTTGAGATCTCTGTGAATGACTCTAACGGCGTTGAGGTAGGAAACGCGCGAAACAGGATAAAGGTCGAGGTTTCCGGCGCGGCGCGGCTTGTCGGACTGGACAACGGCGACTCCACCGACTACGACAGCTACAAGGGCGACAACCGGCGGTTGTTCTCCGGAAAGCTGCTTGCCATGATCCAGAGTACCCTAGAGCCGGGAGAGATCACGGTGCGCGCTTATTCCGAGGGCTTAAAGTCGGCAGAGCTGCACCTTACCGCCGAGGACTGCGGCAGCCCGGCGGGCGTAAACGTAGTCACAGAGAACGCTTTCCCGGTGAAGAAAACCGAGTATACCGCCGAGATTCCCGCCAGAAAGCTAGTCCCTACGGTAGAGGGCGGAAACATGTTCACCTCCGAACGCGCCACCGCGGAGATATGCGTGAAGCTGCTGCCGGAGGGCTGCACCTACAATGATATCCAGTGGAGCGCAGTCCGCAGAAACGGCGCTGAAACCAGCCTTGCCGAGGTAAGCTGGGACGGCGAGCGCGCTCTTGTCACCGCAAAGGGCGACGGGGAGTTCTATATCCGTGCAATGGTGTACAACGGCGCGGAGCACCCGCAGATAATTACCGACATTCCGTTCAGGGCAGAGGGGCTTGGCGCTGCCGTGAGGGACGCATACAGCTTCATTCCGGCGTGCACGCTGGATAATCAGAACATCTCCGCCAGCCTGATTGAGGACGGCGCGATCTCCGGATTTACCGGGCATACGGTCATGACCTACAAGGACGTTGATTTCGGCAGGACAGGTTCGGAGTCTCTGGAGCTAAGCATAGGCGCCTGCGCAGATGTTCCGGTGGAGGTCTGGGACGGCACGCCCGACAGCGGAACGCTCATCTGCCGCGTGCAGTTCGGTAACAACGGTCACTGGTGCGGCTTCGCGGGGCAGGAATTCCCGCTGGCGGAGCGGCTCACCGGGGTGCATGATATCAGCGTTGTCATTGGCGACAGGATAATCTTCGGCGGCTTCTGTTTCATACCGATCCAGCGCGCTTACGACACAAACTGGACAGGCGAGGCGGACAGCGTTTACGGCGACGATTACAAGATCACCGGACGGAGCGTTACCGACATCGGCAACAATGTTATCATCAATTACGAGGGTCTGGACTTCGGCGAACACGGCGCAAAGACCTTGATCATCAGCGGCGTGACCGGCAATCCCGTGAACTCTGTGCAGCTCCGCTACACTCCCGCGGGCGGGGAACAAAAGACCGTGCTGCTTGACTTCACACAGGACGGCGGTCGCGAGCAGAGCTTTGATATCTCGGAGATCACCGGGGTGAACGACGTCAGCTTCGTGTTTATGCCCGGTTCTAAGTTCGATTTTGACTGGTTCAGATTTGTGTGATAAATTTCTGAAAATTTCCGTCGGAAGGTCTGAAATGCTGATCTTTCGGCGGATTTTCGTTAATTGTAACCATTTTGTAAGAATATTGTAACCGAATTGCTATTGAATTTTTGGGGCGACATGTTGTATAATATATTAAAGACATCTCTGTCACGAGTAACTGCATTCTATTGCGAAATTGATCGGACAAGGGCGGTGTATGAATGAAAAATAACATAATACTTATTCTGGTAGTGACTGTGATAAGCATTGCAGTAATTATAATCAGCGTAGCCGTAAGCGCCGGTAAGAGCAGTGAGGAAAGCAGTGCGCCCTCCGGGGACAGCAAGCTCTCTGTGACGACCCAGAACACCACGCAGCAGTCTGTGGAAAGCTCCTCTGCGCCAGAGGAAAACAACGTTCATTCTGCGCCCGCGACTGAGGAATCCTCCGAACCGGACAGAGTGACAGACCCCCAGACCGCCGAAAATATCATTTCCCTTGCGCGTTCGCTTATCGGAACGGACTTTGTGGACGGCGGAGCTTCTCCGGTTGAGGGCTTCGACAACAGCGGATTTATCTATTTCGTCCTGCGGGAAAACGGCTATATCACCTGTCCGAGAGGTGTTTCGTCACAGGCTGAAATGGGCGCGGCGCTGGTTTACAGCGAGCTCCAGCCCGGCGACCTTGTGTTCTTTTCAGAGAGCGGCACGGCGGCGGAGTTCGGCGGTATCTACGCCGGAAACGGGGTAATGATTGCCTGCCTTATGCCGGGGACTCAGGTAAAAGAGGTTAACATCACCACCGATTACTATACGAAAAACTTCTTCCGTGGTGTTGCAATAAGCTGAATTCAGAGCCGTATCCAATTTCCGGGTGCGGCTTTTTTGATATGTACCCCAGGTGAAAAATGTCTGTGTTACATTTTTATTTTTTGTGCAAAATGTCAAACAAAAAAATCACTTTTCCTCTTGAAAACGTTTACAACCTATGATATAATAATGACAGAATAAAAAAAGCGCCTTTGCCCTTGATCTGGGTTCAGCCCGGAAGCCGGGTGCAGCCCGAAAGTCGGGTGCGGCGCTGCAATATCGAAAGGAACAGTAACCAATGGAACAGAAAATCTATTCAGTTGAAATGGGCGCGGCGAAGTGCGCGGTAGACCTCGGCGACGGCAGCGAGCGCGGCGAGTATGTTGATCAGGACTATATCCTGCACAAGCTGGGCAGACCCCACCGTGCAGTTAGCCTTATGTACTGCTACTATCCTCTGGACAAGACTTGGTCTGTACGCGCAAGGGACGCTTTCGCAGATCAGGAGGTCAGCTTCCAGTGGGACTATCCCTACGACGATTATTTCACTTACAAGGGCGGAATCGGCGGCACGACTGACGGTGAGCCGTTCACCTGCATGAAGGACGTGCGCCGTCACGGTCAGGACGTTATCCTCACCCTCACTATCGACCCGAACCTCACTGACGAGTATCTGATAAAGATCGCGCAGGAGCTTCGCACCTTCGGCAGAATGCAGCTCCGTATCAACCATGAGGCTACCGGAAACTGGTTCAGCTTCACGAAGCGCGCGACCTATCAGCAGATCGCGGATTTCTATGTTCGTTTCCACAATATCATAAAGAAAGAAGCACCCAACGTATCTACGATCCTCTGCATAGGCGGCGTGGAGCACCCGGAGACCGGCGAGATCGAAATGGAGAAGGAGTTCGCCGAGGCGGTACGCGCGACGGACATCTGGTCTGTTGACAAGTACATGAGCCTCCACTGGGGCTGGCCCTACGACGTTGCAGACGAGGGCGGCACCAGCTTCGGCAGAAGCAAGGTGTCTGATGTCTATAACCTCACCAAGCTGTCCCAGAAGCGCTATAAGGAGATCTGCGGCGGCAATGTAAAGCCTATGGTTATGAGCGAGTTCAACGCCGACGGCGACGTTACCGGTCCTTACGATCAGGCGGCAATGATAAAGGAATTCTGCGACATGCTGAAAAACGACCCGGAGCAGGGCTGGTTCAGTGGTTTCACATTCTATCAGTTCCGCGACCGCGGCAGGCTGGGTCTTGAGATCGAGGATCCCAACAATGCAAACGTAGGCATTGAGCAGCCCGCACTCCAGACCTATAAGGAGATAATCCACGACGAGTACTTCTACCCGGCAATAAAGCAGGGCGAGGAGCTTACTCTCCCGGTAAAGCTCCGCTGGGGCGGCAGCGAGGACAGCACCGGTATCGCGATCCCGCTGCACTTCGACAAGAACCCGGTATTCTGCGAGGCTACCTTTGACGAGCCGCTGAACCTCATGATGGAGCTGAACGGCAAGTGGTTCTACAAGAGTCCGGAGGCAAAGACGATAGACTTCATGCCTGCGTTCTTTGAGAAGCCTCTGGACGGCGCGGCGGATCTTACACTAAAGATCTTCGCACCTCCCGCTTCCGGCGAGAACGACCCCTCTCAGGGCGACGACTGGCAGACGAACTACTACACCACTATCACCAAGCTGCCGAATATCAGAATCAGATTCAAGCCGATCATTGAGGGCTAAAATACATTGCAGGGACGGGATTCCGCCCCTGCAAATTTTAAGAAATAATTTGAAATTTGCAGCCTTTTTCCTGTCGGCGCAGTATTAGTTATGAAGTCTGTGTGGAACCGCGAAAAAGGCTGAAATGCCCGGATAGAATTACCGCTTCTTTTTCAGCGCATATTGTGCAAAATAATCATTGCGGAGGTATGTCTGCAATAATTGGCATAACAGCGCCGATCACCGATAGAATGCGGCTTGTTGACCGCCATATCAGAAATGCATAACGCGGCGGGGTTGATTTTTCTCCGGAAATGCGTTATACTGTTTCCTAGTCAACCAATAGGCAAAGTCTATTGGTTGACCCCAGCGCTTTGCGCTGGGCGCGGCGAAGCCGCAGGAAAGCCGTTCAATAGTGTATCAAGCTGCGGCGGGGAATACTCCGGACGCTTAGGAGGACAGAAATGACAAAATACAGAACCGATTTCAGTGCGCTTGAAAAGCGCCTGTCCGAAAAGCCGGTCACACCCGGCAGACTTATCACCGACGACCCTACGCCGAACACCCGGCGGCTGTGGGAATTCCTGAGATCCTGCAAAGGTAAGAAATATATCTCCGGGCAGCAGTATCTCTGGGAGGACGAAAAAGAGGACATTGTATATTACAGCGTCACCGGGAAGATACCTGCGATACGCGGCTACGATTTCATGGGAATAAGCGGGCTTGCCCGCGGCTACGACCAGATCGGCAGAGCCTACGACTGGGCGAGGCGGACCGGGGGAATACTCACCATGTGCTGGCACTGGAACGCTCCCGACGACATGGAGGACATCAGCCGAAAGTGTTCTTTTTATTACAAGACCACAGAATATCCTCACAAGACCGGCTTTGACATTATCCGCGCAATGCAGGAGGGAACGCCCGAAAACCGCTTTGTTATAGAGGAAATTGATCTTGTTGCGGGTGCGCTTAAAATGTTTGAGCAGGCGGATATCCCGGTGATATGGCGACCTCTGCACGAGGCAAACGGCAACTGGTTCTGGTGGGGAAACCGCGGCGAGGAGAGCGTTCATGCGTACAAAAAGCTGTGGTATACCATTTTTGACAGATTCATGAACCTCCACAAGCTGAAAAATCTCATCTGGGTGTGGAACGGTCAATCGCCGGAAATGGCGGTAAATCCCAACACCTACGACATCGCGGGGGAGGACATCTACCCGGAACAGCCCACCCACGCTTCACAGATCGCGAAATACCGCGAGGTGAGCGGCTACACCGCCGGAAAGCTGGTAACTCTGTCCGAGTGCGGGAGCATTCCCGACCCGGAGGAAATGCAGCGGGACGGCGCGGACTGGCTGTGGTGGCTGCCGTGGTGGGGTTCATTCGTGTACGACTGCGACGAGCGGGGCAGGGCAGTGCTTGATGAAAACGGAATGCCGCGCCCCAACCCGAAATATATGGACGAGCAGTTCATGAAGCGGGTGTTCAGCGATCCGCGGGTGGTCACTCTGGAGGATCTGCCGTGGTACGACAAGGAGAAAAAACCGCTGCCTTATGCGCTCCAGCACTGGCTGCAAAGCCGGGAAAAATAAGATAAAAGCACCGGTTTCCGGTGTTTTTTGGGAGAGATCCCGACATAGATAGAAAGCAAAAGCAATGTATGAAGGAAAGGAACGAAAAACATGAAGAAGTTTTTAGCAACAGTTATCGCCCTTTCGGCGATCACCGCAGCCTTTACCGGCTGTTCCGGAAACAACAATTCGTCAAACAACAGCTCCTCTGCCGCTGAGTCCGGCAATACTTCCGAGGCTGTAACCTCCGGCGCGGCTGGCACATCTGAGCCGTCCGTAACTGAAGCACGCACCGCCGCTGATCTTGGTATGGCTGCTTCTACCTGCATTGACTGGGGCGATCTTGCACAGGTCGAGGACGAGGAAGTCATCAACAGCATGCTGGGTATCGATACCTCCCTCTGCGACGAATATTATGTAGCTACCGCAATGATGAGTGTTCATCTGAACGAGGTCATCGTATTAAAGCCCTCCGCTGGCAACGAGCCTGCTGTACAGGCTGCTCTTGACGAGCATTTCGCGTATATCAAGGACGGCGCTGCGTTCTATCCCGCACAGGAGAAGTCCGCAGCAGGCGCAGTACAGGGCAAGACCGATGACGGCTTCTATTATATCATCGTTCATGAGATCGGCTCTGAGATCGCGGACGTAATGACCGCATACCAGCCCGGCGAGGAGGTTCCTCATCTGGAAGTTCCGCAGGAGGAGCTTCCCGGCGATAACGGCGTTGTCGTTGTTCCCACTGAGGAGCAGGGCGCAGTTGACAACGGCACTACCGGAGAAACTGCAAACGGCACCACCGCTGACTCTGCAAACAGCGCTGAATAATCTGTGCTAAATTTTTACTCCCTCCGCAGTGCGGGGGGAGTTTTTGCGTTCTGGTATTATTAATTAATCTTTATCTGACTATACCAATATGTCCAAAACCGATATATAATATATGAATAGATAGAACGGCACAAAGCCGAAAAAGGAGAACATGACTATGGAGAACAAACTGAATGACAACAAAGGAACGGCTAAAGATAAGCTGCTTAAGATTTGCGTAACAGCTATGTTTGCGGCGCTGATCTGCGTTGCGACCATGCTGATACAGATTCCGTCGCCGCTGAACGGGTATGTCAATTTCGGCGACTGCTTCATTCTGATCGCGGCTTGGATATTAGGTCCGGTGTACGGTTTTGCGGCGGGCGGTATAGGCTCTGCGCTGGCTGACCTTTTCACCGGGTATGTGCATTATGTACCGGGCACGTTTATCATCAAGGGTCTTATCGCAGTGGCTGCGGCGCTTATATGCCATGCATTGCTGAAAAAGTCACAGAAGCTGGTTTTCCCGGCGTACATAGCAAGCGCGGTGGTTGGTGAGATCATCATGGTCGGCGGCTATTATCTCTATGCGGCGCTGCTGCTGGGCAAGAGCTTTGAGGGAGCTTGGGCTTCTGTGCCGGGAAATCTGGTGCAGGGCGCGTTCGGTATCGTCTGCGGCGTTGTTATCATTCGGATAATCGCAAAGACAAAGGTACTGAACAAATTCGGCACTTACGCGGTGCAGTAATTGTTAAAAAATACGGCGCGTTTCCGTCCGGAGGCGCGCCGTTTTTTTATTCATCATACCCGTCAAGAAAGCTGTGAACTCCCGTTTTATCCTTGTAGGACATGATCTTGTTCAGCTTGATCTTCTGCACGCTGTTGAAGATGTTCATCTCCACCTGCGGATTATCCCGCGCCAGTTCAGCAATCAGCTTTTTCACCCGGAAGCGGGTGGAGGAGCGTTCCTGTTCGGAGGTGTTCTCAGTCATGCGGCAGGCGCAGCGCAGGAATTTCAGCCCGCAGAAGCCGCACCATTCCAGAATATCCCGTTCCCGCACGAGATACAGCGGGCGGATAAGCTCCATACCGGTGAAGTTCGCGCTGCGCACTTTAGGCAGCATACTTTCCACCTGACCGCC
Source organism: uncultured Clostridia bacterium (assembly GCA_945873955.1). Taxonomy (GTDB): domain Bacteria; phylum Bacillota; class Clostridia; order Oscillospirales; family Ruminococcaceae; genus CAG-115. The sequence continues at coordinate 25,400 of CAMCFA010000011.1, read as the reverse complement.
GTAGATCATGCTCATGAGTATCGTTTCGATAACGTCGTCGAAGTGGTGACCCAGCGCGATCTTGTTGCAGCCGATCTCCTGCGCACGGTTGTAGAGATGTCCGCGGCGCATTTTCGAGCAGAGGAAGCAGGGATTGCGCCGGGCATTGTTTACCGAGTCGAAAATATCCGTTTCAAACACCTCGACCGGCAGCTCCAGCAGCTCGGCGTTGTCCATTATTCTGCGGAGATTATCGGGACTGTAACCGGGATCCATAACGAGAAATCGTAGGTCATACTTTACGGCACTGTGCCGCTGATGAAGCTGGAACAGCTTTGCCATAAGCATTGAGTCCTTGCCGCCGGAAATGCAGACGGCGATCCTGTCGCCGGGCTGTACCAGCTCATATTTTTCTATCGCTTCGCCGAATTTCTTGAATATCAGCTTGGGAAAGTCCGGGGAATCCCGGTCGGTTCGGGTAAGGCTGCGTTCTATTTCTTCGTTCGTCATGGTTTTGCTCCTGTGTGTTGATTTCATCTTATTATAAATCAACGCGGGGCGTTTGTCAAGAGAAAGATCCCGCAGCCTTTGCCGCGGGATCTGAGTTATTTCTTTGGGAGAGTAAGCGTGAACGTTGTTCCTATCCCTTCCTTGCTGGAAACGCTCACTGTACCGCCGTGCAGGGCAGCTCCGTGCTTCACGATAGAAAGCCCCAGCCCGGTGCCGCCTATCTTTCTGGAATGGCTCTTGTCCACCCGGTAGAAGCGCTCAAAAATCCTGTCCGCGCTTCCGGCGGGGATACCGATACCGGTGTCCGCAACGGTCACTGTGATATCATCTGCGCCGTCGGTGACTTCTACGTCAACTCTTCCGCCGGGTTTGTTGTACTTCACAGCGTTGTCCACGAGATTGTAGATCATCTCCTCCAGCACCGAGGATATCCCGGTGAATTCCGCCCGGCTGCCGGTCACGGAGATCGTGACGTGGCTGCTTTCCGCCATAGGCGTGAGGCGCTCCGCCGCAAGCTGCGCAAGGGTGAGTATGTCCACCTGCTCCTGCCTGTCGGTGAATGAGTTTTCGTCAAGCTGCGACAGCTTCAGAATATCCTCGATCAAGGTGATCATTCTGCCGGCTTCGTCGCGGATATTGCGGGCAAAGCCCGTGATGTCCTCCGGCTTTACGATACCGCCAACCAGCATATCGGAAATGCCGTAAATGGTTGTGAGCGGTGTTTTTAGCTCGTGTGAAACATTAGATGTGAATTCCCGGCGAAGCTCCTCGCGGCTTTCCTTTTCGGTGATGTCAAGAATGATTATGACCGCGCCGCTGACTTTATCGCCGTTCAGCGCCGGGGTAGCGATAATTTGATATACCCGGTCTGAAAGCGTCAGATCTGTCTCGCTGCGTTTACCGGCAAGCGAATCCTCCACTGCCTTGCGGAAAGCCTCGCTGCGGTTGAGCGCAAGCACGCTTTTTATCTCGCTGTGCTCTGCGTCGCCGCCGAGTATTTTCAGCGCCGCGCTGTTGTATGACAGCACCTCAGTCCTGCTGTCGATTATTATGAAGCCCTCGCTCATGTTCTCGGTGATGAGTGAGAACTCACGGCGGCTGCGGGTAAGCTCCTCGATACGGAGGTCTATCTCCTTGTTCTGATCTCTTATCCGGTGCAGCAGGGGAGCTATCTCGCCGTAGCTTTCACCGATGTCGGGGTTTTTGAGGTCAATGCTGTTGATCGGCTTTACCACAGCCCGTGCGACCAGCGCAGCAACTCCCATGGAAACCAGCGCCGCCGCGATCACGACAAGCAGCACCTCCCACCACATGCTGCCGATCCTCGCCAAAACCGTGTCCATAGTGCCGGAGACCCGCACCACGCAGCCAAAACCGATAACTCTGGCGCAGTAGACCGTGGTTTCGGACATTGTGGAGCTTTGGCGGATAGCCGTTCCAGTGCCGGAGTTGAGCGCTTCTGCGATCTCCTCGCGGTTCAGGTGGTTTTCCATTGTGGTGATGTCCGCTTTGTTGTCGTACAGGACGTTGCCTTCCGGGTCAATGTAGGTGATCCGGTTCTCGAATACCCCGTGGATATCGGCGCTCAGCTTTTCAAGGCTTTTTACGTCGTCCTCCGGAGTTGTGTTGTCCATGGTCGCCGCCAGCAGCATAGCCTGCTGCGAAAGCTGCCGAATGAAAAGCTGCTGCTCGTTGTTGTAGGCTATCCCAAGCACCAGCGCCACAGAAGATAGTATAGCGATCAGCGAAACCGCGAAAGCTCCGCCGAAGATACGCTTTGTCATTTCTTTGTTCTCCTTTTTTAAGAGGAAATTTCATGCGTTTAGGGGTTTTCTGCTTTGTAACCCACTCCGCGCACTGTTTCGATCATGCTGCCGCATTCGCCGAGTTTGAGCCGAAGCGTTCTGATATGTACGTCCACGGTGCGGCTTTCCCCGTCGAAATCATAACCCCACACCCGTGATAGTATCTGCTCGCGAGTAAGTACGGTACCCATATTGTCCAGCAGCAGGCACAGCAGCTCGAATTCCTTATATGTGAGCTGCACCTCGCTTCCGTTCACCTTTACGATATGCTTTGAGGTGTTGACGTACAAACCGCCGACAGAGTATTCCTTTGCGGTCTGGGAGGAAGTGCGCCGCAGCAGCGCCTTTATCCGGGAAATCAGTTCCATTGTGCCGAAGGGCTTCGCCACATAGTCGTCTGCGCCGCTGTCAAGCCCTATCACCTTATCGTATTCCGAATCCTTCGCGGTGAGCATTATCACTGGGAGCGTCGCGTACTCCGGGTTTGTGCGGAGCTTTGACAACACAGTAAGCCCGTCCTCCTCCGGCAGCATTATATCAAGCAGCAGCACCGTGGGAGTTTCCTCCCGCAGCGCCTCCCAGAATTCCGCCGGGCGCTCGAAGCCCCTTGCTTCCATACCGGAATTATTCAGCGCGTACAGCACGAAATTTCTGATGTTCTGATCGTCCTCAAGCATATAGATCATGTGAATTTTCTCCTTTTTTGCGGGATCAGCGCTCCCCGGTTATGGAATACAGCACCCATTCCGCAATATTTGTGGCATGGTCGGCAATACGTTCAAGATACTTCGCTGCCATAAGCAGATCCATGAAGTACTCTGCTTCCTCTGCGTCGCTGCGCACCAGCCCGATAAGTTCGTTGCGCACCTCAAGGAACAGCTTGTCGACCTCGTCGTCAGCGGCGATAGCTGCGTGGGCGAGATCAACGTCCCTCTTGACGAAGGAGTCAACGCTCATTGTCACCATGCTGATCGCTTTGTCAGCCATATCTGAAATAGATACGCGTCCCGCCAGATCGGTGGAATGAACGAACCCTGCTATCTCCGCGATATCCTGCGACTGGTCGCCGATACGCTCCATGTCGGATATCATTTTCAGCGCAGATGAAACGCTGCGCAGATCCCGCGCCACCGGCTGCTGATGCAGCAGAAGCCGCATGCAGAGCGCTTCTATTTCGTGCTCCATGTGGTCTGTTTCTATTTCGTTTTCGTTTACCTTGTCGATCATTTCGCTTGTTCTCTCGTCAAACAGCGCTTTCACGGCGCAGGCAATGCTTTCCTCGCACAGCGCCCCCATTTTGATGAGCTGTATGTTGAGCTGTTCAAGCTGCTCGTCGAAACGGTTCCTCATAATTACCCCTCCTTTTAGCCGAAGCGCCCGGTTATGTAGTCCTCGGTGCGCTTGTCCTGCGGGTTCGAGAAGATGTCGTCGGTGTCCGCGTATTCCACGACCTCTCCCAGCAGGAAGAACGCCGTTTTGTCGGAGATCCTCGCAGCCTGCTGCATATTATGAGTTACCATAACAATAGTATACTCCTTTTTCAGCTCAATTGCAAGGTCTTCTATGTGAGAAGTTGAAATCGGGTCAAGAGCGGAGGTCGGTTCGTCCATAAGCAGCACCTCCGGCTCGACTGCCAGCGCTCTAGCAATGCAAAGACGCTGCTGCTGACCGCCGGAAAGCCCCAGCGCGGATTTTTTCAGTCTGTCCTTTAGCTCGTCCCAGATAGCTGCGTCCCGCAGGGATTTCTCAACGATGTCGTCCAGCTTCACTTTTGAGTGTATGCCGTGAGTCCGCGGACCGTAGGCTATGTTGTCGTATACGCTCATGGGGAACGGGTTTGGCTTCTGGAATACCATTCCCACCCTCTTGCGGAGCAGATTCACGTCCATTTTGCCATAGATGTCCTCGCCGTCCAGCAGGAACTGCCCGGTTATGCGGCAGCCCTCCACCAGATCGTTCATGCGGTTCAGAGATTTCAGCAGCGTGGATTTTCCGCAGCCGGAGGGACCTATAAACGCGGTGATCTTGTTCTCCGGTATCTCCAGATTAATGCCTTTCAGCGCCTTGAAAGAGCCGTAGTACAGCTCGGCGTTTCGTATATCGAATTTCATTTGTTTACCCCTTTTTCTTAGCAATGTGCCGCTCTACCATGTCGGAGATCAGATTGATGATGAACGTGAGTCCCAGCAGTACGACCGCCGAAGCGAAAGCCTCGTTCGTGTGCAGACCTTCGTTGGAAAGAATATACATGTGTACCGTCAGCGTTGAAGCGGAGCTGCCCGAACCGATAAGCGCCTTAGGTATGTTGTGTCCTGTGCCGGAGGTGAATATCAGCGCGGCGGACTCACCGACTATCCTTCCGATAGCGAGGATAACGCCGGACATGATACCCGGCACGGCGGTGGGCAGTATAACCCGGAACACGGTGCGCATTTTACCCGCGCCAAGCCCGAAACTGCCCTCACGGTAGCTGTCCGGCACGGCGAGGAGAGCCTCCTCAGTGGTGCGGATAATCAGAGGCAGGATCATCATTGAAAGGGTGATAACACCCGCAAGGATACTGTACTGCCACTTGAGCTGGATATTGAACATCAGAAATCCGAACAGACCGAATACTATCGACGGTATGCCGGACAGAGTTTCAGTTGCAACGCGTATCACCTTTACCAGCTTGCTGCCGCGCTTTGCGTATTCCACGAGATATACCGCCGCAAATATCCCCACAGGGACGGCGAGCAGCAGCGTCATTGCGGTCATGAGCAGGGTGTTTATTATCGCCGGGAGCATGCTGACGTTTTCGGTGGTGTATTCCCACGAGAACTGCTCCGCGCTGAGGTGCGGTATACCGTTCACCAGAATGTAGATTATGATGAACACCAGCATTCCCACCGCGAACAGCGCAGAAAGCATTACAAGTATCATCAGTATAAGAGAAAGCGGGCTTCTTGCGTACTGTTTCAGCCGTGCGGTGAATGAAACGCGGTTGATGTAGTTCTCCGGAGCCGAGTTTTCCGCTTTCATAACAGAGTTGTCAGCGGTGTCAGTCATCAGTCTTTCCTCCTTTTAAGCGCGGAAAAGCAGAGGTTGATTATAAGAATGAACACGAACAGCACCACAGCCGTCGCGATAAGCGCTTCCTGGTGCAGCCCGGTGGCGTAGCCCATTTCCATTACGATGTTGGAGGTCATGGTGCGAATACCGGAGGTTATGCTTTCCGGCAGGATAGTCTGGTTTCCGGCAACCATTACCACCGCCATAGTTTCGCCGATAGCACGTCCCACGCCGAGGATTATCGCGGCAAGGATACCGGACTTCGCCGCGGGAAGCGAGGCGAAGAACACGCTGCGTTCGTGGGTCGCACCCAGCGCCAGCGAGCCTTCATAGTAGGACTTTGGCACTGCGTTCAGACTTGCCTCGGTGGTTTTTATTACCGTGGGAAGGATCATTATTCCCAGCAGTATGCCGGCGGTCAGCAGTGATTTACCCGAACCGCCGAACAGGTTTTTCATGAAAGGAACAATGACCATAAGCCCGAAGAAGCCGTACACGATAGAGGGGATCCCCGCCAGCAGATTCACCGCAGGTTTAACGAACCTGTACAGCCAGGCGGGGCAGTAGTGAGCCATGAACACCGCGCAGAGGATCCCCGCCGGAACGCCGACTACCACCGCGATACCGGTGACTAGGATACTGCCGATTATCATCGGGAAAATACCGAAATATCCGCTGGAGGGCTTCCATTTCTGCCCGAACAGGAAGTCTGTGAAGCCTATCTCCTTCATAGCGGGGACGCCGGTGGCGAACAGGTAAACGCAGATCAGCACAACAGCCAGAATAGACACGCAGGCGCAGATAAGAAATACCGTGCGCATGAGCTTTTCCTTTACCTTTTGCATAGTACACCTCTTTATTTAGATTTAACAATTTGATATTTACAAAGAAGCGCCGCACGGCAGCCATAAAGCCGCTGCGCAGCGCCAAATGAAACATATTTATTTTGGAAAGGGTAGGAAGAAACCTTATTCGGAAAGACTGATCAAGCCAGCTCGTCCCAGCGGTTGATCTCGCCGGTGTAGATCTTCATGATCTCGTCGGAGGTGATGTCCTCAACAGGATTATCAAGGTTTACGATAACTGCAATGCCGTCGTCGGCGATCTTGAGAGGAGTAAGCCCCGCATCTATCTCCTCCTGCTTCAGATCACGGGAGGACATACCGATATCGCAGCTTCCCTCAGTCGCAGCGGTGATACCCGCGCCGGAACCGGTCTGCTGTACATCAATTGCAACGTCGGGGTTGAGAGCCTTGTACGCTTCTGCAAGCTTCTCCATAACCGGTCCAACAGAGGTAGAGCCGTTTATGGAAATTGCTCCGTTGATACCGCTGGGGGAGTAGCTGTCTGTTGTGTCAACTGCGATATAGCCGTTGTCAGAGATGATCTGCTGTCCCTCTTTGCTTATAATGTACTTTACGAAGTCAGAAGCTGCGGCATTGCCGTCCAGCTTTGCCTGCTGGTAGCAGAGGTTAAAGGGTCTTGCGACCATGTATTCACCGGACTTGATGTTGTCTACGGTTACTTCAACGCCGTTTACCTCAACAGCCTTTACGGTGTCGTTCAGCGAACCGAGCGAGATATAGCCGATTGCGTCTACGTTGCCTGCAACGCTCATAATTACGCCGTTGGTGGAGTTGATGATCTCAGCGTCGCCGCGGGTCATGTCTTCCTTTTCGCCGGCTTCGTTCTTCTGTTCGATTCCCATAAGCTCAACGAAAGCGCCTCTTGTGCCGGAGCCGTCCTCACGGGAAACAACTGTGATCTCTGTATTCAGCTTTGCTGCGCCGGTGGTGCTGTCCTGCTCGGATTCGTTGTTCTGAGCAGCAGAGTTGTCCTGTGCAGGGGTGCTTTCCTGTGCGGAAGAACCGTTGTTGGCAGAGCTAGTGCTGTCGGTGTTACCGGAGCAGCCTGCAAGTGCAGCGACAGCGATCAGTGCAGCGGTGCTGAGTGATAATTTTCTGGTGATGTTCATTTTAGTAGATCTCCTTACTTATGTATGCGTTTTCGCATGATTACCTGTGATTTCCTTGTCACAAGCATATTATATCAACGCTGTGTAAAATCCAAAAGCAGCACAATGTTAAATCTTTGTAAAGCGAAAAGGCGCAGGTAATTATCCTGCGCCTTGCGTTCATTAGTAATTATCAGCTTTCTGCTGGAAATACGCTTTTGGGTAACCGCAGACGGGACAAGTGTCCGGTGCTTTTTTGCCGAATTCAATGTGACCGCAGTTCATGCACTGCCACATGATCTCGTCGGTTTGCTCAAAAACCTTCTGCATTTCAACTGATTGCAGCAGCCGAATAAACCGCTCCTCGTGGACTTTCTCGACTGCGGCGACCTGCCGGAATTTCTTGGCTATCTCTGTGAAGCCCTCCTCCTCGGCGACCTGCGCGAATTCCTCGTACATCTCCGCCCACTCGAAATGCTCCCCGGACTTCGCGCTGATGAGATTCGCGGCGGTGTTGGATAGTCCGCCCAGCTCTCTGAACCAGATGAACGCGTGGGCTTTCTCGTTCTCGGCGGTCTCCTTGAATATCGCGGCTATCTGGTTGAAGCCCTCGTTCTCCGCCGCCTTAGCGAAATAGTCGTACTTGCTGCGCGCCTGTGTTTCTCCCGCGAATGCGGACATCAGGTTGGCTTCGGTTCTTGTTCCTTTAAGATCCATGATCGTTCTCCTTTGCTGAGTTTTCTTATAGTGTACGAAAAAATGAAATAAATATACTGATACAGATAAACATACAGCGAAAATTCCCCCTTTTTGTTTAGTAGTTTTGTATAAATTGGCGAATAATTTTTGGCTATTTCGCTTGACAAAAGACAGGAAAAGTGATAAAATACACATTGTAAAAAAGAAATACCGATATACAAAATATCGGCAAATAAATGAACAAAAGAGGTACTTATCATGAAGATTTCTAAGATGGTTCTTACCGCTGCTATCGCAGCAACAATGGCTGTTTCCGCGTCTGCAATCGCGTCCGCTGAAACCGCTGAGGTAGCTCCTGTTACTGTTGAGGCTGCTACCGTTGAGGCAGAGACCACTGCTGAAGCTGCTACTGCTGAAGTTGCTACTGCTGAAGTTGCTACTGCTGAAGAAGCAACCACCGCTGAGACTGCAACTGCAGAGGCTACAACTGCTGAGGCTGCTGCTACCGAGGACAAGGGTTCTCCTGACACCGGCGTTGCAGGCGTAGCTGGCGTTGCTGGCGCTGCTGTAATCGCAGGCGGCGTAATGCTTCTCTCCAAGAAGTCCAGAAAGTAATTTCTGAATAAAAAAACGAAAGGCTCACCGGATTTCCGATGAGCCTTTTTGTTATCTGTTTACTTTTCCGCGTATTTCCCGGCGCCGAGTATCCTCTGTGCATTGTCGATACGTTCAGCGGAGGGCGGGGCGGTGTCCTCCAGCGAGTATTTCAAGCCGAGATTTTCCCACTTGAACTTTCCGAGCGTATGGTAGGGGAGGACTTCCACCTTTTGCACATTGCTGAGTGTACCAATGAACTCCGCGAGGGCGTCAAGATCCTCGTCAAAGTCGCTAAGCCCCGGCACAAGCACATGCCTTATCCACACGGGCTTCCCGATATCGCTGAGATACCGCGCCATATCAAGAATATTCGCATTGTCGAAGCCGGTGATATTTTTGTGACGTTCGGGGTCGATCTCCTTTATGTCGAGAAGCAGCAGGTCAGTGACCTCCATAAGCTGCCGGAACTTGGAGAAGAACGGTTCTTCGCGGGTGAATGGATTCCCGGCGGTGTCAATGCAGGTGGAAACGCCCTGTTCCTTCGCCAGCCGGAACAGGTCAAGCAGGAAATCAATCTGGAGCAAAGGTTCTCCGCCGCTGACGGTGATACCGCCGTCTTTTTTCCAGTAGCTTCGGTAACGCAGCGCTTTATCTAAGACTTCCTTTGCGGTCATCTCGGTGCAGGTGCCGTCGCCCTCAATGCTCCATGTATCCGGATTGTGGCAGAAACGGCAGCGCATTCGGCAGCCCTGCGTGAATACGATAAATCTAATCCCCGGACCGTCAGCCGCGCCAAAGCTCTCGGTGGAGTGGATAAGTCCCTTGATATCTCCCATTTAGTTCTCCTTAATTTATAAACAGCGCCGCTTTTCACGGCGCTGTTTGTGGTTTAGCTGCTAGTCTGCGTGAAATTACATAGTCGCGTGGCAGGTTCTGGAGATAACGTCCATCTGCTGCTCCTTGGTGAGGTCGATGAACTTAACTGCATAGCCGGAAACACGGATAGTGAAGTTTGCGTATTCTTCCTTTTCCGGGTGCTCCATAGCGTCAATGAGTTTCTCCTTGCCGAATACGTTCACGTTGAGGTGATGAGCGCCCTTTTCAAAGTAGCCGTCAAGAATGTTGACGAGGTTTGTCACCTGCTCCTCTTCGGTGTGACCGAGCGCGTCGGGATTAATGGTCTGGGTGTTGGAGATACCGTCAAGCGCCCATTCGTAGGGGAGCTTTGCCACGGAGTTGAGGGAAGCCAACAGACCGTTCTTCTCCGCACCGTAGGAGGGGTTCGCGCCGGGTGAAAGCGGCTCGCCCGCCTTGCGTCCGTCCGGCAGGGAAGAGGTAGCCTTGCCGTATACCACGTTCGAGGTGATAGTGAGGATAGAAGTCGTAGGCTCAGAGTCGCGGTAGGTGTGGCACTGCTTCAGCTTTTTCAGGAATGTGCCGAGCAGCCAAACGGCAATATCGTCCGCACGGTCGTCATCGTTGCCGTAGCGGGGGAAGTCGCCCTCGGTCTCAAAGTCAACAACAATCCCGTTTTCGTCGCGGATAGTCTTTACCTTAGCATACTTGATAGCAGAAAGTGAGTCAACTACATGTGAGAAGCCCGCGATACCGGTCGCGAATGTACGTCTTACGTTTGTGTCGATAAGAGCCATTTCCGCAGCCTCGTAGTTGTACTTGTCGTGCATGTAGTGAATGAGGTTCAGCGTGTGTACATAAACGCTTGCGAGCCATGTCATCATGTCGTCGTACTTCTGCATTACCTCGTCGTAATCGAGGTATTCAGAGGTGATAGGTCTGTACTTAGGACCTACCTGTACCTTAGTCTTAGCGTCAACACCGCCGTTGATAGCGTACATCAGGCACTTGGCAAGGTTAGCTCTTGCGCCGAAGAACTGCATTTCCTTACCGGTCTGCGTTGCAGATACGCAGCAGCAGATAGCGTAATCGTCGCCCCAAACAGGACGCATTACGTCGTCGTTCTCGTACTGAACGGAAGAAGTGCGTACAGATATCGCGGCAGCATAGCGGCGGAACGCCTCCGGCAGCTTGTCGCAGTACAGTACGGTCATGTTAGGCTCGGGAGCGGGCCCCATGTTCTCAAGAGTATGCAGGAAACGGAAGTCGTTCTTTGTTACCATTGAACGTCCGTCCTGTCCCTTGCCACCGATAGAGAGGGTAGCCCAAACCGGGTCGCCGGAGAACAGCTCGTTGTAAGAGGGGATACGCGCGAACTTTACCATTCTCAGCTTGAGTACAAGGTGGTCGATAAGCTCCTGCGCTTCCTGTTCGGTGAGGATACCTCTGTCTATATCGCGTTTAATGTAGATGTCAAGGAAAGTTGAGATACGTCCGATAGACATTGCGGCGCCGTTCTGGGTCTTGATAGCCGCCAGATAGCCGAAGTATGTCCACTGAACAGCTTCGCGGGCGTTCGCCGCAGGCTTTGAGATGTCGCAGCCGTAGGACGCAGCCATTACCTTCATCTGCTTGAGAGCGCGGATCTGGTCAGAAAGCTCCTCGCGCTGACGGATAATGCTGTCGCGCATTTTGCCGTTGCCGCAGTTCGCAAGGTCGTCCTGCTTAGCCTCGACAAGTCTGTCGATTCCGTACAGAGCGATACGGCGGTAGTCGCCGACGATACGTCCTCTGCCGTATGTATCGGGCAGTCCGGTGATGATCTTGTTCTTTCTTACCGCACGCATTTCCGGTGTGTATGCGTCGAAAACACCCTGATTGTGGGTCTTGTGGTATTCTGTGAATATCTTGTGGAGCATGGGGTCGGGAGTGTAGCCGTAGGTGGTGCAAGCCTCCTCAGCCATTTTGATACCGCCGAAGGGCATAAAAGCTCTCTTGAGCGGCTTGTCAGTCTGAAGTCCGACGATCTTTTCAAGATCCTTCAGCTCCGGGTCGATATATCCCGGCTCGTGAGAGGTAATGCCGGAAACAATGTGGGTGTCCATATCAAGAACGCCGCCCTTTGCGCGTTCCTCCTTCTGGAGCTGCTGGAGCTTTCCCCACAGCTTGTCCGTAGCCTCTGTCGGACCGGCAAGGAATGACTCGTCGCCGTCGTAGGGGGTGTAGTTGTTCTGAATGAAGTCGCGTGTATTTATTTCTTCACGCCAGATATTGCCTTTGAAACCTTCCCATTGTTCAAAATTTGCCATTTTTTATATGTGCCTCCTGTATCTTTTGTTCACGGAATGCCGCGCCACGGTTTTTAACCTGTCAACATTATAACATATATATACGCTAAAGTCAATACTAATTTCTGATTTTACTTAAATTTAGTGAGGTATATTTAGATATTTTTAATTGAATTTGATATGATTTGGCACAAGATATAGTATTCACCGCCAAGGTAATAGTTTTATATAACTAACAACCGGTAAACGGTAAATTTTGTGTGAGCAATTATTCGACCACATTTTACCTAAAATGTATATATTATTTCGTTTTAGAATGTTAAATAAATAACAAACCGGGAAACCCGCCGTACAGGGATATCCAGAGGCGGGTCATTCTGTTTGATTGTTTTTGTCCTGCTTTTCCGGAGACTTTCTGAACAGCTCTCTCAAGCCGAACGCCAGCAGGAACAGCGCGTACAGTTTTCTTAGCAGGTCGTTGCCCACGACCTGTGAACCTATCGTTCCGAGAATTGCGCCGACGATACCGCCGGGAATAAGACTGAGTACCAGCTTTTTGTCGATAAGCCCGGCGCGTAGGTGCATTATTACCGAAACAAGCGCGATAGGCAGGAAAAACAGCAGATTTATCCCCTGTGCGGAGCGCTGCGCCACGTCCTCAAACAGGGTGAGCCAAATCAGCAGTACGAAACCGCCGCCTAATCCCATTGAAGCGATTATCCCGGACAGGAATCCAACTAAAGCCTGTATCATGACAGCAGAGTCCTCACTGCAGCGGCACAAATGAGCGCCCCGAACAGCCTTTGCAGCCACGACGCCCTGATTTTTCGCAGAAACAGCGCTCCGGCGACTGCGCCCGCCGCCCCGAACGGAATGTACTGCCACGCCGCCGCGAAATCAATGCCGCCGCTGAAAAAGTACGAGACCGCCGCTGTTAAGCTGAGTATCAGTATCAGCGCAACGGAGTCGGCATGGGCATGGCGCATTGCTTCTGCCGCAGGAATATCCGGGTCTTGGCGGCGCTGTTCCCGCTCCAGCAGGGGAACGGCGATAACACCTCCGCCGCTGCCGAAGAATCCGTTCATTAGCCCGCAGAGAAGTCCCTCAAAAAAACGTTTCAAAAAGATCACCCCGGATTATTCTTTGCGAAAACCGGGGAATTATGCTGTTATTTATCGTATGCTTTCCTGCGGATAAGATTTGAAACATATTTGAATTTATCGCCGTCCATAGGCTCTGTTGACATCAGCTTCAGCGGCAGTTCGGAGGAGTTACCGTAGAAAGCCGGCTGGAAATACTCGCCATTGTTCAGGTAGAATCCCAGCCTCTGGTAGAATGCTATTCTGCGGCGCTGTATGTCGCCCTCCGGAGGTTCTACCTCCAGAACTATCATTTTCGGCGCGGTTATTTCTTTAAGGTACTGCATGAGCCGGCTGCCGGCGCCGTTCCCGCGAAGCTCCTGCGCTACTGCGAAATGCTCCAGAAATACTATATTCTCCCCGTCGAACGTGTAGTAATTCATGAAGCCTGCGGGTATCCCGTCCGGTTCGTAGCACATGCAGCGGAAATCCGGCTTGGACATTTCGGTGCGTTGCATGGCGAAGGTCCCGTGTTCCTCTTTCGGGAATGAACGCTCCATTATATCAAAAAGCTGCGTAAACTTATCGTCGGGCATAGGGTTTTCAAAACTGTATATCGTGGTATGTTCCATTATTTAGCCTCTTTTCTGGTGATATGTCTATATTGTATCACATAGGCTGGGAAAATGCAAGTCCTGCATAATATACAAGCCGCAATTAATATGATTTATGTAAAAATCACCGGGAGGATATCACATGCTTACGTTACTTGAATTTGCGCTTCAGAATCTGCTGTTTATCGGTCTTCACCTTGATTCCAGAAGCTCTTTCCCAAAGCAGCTTACACAAAAGGAAGAGGAAGAATGTATTGAAAAGATCGCGCAGGGCGATATGGAGGCGCGAAGCCGTCTTATTGAGCACAACCTGCGGCTGGTGGCATACATCGTCAACAAGAATTACCCGGAACACACCCGCGGAGGTCAGCAGGATGCAGACGACCTTATTTCTATCGGTACGATCGGACTGATACGGGCGGCGGAAACGTTTGATTATTCTAAGGGGAAGAAGTTTTCTACTTATGCTTCAAGGTGTATAGATAACCAAATAAAAATGCACTTCCGCAAAATAAAGCGCCAGCTCACGGAGGTCTACATCAACGAACCGCTTGAAACGGACAGCGAGGGAAACACGCTGACTATCGCAGACATACTGTCAAGCGGTGTCAATATCGAGGAAGAAACCGAGCTGCGCATAAACTCGCAGAAACTGTACAAATTCATCGCCGAGGAGCTTGACGAACGGGAGCGGGAAATTATCTGCAAGCGGTACGGTATCCGGGACGGGAGGGGATATGCCGGGAAAGCGCTGACACAGCGGGAGATAGCAAAGCAGCTTGGCATTTCACGAAGCTACATTTCGCGGATTGAGAAAAAGGCGCTGGAGAAGCTGCGCAAGCGGTTTGAGGAGGGGTGAACAGCGCATTATGTTTCCGTGCTGTGGAACGGCATAAGTCCGTGCTTGACAATTGTTTCAGCATGATTATGAAAAACCATCAGCCATGTGGTTTTCCTGAAACGCAAAGCTTCACCTTTCCGGCGATAACGACCTCTGCTAGAGTTCTGTCTGAAATCATACTGTCAAGTGTACGGGTGAGCTTCGCTGAAATGCTCTTGTAGCCGAGTGCTCTTGCCAGTTCGCTTCGTGACAGGGGAGACCCCATAAGAATATCGGCTATTCTGCGGCGGTATTCTGTTTCTTTTTCGGAGAGTTTGTTTTCAGAAATGAAATAATCATGAACCGGTATAGTCACCGAAAGATAGCTTCGATTGTCATCCATTTCAAATCCGGGGAGCGGAGAGCCATTTTTACGGAGCGCTTTTATTGCATTAGGAAAACCGGTGTTCCTGCCCTCAATAAGCTTCAGTTCCTTGAGAAAATCTCCTATTCTGCGGTTACGGTAAACTCTTGCACGAATATTATACTCCGCAATGCTTTTATCAGAAATACTCCTGTCGAAGCCGGGGAAACTGGTTATTTCAATATTCTGAGGGGTGATCCTGACAGTTATCGGCTCGTTTATCTGATAAGAACGGTGATAAACTGCATTGGCAAGGATCTCTTCTATCGCTGCATAGGGGTAATTGGCTATTCGTAATGCTTCGGCTTTGTCGGGAGATTTTATTGTGACCTCTTTCAGGGTGTAGTTCTTGATATATGAGAGGGCGTCCCGCAGCTGGCGCTGGATAGGCCCGGTGAATACTCTTTCAACCATATTTGTGCCGGTGGGATCCGGAATATCAACGACTTCTATTCTGGCATAACGGAAGTATTTCTCAGGACGTTCCGAAAACATGAGTACTCCGACGTTGAGGGGTTTAAGGTCCTCCGGAGGTCCGGAAACAAGCTGCATATTCTTTGCAATATCCAGTGCGTCCATGTTTATTGAAAGCTCATACAGATTGCTGCCTATCTCTTTCAGGTGCTGCCTCATAATTCCTATATCCAGGTCTGATACATCAGCAGCAAGATTCGGGCGGTCGTCAAACGGAATATCGGTAGATACATAGAACAGATCACGTTCTTCGTCAGGGGAGGCTACAATGGTGCTGCTGAATTTCCGGATATAGTACAGCTTTGTTGATTTGTCGGAATGAATATCCTTTGAGGCTTTATAGGGACGTCCATAACCACCGGCTGCCCAAATAACAATAACATATTTCCCCTGGAACATAACAGGTTCAACAACGGGATTATACAGCGGCTCAATAAAGTGGCACAGACCAATAAGCTCTTTCAGAATGCCGTCAATTCGTTCCTGCTCAATACCCTTTATCGGAATGACTGGAGAACCGTTTTTCTCTTCAACTCCGATAACAATATAACCACCTCCGACATTATCTATGTCGTTTGCAAAAGCACAAATGCTGTGGATAATGGGAGTAGGATTCCAGTCGCTCTTAAATTCTACACGGTTGGATTCAACAACATTGCAGTTTATAAGGTCTTCAATATTTATTGGAATAGCCATTTGCCAGACACCTCCTTCTATACCATTATAACATTTCGATGGCTGCTTGTCAATATGCTCGATGAGATATTGTCGAGTTGTTCGACAAAATACTGCTTATTCTGTAGGAAATGTAGTGTGGGTAATAATACAGATTTTCATTCACATATCATCACATTAGAGAGGAGGAAAGACGTTATGCCAAGGAACAAATCTATGATACAGATAGAACTGCATCTACCCGAATCACCCGAGGAAATGCAGGCTATCCAAAGGATTTTCAGCAGTACTTTATGTAGCTGCATTGCAAAGAAGCTGGAGAATTCAAACCTGACTGCGGACGAGAAAAAGTATGTTGTGGAAAGGATAACCGAAAAACTCGGGAAGAAAAACTCGCTGCCGGTTTAATGCTGGCAGCGTTTATTTTTTGTCGGAAAATACAATTCGTCTTTGAGAAATCAGTATCGCAAATTAACCGGTATATTGATTATCTAACTACTAATTCTGGAGTGTCGATAAAAATACTACCTTGTCTTTGAATGTAAGGCAAGGTAGGTTTTGTTATATTTGTAAAAGTAAGTACTGATAATATATGTTATGAGAACGTAGTTCACATAGTCGGCGATAGCCGACCGTCGCATAGCGGCGAACATATATTTCAAGGTTCGCTCAGCCGTCCAAATCTTTGATTTGGAACACGGCGTGCGGTTCTTATAATATCATTTGGATTCATAGATAGTGACCCCCGTGTGTAATATTTCAGTTTGAAGCTCTGAACCTGATTCAATATCCTGAGTATCTATCAGGTCGATAGGACAATTTATGGCACTGCACACATCTTCAAGCAGTCCGAAAAATGACAGTCCTTTTAATCCGCTGTCAACCATAATGTCAATATCGCTTTCTGCCGTATTATGACCCTTACTTGCTGAACCGAATAATACAGCTTTCCGGACATTGTGCTACCGGAAAACTGGATACAGTAATTCCTTGATCTCATTTATCTGATAAGGCATTTCATAGCACCTCACTTTCAGGAACAAACCCACTATGCTATTATAATTATATCATGTTTGTATTCGAAAATCAAGACCAGATAAGAAGTTTCAGGATTTGTATTCTGAAGCGATATGGGAATATTATTGCTATTATTTGGTTGAATCCGGCGTTGCGCCCGTAACAAAATACACCCTGACCTCCACGCCAAGCCTGTGACAGCTGTCAATTACATACTTTGTTCCCCTTGATTTCCCGTCCCAGAATGCAAGCACAATGTCTGCGTTTTCGATGATAGTGATGTTCCGTTTCAGCGGAGCGGCTCTGCCATAAAGAGCATATTCCGGCAGGAACTCCGTCAGCTTTATTCCGTGCGACAGGGCATATTCCTTAGCCGAAGTGTCCACACCCTTTGCACCTCCCGATATTATTTCGGTGGTGTTCTCCGGGAGAAATCTGCCTAAATCAGATACGGTAATCTGCCTTGAACCTATAACAGCAACTCTCATATTAACCTCATTATAAATATATTATGAATACGTTTCAAGTTCATGATATACATTATAGCACATAATGATGTTAAAATAAAGCCATAATAAATATATTCAGGAGGTTTTTTATGGCTGTAAAGAGTTTATCTATCAGAATAGATGATGAAATGCTGGACAAACTGCATTATATCGCCGATTATGAAGCACGCTCCGCAAACGGGCAGATTATTGTCCTTATCCGGGAATGTATTGAGCGTTTTGAGGAGAAGCACGGCGCAATCGAGCTGGGAAAGAGTTCCTCTGCCAAGTCCGGCAGAAAATGACCCATTGATTACCGTCAGAATAAGAAAAGCCACACCTGTACCAAAAGTAGAGATGTGGCTTGTTGTATTGTACTTATTACTTTAGCAATCAGATAGTGAATGGATCTTAAAAAATGGCGATACAATCAGAAGCCGGATTTGAAGCGATCCAGCAGACCTTTGAATGCGTCCTGCGCTAGTTCGCAAGTTTTTATCAGATACCCTCGTTCTCTTTCCCAGTTCTTTAAACCGTTGTAGTACAGTAGCTTTATGCTTTCGTCAATGACGAACGGAACAACGTTATTTCTCAGGCATTCCTTGAACATAATAAGCCTTCCGACACGTCCGTTGCCGTCTTGAAATGGGTGTATCTTTTCAAATCTCGCATGAAATTCGACTATATCTTCAAGCGTCTTAGAGTCTTTTTGTTTGTAGTCTGTGATGAGCTGCCGAAGCTCTGATGAAACTAATTTCGGGGCAGTAGTCGGTTCGCCGCCGACCTCGTTCGGAAAACGCTTGTATTCTCCGACCGCAAACCAATCTTTCCGGCTGTCCGATGTTCCGGATTTCAGCGTTTGGTGCAGCTCTTTGATGAAACTCTCAGTCAACCTCTTGTCGGTATTTGCAATGATAATATCAATGCAGCGGAAATGATTTGTTGTTTCAATAATGTCGTCAACGTTGGTGACTTCTTCTGTAAATCCGATTGTATTTGTTTCGTAAATATACCTGGTCTGGTCGTGTGTCAGCCGATTACCTTCAATGTGGTTGGAATTATAGGTCAGTTCTATCTGAATCCGGTGGTATATTCCGCCCGAAAGCCGGCTTTCCATTTCTCTTTTCAGAATGTCCTTCAAAGTAACAGAAATGTTCCGGGCGTTTGTTCTTGATGGCTTTTCGGTGTTTTCAGGGATATGCCACGTTTTGCCGGAAATGTAAGCACCCTCAATTCTGCCTTTATTGCAGTAGTTTCTTACGCTTCGTTCGGATATACCCCATTTTTCAGCCGCCTGTGCCGATGAAATATAGGTCATGTGTGTCACCTCTGAATTATAGTATAGCAGATTATCGGCAAAAAATCAAGTGAATTTGCAAAGAAGTAAAAAAATATTGCCGATAATCTGGTCACCGAGGGTAACTGGCTATATGAAAAGAGGTAACCATGTGTTTTTCGGCATGGTTACCTTAGAGAAAAGAAGCACTACACGGAAATAAAGTTCCAAGGAGCGGGTATAATCTGCCCTAAGGAATTATTTGAACCCACGCCAATGTCAGTGGTTTCGGCATACAAAAAAAGCGCATTCTAGTAAAATGCGCCTGAATTGTTATATACTATCGTCTGATGCGTCTAGGTTAGATTGACAGAAATCACGGATAATAGGAACGTCATTCTGAATTATATCCCAAATAGCATCATATTGAATCGAACCGTATCGATGAGCGATAACATTACGAAGCTGTTTTAGGTTTCGCCAGTCCATTTTATCTGAATTCGCAGCTTTAAAATCATCGGATAGATGAGTTGTTAGCTCGCCAAGCGCAAGCAGACGCATGACTATTGCATCCTGAACCATTCTATTACCAAAAAAATCCTGAATTGTGTTGATATTTGCTTCGCTGAGATATTCGGAAATTATCAGGCAGTGATCAAACATATGCTGTAAAGTGCTAATATTATTACCCAACTAATAACTTCCTTTCTTTTTCAATATTACTGATCAGAGAAGCTTTTGCTGAAGTCTCGGGTGATAGATAAAGACCGTTGTGTGTCAGTACATCAACATGGACTCCGAGATCGTCTTCAAGATCGCATACAAATCCGACAAATTTCAACCCTAATCCAGGCTTGTAGTTGACCAGCAGGTCTACATCACTGTTTTCGTTCGCTTCCCCTCGTGCGTATGATCCAAACAGCCAGACGGTGTCAATTCCGTATTTTTCAGCTATGGGTCTGACCTTTTTCTGAATTTCTTCAACTGTGTAGATTCTGCTCATATAATCAGCCCCTTTCTAAACTCATTTTACCTTATTCTTTGTATTTTGTCAAGGGGTATTCTGTTGAATGATTTTTGAGTAAATATTCTCCAAGTTATTTGCGACTACAGTTTTTACTTTAGTCCTCTCGCTCTCATAATTCATCAGCGTATGCCGGCAGATACCGACCATATTCGCAGCCTCACGGATAGTCAGCCCGGCACGCAGCCGCATGACCCTCAACCGCTGACCGTTGGATAATTCGTCAGTAGCTTTAGCACACAGCAGGGAATACCCCGGCTTCTTTCCGTGGACAATACGCACAGAACCGCACCAGAATGCGGCATTCCGCATCATCAGAATTGTTTCCGCAGATGTGTTATAGCTAATCCTATAAATACTGTCGAATTATACAAAAATATGAACAATAGCGTCGGAAATGAGTATTTAGCTAAGAGTAATGCAACAATAATGCGTATTTTGTGTAAAACGATTTGGCTTCTCTACAGTTCTTCCGAGAAAATGACATCAAGTAATATGCTCGCCGCAATTGTGAAAAATTATCAGTGCGATATTTAGGTATATTAACGTAAATTGTCGTTAAGTCGTATAATAATATGAACATTTTTCGTTTTATTGAACGAGATGGATAGTATCCATTCAATACATTGTTCAAACAACAAAAGCGACACATCTATTGATAGCTATGTAGCGTACACCATATCCCGGCAGAATCATCTCAATGTACTGTCCTGTCATGAGAAAAGCTTGTCCAAAGCGTAACAAATCTATTGTGATTATTGTGCCTATCTTGCCCGTCTTGATATCTTCAATCATACGAATAAAATCGGGACGGTTAAAGTTTGTTCCGCTGAAACCGTCCTCTGCATAGAATGCGGTGTTTGTAAGCCCGTTGTCATCGGCGTATTTCTGCAAAATCGCCTTCTGGTTTGTAATGGGAAATGTTCCTTCGCTACCCATTTCTCCGCAGGGGAGCATTGGTCCTCAAGGAGAAATATCGCTCCACTACCCATTTCCTATTCTTGCATTGTAATAAATCTTCACTTGAAGTCACATTGT
Source organism: uncultured Clostridia bacterium (assembly GCA_945873955.1). Taxonomy (GTDB): domain Bacteria; phylum Bacillota; class Clostridia; order Oscillospirales; family Ruminococcaceae; genus CAG-115. Next base: position 4,733 of record CAMCFA010000011.1, on the reverse strand, counting down.
ATTTTTTTACTCGAGGTATTTAGGGACACGCTGATTAAAGCGCAGCGTAACAAAATCAGCCGCGTGAGTATGCGCTTTTGAACGTGGCGATTTTATTTTAATCAGCGTTTCCTTAGTTTAAGAACGATGTTTTATTATGCAGTTAATTAACTTGCAATGGTAATATCGATAGAACATATAGTTAATCGTTTTTTTCTGTATTATCACAATTAACTGTTTTGAATAAAAAACGATACACAAATTCGCAACTTCTTGCGAATATTATGAAACATATTGACAAATTGACTTTAATGATGTATAATTATTGTTGAAAACACTATATAAGTAGATGGGGGGTATTATTATAAAGATCAATTATAAAAAATTATGGATAATGCTGATCGAAAAAGATATTTCCCCGGCAACTCTCAGAAAAGATCTCAATATAGCTACAGGAACAATGACAAAATTACGCAAGAATGAGGAGGTCGCGCTGTCGGTACTTCTGCGTATCTGCGAATACCTAAACTGCAATATTGGGGATATATGTGATGCTGTGCATATAGATGAATAGATAATTATAGGGTGAGGTGTTATATATGGCTTATTGTGCTAATTGTGGACAGCAGATTGCTGATGGAGCACATTTTTGCTCAAATTGCGGAATGGAAACAGGCAATAATAACAGCAAAAGAAGAACTGTATATGACGGAGAATTACATAAGTGCCCAAATTGTGGAGAAATCATAAATTCTTTTATGATTAATTGTCCTTCATGTGGTCATGAGCTTAGGGGAGTAGAACCGGTTTCTTCAGTTAAAGAATTATCTCGTAAGCTAGAAGAAATTGAATCGCAAAGAGACCTATCAAAATCTCACTCACGCAAAAAGAAGTATGACGAAGAACAGTCAATAAAGATTGATGAACAAAAAGCAAGTTTAATAAGGAGTTTTCCGATTCCTAATACCAAAGAAGACTTATTCGAATTTATTTTTCTTGCTCATGCCAATATCCATGTTGATCTGTATTCACACGGTTACTCCACCGATAATCCCAAATTCATTGTACCTCTTGCCTGGAAAGCAAAATTTGATCAAGCTTATAACAAAGCTGAAATGTGTTTCTCTAACGACGTTCGTTTTACGAAAATAAAAAAACTGTACGACGGCACAAATAAAAAAATTAAATCTGCTAAAAGATCAGGATTAAGAATTTGGGGAATAATATATGGAGTTTGGCCGGCAATTATTGTTATTTCACTAACATTAACTAGTATTTTGGCACCCGGAAATACAAAAAAAGAAATAGAAAGGCTTGAAGCAATCGTTTCCGAAATTGAGACTGCACTTGATGACAAAGAATATTATTTGGCATTGAAAAATGCTGAGACATTAATATATAGCGGTCCAACTGACAAGGAGCAGGAACGTCAATGGAATGTAAAACGTGAATATTATATAGATAAAATACTCACCGAAGCTGCAGAAAATGGTATCATTCTTGAATATACTCCTAAACAGGAAGACGATGAATCAACTACAGAATCCAACAGCAAAGATTTTATAGATGGAGTTATTGATGGATTTAACGATGCTATGAATACAGCTCATGAAGACGCTCAGGAAAACATCGACGAGTTTAATAACATCCTTTCAAACGGAAATAAATCGAATTAACGGAGGTAACATAGTATGAGTTTATTTAACAAGTCCCAATCTCATCTCGGATTGATAAACGTGATCCGCTGCGATGAACCATCCTATCTGATCTGGAAATGGCACCCCGCAGGAACTCAGCCGGGAGAAAGCCGGCGTGAAAACGCTATCCGCTGGGGTTCGCCGCTTCGCGTAAAAGACGGAGAGGTCGCGGTTTTCGTCTATAAGCAGCCCAACGGGATCATGCAGGACTATATTGAGGGACCGTTTGATAAAGAAATCAAAACTGACAATTCCCCTGTGTTTTCAAGTTTGGTGGGACTGGCATACGGCGGTGGAACGCCCTTTCAAGCAGAAGTTTATTTCATCAACCTTGCAAAGGTAATTCAAGTGAAATTCGGCGTTCCGTATTTTGACGTTTACGACCCGCGGTTTGCTGATTTCGGAGTTCCGGTTGCGGTAAGAGGAACGTTGAGTTTCAGGATAGACAACTATCGGGAATTCATTAAGCTGCACAGACTCAGCAGCTTTAGCCTTGATGATTTCCAGAAGCAGATCAGGGATTCTGTTATCCGTTATGTTAAGGACGCAGTTGCAAACGCTCCTGCTGCAAATAATATTCCCGTAATTCAGCTTGAAAGCAAGATATCCATGATAAATGATACCGTTGAATACGACATTTCCGAAAGGCTTAAAGAAAGCTTTGGAGTTACTGTTACAGGTGTAGATATCGGGGATATTGAGATAGATAAAACAAGCGATGGCTACGCTCGTCTTATGTCTGTAACACAGCAGCCTGCCGCAGATACTATACAGGCTCAGACCGCCGCAAATATCAGAAATATTTACGACCAACAGCGTACTGACGCAGAAAACTACGCAGAAAATCTTCGTATTCAGCGAGAAGAAGCGCAGTATGCGCAGCATAAGCAGACTCAGACCGCAAATTTTGCAGCGTACCAAACCGAAGCTCAAACAGAGGTGGGAATTGCCGGAGCAAATGCTCTTGGGCAAATGGGCGCGAACGGAGCAGGCAGAGTTAATCTAGGAGGAGCAGGCAGTTTTGATCCAGCGGCAATGATGGCAGGAATGGTTCTAGGAGGAGCGGTCGGGCAGAATATTGCAGGCACAATGAATTCAATGATGTCCGGAGCGGCACAGCAGCCTTCTGTCGGCACAGTACCGCCGCCTGTTCCAACTTCCGCATATCACGTTGCAGTAAACGGTCAGCCGACCGGCCCTTTTGACATGAATACTCTGAAACAAATGGCTGCGTCCGGGCAGCTTAAAGCGGAAAGCCTTGTCTGGAAAGCAGGAATGGTTGATTGGGCAAAGGCTGAAACTGTGGAAGAACTGAAAAACGTGCTTGCAAATGCAATACCGCCTGTACCACCGATGAAATAATAGGGGAGGGAGAGAAAATGAAGTCAAAACTTATTGCGTTCTGGAAGGGTTTGGACTTGTTCTGCAAAATATCAGCGATATCCATAATTGTTGTAGTAATTCTTTTGCTTATCGCTGTTTTGGCAGGAAAAGGACTGGCTTTTTTTTTCTCTGTCATTCAGCTAGCGGGATTGATTTCAGCTATTCTTATGCAAGTAAACATATGTTGACTTTGTGCCAAATCTAATTCTAAGCAAATATGATGTTGATCTTCTTCTGAACGGAATCGAAAAAGATACATTGGAACATGGCATAGATAAGGATTTTGAGTATTCCGTTCTTCCCGGCGAATACACCATAACCTTTGAAAGCGTTGAATCGTCCTCTGTAAAGGGTGAAGTTTCGCTTACGGTTGATTGTGATATTGAGGCATCTTATCAAATCTCTTGCCACAGCGATAAGGTGTCTGTTGAAACGATCTATGTTGACAGATTAACTGAATTGGCTGAGGGAGAGGTCAAGCTTGACGTGCCAGCTTCCGAATATAAATACAAAAATTATACAGAGGTTGAAAACGCTCTTAAAACTCTTGGTTTTACCAATATCAAGCACGAAGTCTTATATGACATAGTGCTTGGATGGACAGAGGACGGAGAAGTAGATAGCGTTAGTATTGCAGGAAACAAGGATTTCAAACGAGGCGATGTGTTTGCATCAGATGCAGAAGTAGTCATCACTTACCATATGCCTGAAGATGCCAATCCGGCAAATATAACAATGGAAAAAGTGGCTAGCAATTATATCGGTTTAAATTATCTTGAGGTTCAGCAGGCTCTCAAAGATTTGGGGTTTACCAATATTGAACTTGAAGAGTCAACTACCGAGGATGCATCTCATAATAATGGCGAGGTATTCGTTGTTAATATTGATGGTCGCTCTTTTGATGTCGGCGATGTGTTTAGTCCTGATGATAGGGTTTGTATCAAGTATTATGTTGTTGTAGAACCTCAGCCGGTATTCTATTCATCAAATGATTATGAGACCGCTAAAAAAGGCGATACAGGTGTATTCTCTTATAAGAGTGCGGGGAAATCTTATGACATTTACTGGATAATCGATTTCGATAAAGGGTATGTATATTACTTTACCGAGGGAAATGGCGAATCGTCCTGTGACAGATTAAAAATCGAGTCCGGAACATTAAATGATAAGGTAATCATTACATATCATGACGGCGGAGACGAATGGTCATACAGTCTTCACTTTAATTATATCAACCATCCAGAAACCTTAATAATGGTTGATAATGACGGATTTGATTACAAGTATTCAACAACCAGTTTGGATAAAGCATTAAGTCTCCGCGACGCTAAATCCATTAAGGATTACTAATTTACAAGGCGTTATTGTTCCTTAAATTCCTCAAAAAATCGGTTTTCGCCCACTTCGGTGGGCGTTTTCTTTACTAATGGCACTATGCAACTCTACAAGGCAGTGCTTCGTATCCGCTAACTAATCCCGCAGCTATACAAATACCCTGAAAAGTGCTACAATAACCACAAAGTCCAACGAAGTCCCAAAAAGTTCCGGGACTCGGTGGAACAAGATGGGAGTTGATGGAACTGAGCAGGATAAGCGAATAAGACTAGAGACATGGGCGGAGATGTACCGAGAGTATCTTAGGAGCGGAAAGACGATCAAAGAGTGGTGCGAGGA
>CAMCFA010000010.1 GCA_945873955.1 uncultured Clostridia bacterium | reverse complement strand
CCATATAGATAAGAAAGTTTGTGTCGGTTATGACCGAAACGTAATTGTCGAAGAAATTTCCTCCCGGGGCAGGAGGTATAAACGCCTGAACCGAGTTCATATCCGCTGTAATTTCTGCGTCCGGCTTAAAGGAGTTTGCTATCATCCATACCACCGGGAAAAGGAAGAACAGCGAAAGCAGTATCATTACCACCACAAGAACTATTTTGAGAACCTTATTTCTTGTTTTCATTTTTGCCCTCTATAACTTGACAAGGGAAATACAAAAAGTGCAAGAAAGCGAAAAAAGCCGGAATTAATGTAAAGAACCTGTGAAAATGGCTTAACCAAGCCGTTTGCGCGTGCAAGAAAATGAACGTTATTGAAATTAAAGCCCGAAAGGTTGTCAAAAACTTTTCGGGCATTTTTGCTATTTTAATGCGCGAATGAGCATTTTGTAGAGAGCTTTCAAAGAAGTGTTAAAATGGATTAAAAAAATCTTCAAATGGCTTTGTGGCGCGTTAAAATAGCATTAAAGGGGTTGGAAGATTATAGGCACAAACACCCATATTATGTATATTTTAGCAACCAACTCAACCAACAAAATAGACTTTGTCAACCAACAAGTTGGTTGACAAGAAAAAAGCGCAGAAACACTCATTCCGCGCCTTTTTTTGTTCATTTTTTTATACTATTAAAAATGAATTTTACGGTAGATTTTTTTCAACTAATTCCGCGATACCGATAACACGTCCAAGACAAACAGCAGTTTCAAATTTAGACAGCATTAACGGGGGATATTCTTCATTAAGTGACACAAGTTTATCCCCATCATATTGCTTTATAAACGCATCACCATCTAATACAAAAATACCTATTTCTCCTATGTTTACATAAGGACAGGACTTAACTAGAACTACATCACCACTATGAAAATCTGGTTCCATGCTGTTGCCAACAATGGGTATAGCAAAATCAGCCTGCTCAGCTTCAGGAGTTCGTTTTATTTGAACTTTCTCATAATGTGTGTGATCGAGAAAAGAGCCAGTTCCTGCACTAGACGGCATATCATAATAGTTAATGTCGATTACATGATCTGCAGGATAGAGAAACTGTATTGGCTTTTCATATTTCTTCGTTGATGACTGGATTGTTTCCTCTGCTTTCTTAGCCTGTTCCGCCGCTCGTTCGGCAGCGAGTTCAGCGAGGGTTTCGGCTCTTTCTGATACTCTAGTTTTATCAATATCTGATAATTGATTAAAGTAATTTAGAAGATCTTGTTCTTGTATTGATAGAGTAGGTAAATATGCTGAATCATTTTCAATTGCCTTTCCTGTTAATAGAAAATCAACTGAAATACCGAAATATTTAGCGATAATCAACAGGTTTTCTGCATTGGGCAACCTATCCCCACTTTTCCAATAACCTATTAGTCTATCAGATATACCGGTATCTTTGCTTAATTTATAAGCTGATAATCCGTTCTTATCCATTAATTCACATAATACTTGTGCAAATTCCATAAAAACACCCCTTTAAGTTTATAGAACATTATAGCGTTATTTGTATTGACTGCGGAACAGAATAGCGCTATAATATATATGTAACCCGTGGATTACCCACAAGGCATAGTAATCCACCTACATTGTAACATAAATCCACGGAAAAATCAACAGAAAGGAGTTTGAAAAATGCCACTTTCAGAAAATATCAGGCTTATGCGCGAACGCCGTGGGCTGTCGCAGTCAGAGCTTGCTGAGAAAATCGGCTTGCAGAAGCAGAACGTAAGCGCCTATGAGCGCGGAATCAAAGTGCCGTCAGTGGAGAAGCTGGTCGCTATCGCCGATACGCTTCGCTGCTCTACGGATATGCTTTTAGGGAGGGAGATATCGTGAAGAAGATCACACCTGTTCCGAAGATTACTCGCGTTTACCTCAGCGTCAAGAAAATCGGTGACAATTACTTTGAGGCTAAGTACAAAGACTTTTATCCGGATGGTACAGTTGCTGGCTACGGCTATGAGGATTTTTCCGGAGAACGGCTCAAAGCCTACACAAAGCAGTATAAAGTACGCGTTTACAACGGAAAAACAATGCATGGTGCCAGACATGATGGTTGGAGAATGACCGATGTTGCCGGAAGCATAAGAGTTTCTGCGAACGCAAGTGGTCTGGCTGCCGCCAAAATGATATATACGAATACTGCCAGAGTGCAGAGGATTTGATGAAAGGAGTTCACCATGAGCATGAGAGAAAAGACCGCCGCCGTAGAAGCGGCACTGGAGAAGCTGGGATACTATAAGATCCGGGAGCTTCAGATCACCTGCCCCGCCCAGAGCAGGGCGAACGTTTACCTGAATGGCGAGTATTTCGGCGTGTTCGACTTTGCTCGCAATACTTTTGTGGACTGATTAAGGAGGATATCACAATGATAAGAAACGGCGATATAATCGAGGGCTACACAATACTGGCAACAGCCAACGGAATGGCTCTGGCACATTCTGAAACCGCTCCAGACCACTATGTGGTATGGCTCATTGACGAGGACGGCTGCGGAGTTCGCAACGGAAGATACCAGCAGACCAAGGAGGACGCTGAGTGGGACTTCTGCTGCAAGGCGTTCCCGTGGTTCGAGGACAATGCTCCGATAAATGTTATCGAAGACAGGGCAGCCGAACGCATAGATAGCTTTAACTGGCACCTTGATGAAGCCAAGGAACGTGTAGAATCATGCAGAAGTGTTCTGGATGAAATACAGCAGGCAATTGACAATGCCGCCGCTCTGGTGGAGAATATGGTCGCAGAACACGAAAAGCTGGTCAGCAAGAAAGAAGCTCCGCAGGAGGAAAGTACGGAGCCTGTGATAGACTATATTTCTGGCTTTGATTTTGAAGAGTCCGCTAAAATTCAGTCGTCTGTGTCTGACCTGCTTTCTAAAAACCGATCAGAGAGTACGGAGCAGGACGACAATAAAAGAGGAGCTTTGATCAATGGTTATAGCCTTAACCAATATGGATATCTATATTTCTTTCAGACGGCAGAAGAATTGAAAAACATATCATCTGCGAATTTTGATTTAAAGCCTATCCTCGGAAATGGTGGATCTTTGGATCAGTATTATCCGGGTGTATACGCTGCCCTACAACGTATTATCCCAGATGAAGAGTTACCTGAAGCCCAAAAAATCAAAGAAAATGAGCTTCGTAAGGCTGAGTATCCGGTTCTCCCTCTTTGCACCAATCAACGCAAACTTTGATTGGGCGGTTTTCTTCATTATAAATAAGGTGGCTGAATTTCCAGCCGGGCATAGTTTGATTCTGGGCAATATTCTCTATTTGTTCATTGGATAACTTTGAACACTCTTCGTCTATATCTAACAATAATGTGTACTTCATGTTATTTCACCCCCTATCTTTCCTCCATGGAATAGTATACCACGAACAGCCGAAACAGGCAAGTACATTCAGTGCTTGCTTGTCCGCAGGGAATGACCGCCCTGCGCTGATGATGGCAGGTCGGAGCATGAAAACAGAGCCTCGGCAGCAGCGACTACACTTTGCACGGAGTATCGCTTCTGCTGTGACCCAAGGCTCCGTCTTCAGTATATCAGAGCCTAGCGCTTTTGTCAAGGAAATATCTTACAGAAAGGAGAGATACTTTTGACGTATTTATCAACGGCAGAGGTCGCGGAAGTCAAGGGGTGCAGCTTACAATATGTCCAGAAATGTGTTAAGGACGGTAAGATTACTGCTGTAACTAAAGATAATGCCGCCAACAACCGAATCGAGTACCGTGTGCCGCTGTCCGCGCTTACCGAGCGTGAACAGCTCAAATGGGAAGAGCAGCAGCGCCGTAAGTTGGGTCTTGAACCCGCTGTTAAGCAGGAATTAAAACCGGTTGAAAAGCCCCATCAAATCACATTATCGGAGCTGTCACTTGAACAGCGGGATGAGATAGCATTCTGGAGTAGACTTTTGCAGGAATGGCTGACAGAACGCGAACGCAGCGGCGCTAAATACGGGAAATGCAAGGTCGATGAGATGTTCATCGGGGCGCAGAAGCTGAAATACCCGGATCTCAACATAAGTGTGGATATCCTGTACAGGAAGTACCGGGCATACAAGTCCGGCGATCTGGAAGCCCTTATCGACCACCGGGGCGGACACAACAAGGGGCAGTCCAGCATTCCAAAGCACGCATGGGATTATTTTCAGTATGAATATCTGAATGAGAGCCGCAGGACTGTGAGCCGCTCATACACCAAAACGCTGAAATTCATGAGGGAAAACTATCCCGAAGAGTATGCCGATGTCCCCTCGGAGCGGACGTTCCGGCGGGCGGCGGAAAAGATCCCGTACTGCGAAACGGCGCTCATGCGTGAGGGACAGAAGTTCTTCGATGACCACTGTATGCCATACGTTGACCGCATTTATGACGATCTCCATGCAAATGACATCTGGATAGCAGATAACCACACCTGCGATTTCACAACAAAGGGCGAGAACGGCAGGCTGCACCGGCTGTATATCACAATGTTTATGGACGCGCTTTCGGGAATGGCGGTCGGCTGGCACGTCACGGAAGACCCGTCTATGGCGGATACGCTGCTGGCATTCCGTAATGGAGTTCTGAGGTGCGGATTCCCGAAACGGGTGTACGCAGATAACGGTTCGGAGTTCACAACGCACGACTTTGGCGGGCGCGGTCACAGATCCAAGAAGCTGTGGAACAAGGACGAACAGCCGCCGACAATACTGGAGCGCCTCGGCGTGAAAACCACCTTTGCGATACCCAAGAACGCAGACGCAAAAGCGGTAGAACGTATGTTCCGCACGTTCAAGGAGCATTTTTCGCGGGATATACCTACATACTGCGGCGGCAATGTGCTGGAGCGCCCCGAAAGCTACAAGTACAAAATAAAGCACGGCATAATCCCGGAGGATCAGCAGATAGCGGCGCTGATCGACGCATGGATCGACGGCGAGTACAACCAAGACCCCTACGGTGGCAAAGCAAAGGGGTTTGCCGGAATGACCCGCATGGAAGTCTGGAACGAGGATATCAAGAAGAGGGCTGATGAATTCCGCCGCCCCGCCTCGGAGCATACGCTAGATCTGCTGCTCAAGCGCATGAGCCGGGCGCAAAAGATCAAGCGCAACGGTGTATTCATCACAATGTGCGGTGACAAGCTGTGGTACTACGGCGATGAAGCGCTTATGCACCTCAATGAGTGGGTATATGTCAGATATGACCCGTCTGATCCCCGTGAGGTCAGGCTGTACGACATGGAAACAGACAAATACCTGTGGACATGGAAGCTCGCAGATGAGCTGATGATGGATTACATCAATGCCTCCATTAAGGATTTCGAGGATCTCGGTAAACGCAATTCTGCCATCAGGAAAGCTATTCTGGCGGTCAAAAACGGTATCATCAATTCTGTTGACCCTGATAAGCGCATTGATGAGCTGGCGATCGCCGTTGAACGGCTCGTTCAGAAGAGCAAGGACAGCGGCGGCATAGTACAGCCAAGCACCTATATTCCGGTATTTGCGGAAGAGGAGATCGAGGAACACCCGAATCTCCGGGATATCACTGCTGTTACATCATTTGTTGAATTGCTGTCCGCAAGCGCGATAGCAAACAGAAAGGACGGATAATCATGGAGAACGAAAAAACACTGAACCAGACCAGAGAATACACGCCCCAGCAGGAGGCTCTTCTTCAGAAGCTTGAAGATCTGATAGCCGAAAAGAACTCCGCTGCGGAGGTTGGCAGGCTGATCGGAATCAAGCAGCCTGTGTTATCGGCTCTCAGAAAGGGCAATTATGCCGGCGATCTTGACAGGCAGTTCGGCATAATCGCGGATTATTTCAAGGTAAAGGAAGAGGCTGTCAAGAATTACAAGCCGGTGAAATATGCTCCGATAAGCACGTCCAATCTTGCCTATCAGACGATCCGGAACATTCAGATCATGGGTGGTTTCGGAATCGTGGTCGGCGATCCGGGCGTAGGAAAGACAAAGGCTGTTCTGAAATATGCCGAGGATAATCCCGAAAGCTGCATAGCTGTTAAAGCCGGAGCTTGCACAAGGGGTACAAGAGCGGTGCTGAAGCAGGTCGCACTAAAGCTCAATGTTCCGGTCAACCAGTCAATCGACGATATGTACATGAGCATTGAAGCGAAGCTGCACGACGGAATGCTGATCGTCGTTGACGAAGCGCAGCACTTATCGTTCAATGCAATCGAAGCGCTCCGGCAGATATCTGATGATTTCGATGAGCGCGATCAGACCTGCGGTGTGGTTCTGGTCGGAAATCATGGCATTATTGAGCGAATGGAGGGCGGTAAGACCGGCAAGGACTACAAGCAGACCGTAAACCGCCGCTGGCAACTTCAGGAGCTTAAAACCACGGATATTTCGCTTAATGATATAAAGATGATTTTCCCGGTGCTTGAAGGTCAGATAAAGGAGCTGGAGTTCCTGAAAGCCGTTTCTAACAGCAAGCTGGGGCTAAGGGGCGCTGTAAGGCTGTTTACAAAGGCATATTCTATTAATAAGTATGACTTTAAGGGGCTTGTTGAAACGGCTAAAATCACTGGCGCTAATATTGAGGGCGCAGAAAAGGTGGTGCGGGCATGAAGCACGGCAAGAATCCTACCCGCCGCCAGAAGCAGGACATAGCTTCGGTAAGGCTGAATCCCAGCAACTGGCTGGTCTGCAAGGACACTCCGGCAGAGCTTGTACTTGAACATAAGATAAGCGGCAAAATCAAGGTGATCAGAAAGGAGCTTTTAAGATGAAATTCGACTACTTACTGTCATTTATTTGCGGGATAGTACTCATGGCTATCGCAAACGCGCTTTCTCTGGGGCTTCTGCCCTGTCGGACGGTGGCGGTTATATTCTTCGTGGTATCTCTGGCGGCGATCGCGGCGGGGGCGTTCCTGCTGGGGCGCAGGAGCTGCCGGAATGCAGTAGAGCGCCGCTCGTTTACAGAAGGTATCCGCAAGGGAATCACGATCGGACGAGCGGAACGGCAGTCTGAGGTGCAGAGGTTTCTGGAGGACTAATATTCGGGGGCATTGTCCCCCGTCCTTAATGCGGCTTCCGGTTTCGGAAACGGTTGCAAGCCCGTGGAAACGCAGAGCAGGGACACTTTACATGGAGGATATTTATGGACAAAGAAAAACTGGAACTTATTTCAAAGAATTTTGTGGAAATGCTCCTATTAACGGGAAGACATGGCATTGTAGATCTTACCCGCTATATGCAGGAGGAAACCGACTTTTTTACCGCTCCGGCAAGCACTAAGTACCACGGTGCTTACGAGGGTGGTCTGCTCCAGCACAGTATGAATGTGTTGAGATGCCTTGATAAAGAAGCAAGAGAAGCAGGCTATGATTACGACAGTATCCTTATTGTGGCTCTGCTGCACGACCTCTGCAAGGCGAACTGCTACGGCAAGGAAACCCGGAACGTCAAGGAAAACGGTGCGTGGGTGGAAAAACAGGTTTACACCTATCAGGACGATCTGCCGCTCGGTCATGGCGAAAAGTCGCTCTATATTATAAGTAAGTACATCAAGCTCACCGATGAGGAGGCTGCGGCGATCCGCTGGCACATGGGCGGTTTCGACAGCGCGTTCCGGGGTGGCGACCGGGGGCTGAATATCGCGTTTGAGAAGTACCCTCTGGCGGTTCTGCTGCATTTGGCGGATATGAAGGCTACTTATATTGTGGAACGGAGGGACGGGAATGAAAAAGTCTGAATTATTACAGAACGCCAAGCCTCTCCTGTTCAATACGGAGATGGTGAAGGCTATTCTGGACGGTCGGAAAACGGTGACAAGGCGTGTCATAAAGCCGCAGCCGGTATTAAATAATGGATTCTGGGAATTGGGCGGCGCAGGCTGGTCTGAAAGTATATCGACCATCACTCCTGTCCCCTATCACAGCCTATATAATCGTATGCCATTCAAGCCCGGCGATATTCTCTATGTGCGGGAAGCATGGTGTGAATACGATTCAGACCATGTTGTTGACGGCGCGAAATACGCTTATAAAGCAAACGCAACGCCAAACAGCGAAGAATCCAGAAAAGAACTCGGATATAAATGGCACCCTTCAATCCACATGCCGAAGGAAGCAGCGCGGATATTCCTGCGGGTGACTGATGTCCGGGTGGAGCGGTTGCAGGATATTATCACAGGAGACTACCGCACGCCTGGCAATATCAACAAAGAGGGTATTTACGAGCCGTGTACACGTTGTACTCACCCGAACGGCGACTGTAAGGATTTTATCCGGGATCAGACGTGCAGGCTTGTCCATAGCTTTGCCGCCCTCTGGAATGGGACTGTAAGAAAATCCGGTATTGAAGCCTACTGCTGGGCGGCTAATCCGTGGGTGTGGACTGTTTCGTTTGAACGGGTGATGTTTATAGTGGAACGGGAGGGACGGGAATGACTGACGAAGAATGGGAAAAAGTCGAGAAATCTCTGTCCAGCACATTTGGATATGCGGAATTCATGATTGACGGATACACCGTTGACGTTATCGTTCAGCCCATAGGGGCACTCAAATTCAAGCTGGCAGTGTATGTAAACAAAAGAATCGCAGTATACACCTGCGCTAACGACTGCGATATCCGTAGGAGATTTTACTATCCGTCAAAACGTTCACACCTTAATGCGGCTGACAAACAAAAGCTGAAAAGGGCTTCAAAAGCTAGGAGAGAAAGCATTACGCAAATGTATTCATACACAGCGTACCTGCCGTACTGGGGCAGCTTTTCACGAATGAAAGCCCATTTCATACGCAATAATCAATCAATAAGGCTAATTAAATGCAATTAAAACCGGGGGCATAGTCCCCCGCCTTAATGCGGCTTCCGGTTTTGGAAACGGTTGCCAGCCCGTGGAAACGCAGAGCAAGGACTATCGAAGAAAGGAGAGTGATTGCATGAAATTCAGGATCTACGATTACGAGAACGACCGCTCGGTTGATCTGGAGCTAACCGCCAGCCAGTGGAAAGAGCTTCAGGTATTTCTCAAGGAGCTGAAGAACCCGCCGCCGCAGGACTATAAATCGGTGCTGGACTGCTACAACAGTATCTGCACCGGACTTCCTCCGGCGACCAGACTGACTGACAAGCGCCGCCGGGCAATAGTCCGGGCGCAGAAGGACGGCTACGATTTTGAGCAGGTATTCCGAAAGGTAGCCGCGAGTCCGTTCCTAAACGGCAAGAACAGCCGCAAGTGGCGGGCTAATTTCGATTGGCTCATGCAGCCGTCGAATCTTCTCAAAGTGTCCGAGGGGCAATTCTCGGACGGCGCTCCGGTTCAGCCCGCCGCTCCCATGACAGGCAATCCGTTTGACGAGTATGGAAAGGATTAGCGGAGCGGAATTTGTAAAATCGCTGGCAGCCGTCCATACTGAAAACAACCCGCAGCTTGAGGGCGACTATTTCGACGAGGACGGACTGCTCCGCTGCGGAACATGCCGCCAGCCGAAACGCAGCCGAATTGAAGTCAGCGGCGAGGAGATAATCGTCCCGGTGTGGTGCGAATGCCGCAAGAAAGCCGCTGACGCCGAGAAAAAGCAGACCGCCGCCGCTCTTGCCGCTTCAAGACAGTGGGAGCTGCGTAAGCTGTCGCTTATGGACTCGGCGCTGTCCGAGGTGCGGTTCAGCTCCGCCGATGAGCGCGAGAACTCCGCCAGCATAGGCATGTGCAGGAGGTACTCCGACCTGTTCCCGCAGATGATGCGGGAAAACCGGGGGCTGCTGCTGTTTGGCAGCGTGGGGACGGGTAAGACGTTCACCGCCGCTTGTATCGCCAACGCTCTGCTGGAGCAGGGTGTTCCGGTGGTTATGACCTCGCTTGTTAAGCTGATCGACGGCGGATCTGATGAGCTTTGCAGCCGAATGTCCGCTATCGACCTGCTTATCCTCGACGACCTCGGCGCGGAACGCTCCACCGATTACGCCCTCGAAAAGGTGTATAACGTGGTTGACAGCCGCTATCGGGCAGGACTTCCGGTGATCTATACCACCAATCTGACGCTGGAAGAACTGAAACACCCCGCGGATATCCGTTTGGCAAGGATATATGACCGGGTGCTGGAACGGTGCTTTCCGGTGGAGTTCCGGGGCGTTTCTCACAGAAAAACCGCAGCCCGGCAGGGGTTTGAAGAGATGAAAGCGCTGCTTGGAGGTGATGAAGGTGGCTAAGACTGAGTGCGTTTTCTACAATCATGGCAAAGATCGCTGCGATCTGCTCTGCTATATTACGGCGGAAAATGCCGTGGAACACGTATTAAAGGAGGATGTCAATGAACAGCGATATCAAATTGAAGCCAGCGATACTATATCAAGATGAAATAATCCGCCGAATGGCTGAGCGCAACTACTCGGACGATATGCTTAATTATACCGGCTGCCTTGATTGCTACTCCCCGAACATCTTAACCGAAACTGATGCAAGTACATATCAGTATGCTATCGTTGACGGTGAGAGACTGGTCGGATATTTCGATTACAAGGTAGATTGGTATTCTTCGTGCGCACATTGCTTCGGGCTGGTCTCGTTCGAACATAACCGGGCAGTTGGAATTGCGGTATATCGTGAACTGCGTAGACTGATATACGATTATCATATCCATCGCATTGAGTGGAGAATGATCGGCGGTAATCCGGTGGAACGGCATTACGATAGGTTTTGCAGGCGATACGGCGGCAAGAAATTTGTTCTGACTGATGTAATCAAAGATAGATCTGGCAGGTATCACAACGATGTAATATACGAAATTATCTTTGAAAGGCAGCAGTAAACAAATTCAAGGTACTCATGGAAGGAGGTGTGATCATGGCATTCACAGAGGAGCAGATTCGTGCTATGACAGACAAGGAGCGCCAGAAGATGGTGATAGCCGAGCAGAACTTTAACTGTACCGGCAATGGAAGATACCATTCTGCGGCGAAAAAATCCGAGAATATGGTGGAGCTTCTGGAGGGAGCTGTTGAGATTCAGAACATCAGGCGCTCTCAGGAGTGGCTTCTTGAATGCGTCATGGAATGGAAAAGAAGGATAGAACGGCTGCCATACATGAGCGATGATATGCGGTCAGCTGAGATGTCTCGTATTCTGAACGATATCGCTGAAATGGACATTAAAAAGCATTTAAAACAGGATTAAGGAGGACTTATGAACAGAAAACACAAACGGCTGTCCAAGGGGCGTGGCGTGACTATTCCGCGCGACATGGCAGCATACCTCGGAATGGAAGCCGGAACTGCGGTGGATCTTACCGCGACAGGAGATGGCAGGCTCATTATTTCAAAGCACGCCGATACCTGCCGGTTCTGCGGCGGAACGGAGAGGATCAAGTATTTCAGCGGAATATTCTGCTGTCCTCACTGCGCCACTGCACTGTATGAGGAGGTGTGCAGCTGATGAGCGAGGATATCGTTGCAAAGGTTCGGGAGCTGAGCGAGGTCAAGGCGCAGATCGAGCAGCTTAACGACCGCAAAAAGGCGCTGGAAGCGTACTTTCTGGAGCGAGGCGGCGTTGATGTTACCGACACCAAGTACAAATCCGCTACATACTCCGATCCTTGCAGTCATGCTGCTGTCACCTACACCGAAGCTGAGAGCCTGACGATACATTCGCCGCACTACCTCAAAAAGGAGCTTGGCGAGATATTCCCGGACGTGTTCGAGGAAGTGGTCAAGACCGAGGTCAAGCCCAAGAACAAGGACATAGAGCGTATGCTTATCGGTATGTTCACCGGGAATTTCACGAAAGCGACCCCGGCAGAGGTGATTGATCAGCTCCCCTGCGATGGTAAGGCAAAGGCGGCACTGGCGAAAAAACTCAAGGGCGCGAAGTTTGAGACCGACCGGGACAACCTTGTTAAGATCGGCGGCTTATCCGAGCAGGACGCAAGCGATTATGCCTACCTTTACGCTGAAGCAGTGGTCTGGCAGACGTTCCGGCGCATATCCGAGATGTCCGGCGCGGACGACGCCCGGCTGCTCCGCTGCATTAATCTCGGTGTTGCAGTGGACAGCTCCACCAAGCTGACGGTGACGTGATGGCTACTAAGGAGCAGATAAAGCGGATATATGCGCTGGGAGCTGCAACGGGACTTCTGGACAGCAGTCTGGGGACAGAGGATAATCTTCACCTCTGGGTGCGGCAGTTTTCCCTAAAAGAGCATATTTCGGAGCTGACGGAGAAGCAGGCGGCGTTCATTATCACCCGGCTGGAGGACTACAAGAAGCACGCCGTCCCGGAGATCGTTCCGGAGAAGATAACAAAGGAGCAGATCAGCTTCTGCTTCAAGCTGATGTACCGCATTGCGGCGGCTTCTCCGTCCGAAGCCGAGCCGCGAGAACGGCTGCGGGGCGTGGTTTCCAAAGAACTTCACCGGGATATCCCGACCGATAGGGATATCTTTTATAATGTGTCCCGGCAAGAGGGTTCGGCGATAATCGAGCTGCTGAAGCGCATTCTCCGCTCGGAAGAAGCCAAGCTGAAAAGAGGTGATAAGCATGGGACTGGCACAACTGGTAAAAAAGAGCCACCTTAATCCCGACCAGCAGGAGGTGGCGGACGTGATCGGGCTGGATAACTACCGGGCGCTGGTGGATACGTTCGGGGGATCGCCGATATGGATCCCTAAAGCCCGGTCACTGGTATCTACGCAGGAGATCTCCAGCCATATCCGCAGCCGGCGGCAGCAGGGCGATACTCCGGAACAGATAGCAAGAGAGCTGGAGATCCCGGTATCGGAAGTACGCAGGTTAAGTAAATAATCTCATGGCGCACCGCTCTGGTGCGCCGCTTTTTTTGTTGTTTCACATGGTGATATCACATTTTACAAAAATACATTTCAATAGTATAATATTCCTGCAAAGATACTTAATCTAACATTAAATGAAAGGCGGTGACTTTGTGGATTTCGACATGATTTATAATCTTATACTTACTGCTGGCATAGGCATAATCTCGTTCTTCCTGAAGCGCAGCTTTGATAAGCTGGACAGCCGTGCGAGCAAGTCTGATGTTGACGAGCTGAAGGAGAAAATAGAACACGCCGACGAGAAATACGCCAGCAAGGCGGAGCTGCGGGAACTAAAAAAGTCGATCGAGAAGATCGAAAGCACCATAGATTTCCTAAAAGAAAACACGGTGCGCAGCAACGACTTTGTTCGCCTGATGACCCGGCTTGAATCGAAGATAGATAATCTGAAAAGGGAGTGATACAGATGGATATGGAACGAGTCAGACGAGAGAAATTTCTGGATAACAATTCCCGCGTCCTGCGGGCTATAAATACACTGAGAATACAGTACGTCAAGATCCGTGAGCTGGAATACGCTCTGGGAGCGGAAATCACCCCGTCGGAGATCGCCGACAGCGTGAACTACCTCAACGAGGGCGGCTATATCAAGCTCCGGGACGTGGAATTCCACAAAGAGGTCGCAGACCTTGCCGACGCGGATCTTCATCTCCTTGAAGCTAAATTGTCCGCAAAGGGCATAGCGTTCCTCAACGGCAAGATCTCAGATCCCTGCATAAGGCGGTGAGCCTATGAAACGTAAGCACAGTAAGATAGACGCGCTGCCGTCGGACATCAAGGAAGCAGTGGAGCAGATGATCCTCGGCGATTACACCTACCGTGATGTGTGCAATTTCGTCCGGGACACCGCGAACGTCACACTTTCCGAAGCGGCGGTGTGCCGATACGCACAGGGACTAAATGCCAGCATACAGGATATTCGGCTTGCCAGCGAGAACATGAGAGCGCTCACAGAGGAAATGCAGAAGTTCCCGCAGCTTGACACCACCGAGGGCATTGCCCGGCTGATCGCACACAAGGTGCTGCAGGCAGTCCGGGAAATGGACGATACTTCGCTGAAAGAGTCCGATCCGCTGAAGCTGATCGACAAGGCAACGGCGCTGATCCGCGCGGTCAGCCTGAAAAATTCCACCGATATTAAGACGGCGAACCTCAAGAACGTGGCTTTTGAGAGCTTCAAGGAAGAAATTTTTGACGCTATGTCAAAGGAGAACCCGGAGCTTTACAGGCAGCTGGTTCAGTTCATCAACAGCAAAGCGGCGCAGGAGCAGGAGGGATAGCGTGTACGTTATATATTGTCAGTCCGGCAAGGAAATGGCGATAGTCCGGCAGCTTGCCGACAAGGGTATCACAGCATACGCGCCCCGCCGGATCGTTCTGGAACGCAGACACCGTGCATGGGTGCAGCGGGAGATCCTGCTATTCAGCGGGTATGTGTTCCTCGACCTGACGGAACTCACCCCGGAGGTCTGGCAGACGGTCAAGTCCTGCTACGGAACGCTGCGGATATTGAGCAGCTCACAGCTCAGTCCTACCGAGGAGGAGTACATCAGATTCCTTTGCAATAACGGGCATGGACTGGGAATAAGCCGGGGATATGTTTCCGGGGGTGTGCTGCACATCACGGACGGTTATCTCAAACGGCTGGAACACAGGATAATCAAGTACAACAGGCGCGGCAAGCGCGCAACGGCGGACATCACGATATACGGCAGGCATTACGAGGTAACGCTCGGCTGCGAATTTGATGTTCCGCCAGCTACTCCGTTGATAAGCTCCGGAGCGGCGAAATATATCCTCTGATCATCTGCGGATTTTATGTCCGAACGGATAGGGCGAAGCACGCCCTCTAAAATCGCGCAGAAGCAGGGGTGTTCTTAGGCAGGGATTTTATACTACCAAAGTGTATTCGGCGTTTTTGAAGCCCCTTTGAATGCATTTGAACGGGTATTTTCCCGGCAAAAGAAATATACCCACCAAAATCACGCAGAAGCGGGGGTATTTTTTTCTGGGGTAGTTTTACCACCAACCGGGAAATCGGGCATTTAAACGGCTTTAAAACGAATTTAAACGGCAACAGAGAAAGGAGTGACCGTGTGAGCAAAAAGAAAAAGAGCATAGCAGCCCTTGGAGCGGCTATCGCTGAACATGAGAAGATCAATTCCGCCGCTCCGGCATCTGCTGTCCAGCAGCTTGTCGAGGCTTTTTTATCTACCAACAACGAGGCTAAGCGGGCAAAACGGATAGCTGAGATCAAGTCCCGCTGCGAGGGAGTGAACGAGCTGCTGTCCCAGAACAGCGAGCTGCTCACTGCCGAGGTGGAACAGGCGCTGATCAGAGCGGCGACCGGCTACACCGTCACCGAGCAGTCCACCAAGATAGTCAACGGTGTGAAAACCGTGGAAACCCGTGAGCGGCACATTGCTCCGTCACAGGCGGCTATTGAGTTCTACCTCATCAATAAAAAGGGCGAGGAGTTCAGCAAGACCGGCGGCGCTTCCGGCAATTCCGAGGGCGCTCTTGCCGAGATACTGGAGGCGGTGAAAAATGCGTGAACTAGGCTTCACCGCAAAGCAGAACGAGCTTATGCGGCTGTTCAAGCAGGACAGGCTGAAACGTCTGAATATCCTGCAAGGCTCTGTCCGTTCCGGCAAGACGTGGATATCTCTGATTTTGTGGGCGTTCTGGGTGGCAAGCCGTCCGAAGGACTACCTTTATATGATGTGCGCGAAGTCGCTCCAGACACTCAAACGCAACTGCCTGTTCCCTTTGCAGGAGCTTATCGGCGAGAAGCATTTCACATTTTCGCTCTCCACTAAGGAGGGCGTTTTGTTTGGGCGAAAGATCATGCTGGAGGGCGCAAATGACGCACGTTCCGAGGGCAAGATTCGAGGTATCACGCTTGGCGGCGCTTACTGCGATGAGCTGACGCTGTTCCCGAAGGACTTCTTCACCATGCTGCTGTCACGTCTTTCAGCGCCGGGGGCGAAGCTGCTCGCCACCACCAACCCGGACGTTCCGACACACTGGCTTAAAAAGGAGTACCTCGACAACAAGAAGCTCGTGGACGATCTACTGTCGGTATTTTTCAGCATTGACGACAACACAACGCTTCCGGCGGATTACGTTGAAAGTCTGAAAAAGGAGTACACCGGCGTGTTTTACGACCGCTTTATTCTGGGTAAGTGGGTGGTTGCACAGGGCGCGATATACAAGGTCTTTTCGGACGATCCGAGTTCCTACAACGTCAGCGCTGCGGAGCTTCCTCACCTCGACCAGATCAATGTCGGTCTGGACTTCGGCGGAAACGAATCGGCTCATGCGCTTGTAGCGTGTGGAATAACGCAGGACTACCGGCGGCTGTTCGCGCTGAGATCCGAGCATATCCCGGCGGCGGGAATGACCCCGCAGGGGCTTTACAAAAGGGTGTATGATTTCTGTGCCGACATCATGCAGCGGTACGGCATAGTCCCGACGCTGTACGGCGACAGCGCTGAGCAGACCCTTATTGCCGGGCTTCGGCTGGCGCTGAAACCACTGGGGATCATCGTTAAAAACGCGCTGAAGCGCGAAATTAACGACCGTATCCGGGCGACCACCATGCTCATGGCTGGCGGGCGGTTCAACCTGATCTCCGAGGAATGCGGCAGCCTGATTGACGCATTTCAGGGCGCTGTCTGGGACGATAAGGTCATCGGCGCGGAGGTTCGGCTTGACGACGGTACTTCCGACATTGATACGCTGGACGCTTTCGAGTACAGCTTCGAGCGGTACATTCCGAGGTTAGTGAGGTTAGAACAATGAACGTTTTAGACAGAATAAAAAGCCTTTTAAACGGCTTTAAACAAGGCGGTGAAACAATGGAAGAAGCAGATTTAAATAAGGTGGAATCGGCGGTAAGCCCTACTATGAAATCAGTAACCAACGTCTGGTGGAACGTGTTCCAGAACTCTCTGCCGATGGAAAAGACACACAAGAATTTCCGTCCGCTGCCGATTGCCTACACCTCGACAGCATATCTTGCGCAGCTTGTCACCGCTGAAATCAAGTTCGAGGTCGCCGATGAGCAGCTGAACGGATTCGTTCAGAAGAACCTTGTCCCGAACCTCGACCGCATTACGCAGCTGACGTTAGTGGGCGGGTACACGGTCATCAAGCCGTACATAGTCAGCAGCGGCGAAATTTTCTTCGATGTGGGAACAAGCCGGGACTTCCGTCCAATCGCGCTGGACGAGAACGGACACATCACCGAGGGCATTTTCTTTGAGCGTATCCGGTACAAGGGCAAGGTCTATGAACGGCGGGAACATCACATATTCGCGGACGGAGTTCACACCGTGCGGAATTCAGCGTACCTTTACGGCACCCGCCACCGTGTGGAGCTGACGGAGGTGCCGCGCTGGGCTGTCCTCCTTCCAGAGGGCAGGATACCCTCCGACATTCCCATGATAGCTACGTTCCGCACACCGTATGCCAACAACATAGACCTCGACAGCGAGCTGCCGGTTTCGTTGTTCGCTAATTCGGTGGGAACGCTGCATGAGATAGATTCGGCACATTCGGAATATCTGGCTGAGTTCCGGAAGATGTCAGCTAAAGTTTTTGGTGATAACGGTATCTTCGACAAGAACGGGAAAATCACCGATGATTATTTTGTGAACGTGGACGGCGACGGACAACGCACCATGGAGCAGCAAATAATGACCTACGCCCCGGCTATCCGTGAAGAAGCGCACCGGGCGCAGATAAACACCGAACTTCGGCTGTATGAGGTTCAGATTGGAGTCAGCTCCGGAACGTTCACCTTTGATTCGTCAAAGGGGCTGGTTACGGCAACGCAGGTGCTGTCCGAGGATAAGACCACCTACAACACCGTCTGCCAGATACAGCGGCAGCTCCGCCCGGTGCTGGAGGCTCTGAACAAGATAACCGTCACGCTGGCGAGGTTCTACGGCATTGAATGCGAGGACGGCGAGTGCGCGATAGAGTTCGGCGACAGCGTTTTCGAGGACACCGGGACGGAGTTCAACCGCCGCTTTCAAATGGTGCAGGCGGGAATGCTCAAAGCGGAGGAGTTCATTGCGTGGTACTTCGGCGTTCCGCTGGATAAGGCGCGGGAGATGTTACCGCCGATGACGGAGGCTTTCGGGGGTGAGCAGTAACCATGCTCACACCTCAACAACTCCAGAACCTGCCAAAGGAGCTTACCGACCTCTACTCTGATCTGTCCGACTTTATCCTGCGGGACATTGCCCGGCGCATAGCAAAGGGCGCGAAAATCACCGACACGGCTGAGTACCAGCTGTACAGGGCGCGGTCTTTGGGTCTGTCCGAAAAGGAGATCGCCGCCAAGATCGCCGAGATAAACGGAGATTCCACTGATGTTATCGACAAGCTGATCCGGGACGCTGCGGCGCAGTCCGACGAGTTTGACCGGCAGATGCTAGGCGCTGATGACGGAGCGGCTGTTCCGCTCAAGGATAACGAGCAGCTTCAGAAGCTCATGGCGGCGCAGATAAAGGAAACCGCCGGGGCGTGCGAGAACCTCACCGGAACGCTGGGCTTCGCCGACCATGACTTCTTCGGGCGGGTGTATTACCTGTCCATGACGGATATGTACCGCAGGGAGCTTGATTCGGCGCACATGAAGGTCGTGACCGGAGCTACGGACTACATGACCGCGATCCGGCAGGCTTGCAACAAGCTGGCGGCAAGCGGCGTGCGGACGATTGACTATGAATCCGGACATTCCGACCGGGTGGAGGTAGCTGTTCGCCGGGCGCTTATGACCAGCGTTTCCCATATCACGCAGCGTATATCCGAGCAGAATGCGGAGGACTTCGGCGCGGACGGGTGGGAGATCTCGGCGCATTCCGGCGCACGTCCGTCCCATGCGGTGTATCAGGGGCGCCAGTTCCCGAACAGTCAGTATGACAGCATAGTTAAGCCGCTGATTGAGGACTACAACTGCCGTCACTCGGCTTATCCTATTATAATAGGTATATCCGAGCCGACCTACACCGAGGAGGAGCTTCGGAACATTGACCCGCCGCCGTTTACTTATGAGGGGCGGAAGTACACCGCATACGAGGCTCAGCAGCAAATGCGGAAAATGGAACGCGCTATGCGCAGGCAGAAAGACCGCTGCATTGTCGCCGACGCTGCCGGGGACGAGGAGAATTTCACCGCTGCCAGCATTAAGTTGCGGCGGCAGAAGGATATCTACGAGGATTTCTGCAATGCCGCGGGGACGTACACCGAGTATGAGCGGACGTTCGTGGCGGGGTATAACCGCAGGCTCGCCGGTAAGACCGGGGCGGTCACACGGAAGCAGCGGGCGTTTGATGAGGCGCAGATTCGCTTGACAGAAGAAAAGAATCGTGCTATAATTGAGCAAGAGGAACAGAAAGAACAATTCCGTTCCGACCTAAAAAGCGGCAAAATCAACACCTCGCTTGATGTGAAAAATCAGAAAAAGCATATCATTTCACCTGAATGGAAAAACAATGTAAAGCAGCAAATGAATAGGCTGTATGATGGTGATACCAAAGCCGCTTCTCCAAAGAGCAGACTTTTCAAAGATGTGACTCCAGAAAAGCTATTCAAGGAGTATTCTGGAAAGGGAACGCTCAGATTGCAAAAGAACAGCTCAACTGTCGATGAATTTGTTACTGCGGATTACCCGGTTGGCATTACATTTGACCGAAAACTGCAAAAATACGTCAGGACACGAAGATTTCAAATCAGATATCAAGATGGCGGGTATCACTTATTCCCGGTTTCAGAGAAAGAAGATGATTAGTTATGAACATTTGTCAGAGAAACATTGACATACTGGACGGAAAAAGAGCCAGAGTTACCGATACAGACGGTAATGTGTATGTTGGCAAAGGCTATCAGCCTTGTATCGCTACTTATAAGGACGGCGAAGAGGGCGATGGAATCTGTTTTCTTTGTGACGATGGTTTAGACCTCATCTTTGCCGAAGATGAAATATCAAATGTCGAGCTACTGTGATCGCAGTTGCATTATTATTTCGCACTCCCAGCAATGGGGGTGCAATTCTTTACCCCGAAAGGAGGTAAACCCCATGGACATCAACATATCCCCTGAAAACGCCGATAAGCTCAAGGACGCTCTGAACGTGATCGCGGTCAAGGCTAAAGAGCTTGCCGACACTCTCGACCTACTCAAGGATATTGAGCTTGAGGTGACCGACAGCGAACAGGATTAAACGCTCCTAGACGAGGGGCGCATTTTTATACTCAAAACCAGAAAGGAGCAAACCCATGATGCAGGACAGACACCTCAGAAACCGCTTTGCGGCGGTTTTCGCAGTCACAACGGCGGCTACAATAGCGATAAACGCTTATGCAAACCTGCCGTTCCACGCGCTTGATCCTCCGGACAGCGGCTTCAAGACATACGTCGCCGCGATCCAGCGGCGTAAGCACAGATAATCAGCACTCCGAACGGGGTGCTTTTTATATACCTTAATTCATATTTTACAGGAGGTTTTACACATGGAAAAACTTTTAAAACTCATTCAGAAGCTCGGCATTGAGCTGACCGCAGATCAGACCAAGCAGATCAAGGAGGTCGTTGGCAAGGAATTCGTTCCCGCCGAAGCTGCCGCCGCCGACAAGACCAAGCTGGAGGAGCTTACTAAGCAGCTCGCCGCCCGGGACAAGGATCTGGAGAAGCTCAAGGCGGACAATAAGTCCGAGGAGCTTCAGAAGCAGCTTGACGAGCTGAACGCCAAGTACAAGCAGGAAACCGAGGATCTCACCGCCAAGCTCACAGCACAGGAGTCTGATTTCGCCGCCGAGAAGCTGTTCAGCGGGTACAAGTTCGCCAGCGACAGGGTGCGTAAGTCCGTGCTGGACGAGTTCAAGGGCAAGGGCTTTAAGCTGGAGAACGGCGAGTTCCTCGGCGGCAAGGAGTACCTTGAGGGACTGAAGCAGTCTGAACCGTCCGTGTTCGCCGCCGATGAGAAGCCCGGTCTTTTCATGGGCAGCACCCAGAGCAGCGAGTCCCTTGACGCAAACAACCTCGAATCGCAGATCTTCAGCGGTTTCGGGCTGAATTCTAAGTAATTACAGGAGGTAACACTATATGGCAAACAGCATTGAAACAGCAGCGCTTTTCCAAAAGGCTTGCGACCAGCAGATCATTGAGGGCGCAACTTCCGGCTGGATGGAAGCGAACGCCGGGAACGTAAAGTACTCCGGCGGCAGGGAGATAAAGATCCCCACCATTGCAACTGACGGTCTGGGCAACTACGACCGCAATTCCGGGTACCCGAGGGGCAAGGTTGCGCTGACCTACCAGACCAAAACCATGACGCAGGACAGAGGTATCGAGTTCCTGCTTGACCGTATCGACGTTGACGAGAGCGGTTTTATCGCAACCGCTGCGGAAACAATGCGCGTATTTCAGTCCGAGAACGTTATCCCGGAGATCGACGCATACCGTTACAGCACGCTCTATAAGCTCATCAACGCCAAGGGTAATGTGGAAACTTACACACCGGATAAGTCCACCATTATCAGTTCCCTAAAGGCAGATATCGGCGAGGTTCGCGACAAGTGCGGCTCTAATACCGATCTGGTGATCATCATGAGCATTCCGATCGCGGAGAAACTCTCCTACGGCGAAGAGTTCCAGCGTTACATCAACCTCACTGCATTCAAGCAGGGCGAGATCTCCACCGAGATCATGACTCTGAACGGTATCCCGATAATCCGTGTTCCCTCTGCGAGAATGAAATCGGCGTACACCTTCAACAGCGGCGCGTCCGCTTTCGGCTTCACCGCTGCCTCTGACGCTAAAGACATCAACTGGATCATCTGCCCGAAGTCAGCGCCGATCGCGGTGTCCAAGACCGACGGCGTGAAGATCTTCGACCCGTCCCAGACGCAGGGCGCTGACGCATGGAAAATCGAGTACCGCAAGTTCCACGACCTTTGGGTAATGGACAAGGCGCTTGACGCTATGCGTGCATCTGTAAGCGCATGATCTACGCAGATTACACCTACTACACCGGCACCTACGGCGGCAAAGCGGTAAGCGAGGAGGATTTCCCTCGGATTGCCGCCAAAGCCTCCGCCTATATCGACCAGCTTACTTTCGGACGTGCCGCCGAGAACGCTGATGACGAGCGGCTGAAAAGGTGCTGCTGCGAGCTGTGTGAGAGCCTGCTTCTCACCGACGGCAACGGCGGCATGGTGAAGCAGTCTGAGAGCGTCGGGAGCTGGAGTTATTCTCTGGCAGGCTCGGAGAGCGCTTCAGAAACGGTCATGGCAAGGGCTGCCTGCCGGACGTGGCTTCCGGCGGAGTGGCTTTACAGAGGGGTGGGACGGGAATGAGGTTCACCGAAACAATTACCGTCTACAACATGATCCCACAGCAGGGGCGCAATTCTCCTACAATTCGCCGGACAGTGGTTCACGGAGTATTCTGGGACAGCACCTGTGGAGTGGCGTTCAGCAAGACCGGCAAGGAAAGCGGCGATAACATTACCGTGATGATACCCGACATGGCTTCGTGTATTCCGGCGGCGCAATGGTTTGCACAGAGCTGTCCGGAGGAGGATAAGTTTACGCTTTCACCCGGTGACATAATCGCAAGGGGCGAATGCGGCGACATTACCAGCGCCGCTGATCTGGAACGGCAGCACACCGAAAAAATGATAATTACGGCGGTTCGTGACTGCCGCTTCGGATCTAAATCACTATGGCACTGGGAGGTGAGCGGTAAATGATGAGGATCGTAACAGACCGTGGACAGCTTTTCGCCAATGCAAACGGTCAGGCGGTTATCCGCTGGAACAGGGGCGCTCGGCAGATGAACGAGAACTTCGACCGGCTTCAGGTGTTCATCGACAACACCGTAGTCCGGCACATGGACGCTTACGTTCCCATGAGAACCGGTATTCTGAAAAAGTCGGTCGTTCTCGGTTCACGAATGGGCAGCGGCGAGCTGGTGTATATCGCGCCGTATGCTCATAAGCGGTATTACAGCAGCAACAGCAGATTGAACGGCAAGCGCGGTTCAAAATGGTTTCACCGTATGTGGGCGGCGAGAAAAGATACCATTATCCGTGAAGTTAAGAATTACGCAAGGAGGCTGATGCCGTGAAATCAGTAATGGACAGCGTTTGCGAATACCTTTCCGGGTGTCCGCTGCTGAAGCCGGAGCTGCCGTTCTATCTTGATTATGTGGACGACAAAGACTGCTACTGCGTTTCGACCGTTCCGAATGTTCCTTACCGCAAGGACATTCTCGGAAACCGGATCTACACGGTAACGTTTCAGTTTGCATACCGCACCGCGATAGGCAGCGACATGGAGCGCGGCAAGAATATTGAATTTCTGGAGAAGTTCTGCCGCTGGATAGACGATCAGAACGATAGGCGCAGCTTCCCTGCTCTGGGCGATAAGCAGACAGGAAAAAGTATCAGAGTGGTTGAGTCCGGCTGCCTTGATGAGGTCGCGGAGGACAGGATCACGGGCGTATATGTAACGCAGCTTGAATTCGTATATAAAGAAAGGATTTGATATTATGGCTATCACAGGAACAGGCGCAATCGAGCGCGAACAGAGTATTTTATTCATACAGATCAACGGCATCTGGTATCCCATCGGCGAGGACAACGAGTCGCTGGAGCGCACCCGCAACAATACGGTGACCCAGACCAAGAACGTCCTCGGTGCAACCAAGAGCAAGGTCACTAAGGGCAATCAGGTGACTTCTGTTTCTCCGTTCCTTATCGCCCGGGATTCCGCGCTGGGCAAGGAACTGTATGAGATCGACAGGCTGGATAAGCAGCTTGACGAGGTAAAGTACAGATTTATGGAGGTTTCCATCTTTGATAAGGTTGGCGAGGAGCAGTTCGCGGCATGGACGCAGGAAGCTAAGATCGACCTCAAGAGCTGGGGCGGCGCTGCTGCCGACGGTGTTACCGCTCCTTTTGATATCGTCTGGGAGGGCGAGCGCACCTACGGCGTATATGACCGTTCCGCGAACACCTTTACCTCCGAGGACGGCATCGGCGCTCTGACGGTAGTTTCCACTGCCGGAACAACGGCGACCAGCACGGTGCTGTTCGTTTCCCCGCAGCTTGAAACCGGCAATCACTACGTTTACAAGGGCGGCGCAAGTGCGCAGAACGTAACCGAGGGACAGGACGTTTCCTCTTGGACTAACCTGTCGCCGGGTACCGCCGTAAGCGTGTCCGGTTCTCCGGCGATCATTACTGTTGTCGAGGCTGACGCCGCGAACAAGGCGGTCAAGGCTGGCAGCGTGACGGCGGTTTATGGCAGCTCTACATAAGTCAGAGTAAATCGAGGAGGCATTTGATGAGAGAATACTCGATCAGTAAGCCAGCTCAGGAACGGTGTGTATTGATAGGTCAATATATACTGGAAAGCGGAGCAACGGTACGTTCCGCAGCGAAAAAATTCGGCATAAGCAAAAGCACAGTTCATCAAGATGTTACTGTGAATCTGGCGAATGTGAACCCTTTTCTCTGCGAAAAGGTTCGGCAAATCCTTGATAGAAACAAGCAAGAGCGAAATGTGCGCGGCGGTCTTGCAACGCAGAGAAAATATGCAGCTCTCAAATAAGTGCATTGTAAATCTTGACACAAAAAGCTTGATTTTTTTCTCCGGCTGTGATATAATATAAGAAAAATTACAACTGGAGGGCAATGTCATGAAAAGAAAAGTAATAGCAATCATCAGTGTTATTGGTGTCTGTGTATCTTTAAGCGCGTGCGCTAAAATAGAACAGCCAACGCAAAGTGTGGAAAACAGTGTTACCACAATCGCTTCTACTTCGTCAAAACTTACCGAGCCGTCCGAACATGGGACATCTGCTTATGTGGATTACATCTGCTACAAGGCAAAAACTGATGCAGAAGATGCAACCGATGAAGAACTTCAGGCGGCTCTTGACTGGCTTAAAGAGAATGTTGAAAATATTTTCTCTAGTCAGGAAAATATGGAACTTACCATGTACAATGGTGAGCTGCTGGAATACAGGTACAAGAAAACCGGTAATGATTTTGAGAAAATAGGTTGGCAAGCATTCAAGACCGTTAAGTATGTTTACCGTGGTGCTGAAACAAAAAGCGACCAAGCAACGGTGGATAATTACGCGAAACTGAAGGAACTGCTTTCTGCTGCTGACGATATTGCTTAATCTATAAAGAGCGCCATTGAACATGGTGCTCTTTATATTTATATGGAGGAATTAACATGAAGTATACAGTAAACACCGAAAAACCTATTGCCATAGAATTTGATGTCGATGGAAAAATCAGCACGATAAATTTCTATCCGACTGATCTTTCGACCCGGCAGAAATTCTACGAAACATACGAGAACCTGAAGAACTACAAGCCGAAGGAAATTGTTCCGGTGGTTGATGAAAACGGCGTTTCCAATGCCGAGCTTGAAAACACCAGAGAGCTTAAGCGGTTCACCGACTTTCTGTGTGAACAGGTGGACGGGATCTACGGCGCTGGAACGGCGACGCTGCTTACCGGCGGCAGGTGCGATCCCTCGGAGCTTATACGTTTTATCTGCGAAACGGCGCACTTCTTCACTCAGACCTCTGACAAACTTATCAAGCACTACACCGATGCCATTAAGGGCGGTGTAATGAAGTGAACATTATTCTTGAACAGCTTCCGCAGGCTGTCATGATAGACGGCACGGCGGTAACTATAAATACAGACTTCCGGATATGCCTGAAGATAATTCAGGCGCTGGAGGACGATAACCTCATGGAACATGAGAAGCTGACGGTTCTCATGGTTCTGCTCTATCCCGAACCACCTGAAAACACAGCCCTTGCATTATCGCAGGGGCTGAAATTTTTAAATCTCGGCAAGGAAACAGACGCAGCCAAGCTGAATCAGCCGCTGGTTTACAGCCTTGAAAAAGACTCGGGCTACATTTTTACAGCCTTTAAAAGCAGCTTCAATATTGATTTAAATGATATTGAATATCTTCACTGGTGGAAATTCCGCAGTCTTTTTGCCGACCTCGGCAAGGACTGCTTTTTTAATATATTAGTCAGCCTGCGTTCCCGGCAGCAGTCCGGTAAGCTCACTGACAGCGAAAAGGACTTTGTGCGCCGCAATCCGGATCTGATCTCACTGACCGAGAATCGGCAGAACAGCGCCGTACAGGACTTTATCTCGAAAATAGGAAGGAGGAGTTAATATGTCACAGGCTGATGGATATGTTCGTATAGTCACGCAGAACGACACCACCGAAGCGCAGCGCTCAACGGAGCAGCTCGGTGATACTATCCGGGATTCAATGGATACTACTCCGGTAGATAATATGAATAATTCGGTCGGCGGCTTGCAGGACGGTATTAATGATACCGGCGAAGCTGCTCTCAAAACAGGAGATCTCATCAAGGCTAATCTTGTATCCGAAGCAGTCACACAAGGCGTTCAACAGCTCGGCGATGCGCTGAAAAACGCAGCTTCTCACACAATAGAAGTCGCCGATGGGCTGAATAGCTCAACCAATAAGATTGTTGCAGCTACTAACGCCAGCGCCGAAGAAATGACAAAGCTCAAATCCATTATTCAACAGATCTATGGTGACAATTTCGGCGAAAGTTTTGAAGATATTGCTGACAGCATTTCAAAGATCAAGCAGAACCTCGGTGAGCTGGACGATAAGGAGCTTGTCAATGTCACTGAAAGCGCCTATGCTTTGCAGGACGTATTCGACTACGGAGTGGACGAAAGCTCCAGAGCCGTAAAGGCAATGATGGAAAACTTCAATATTTCTGCTGCTGAAGCTTATGACTATATTGCCCGTGGTGCTCAGAACGGTCTTGATTATTCCGGTGAGTTGCTGGACAATATCAGCGAATATTCCGTGCAGTTCAAGAAGATGGGTCTGTCCGCAAGCGATATGTTCACTATTTTTGAAAACGGTGCGGAAAGCGGAGCTTGGAATCTCGACAAGATTGGTGACTCAGTTAAGGAACTTGCAATTCGCGTTATTGACGGTTCAAACACCAGCAAGGAGGGATTTGAAGCCCTCGGATTTAAAGCGGATAGTATGGCTGAAAAATTCGCCTCAGGCGGAGAAACCGCCAGAGCAGCTTTTCAGGAAGTGATCTCTGCACTGGCTGGCATGGACGATCCGGTCGCTCAGAACATTGCCGGAGTAAACCTTCTCGGCACTATGTGGGAAGACATGGGCGCAGAAGCTGTACTGGCGCTGGGTAATATCTCTGACAGCGCTTACGATTGCGCCGGCGCAATGGACAGCATCAAGGATGTAAATTATAACGACCTCTCCAATTCGTTTGATAATGTAAAACGTCAGATAGATCTGTTGATACAGCCTATCGGCGAGAGCCTTATTCCTATTCTTGACGAGGCTGCGGACACTATTGCCGAAGTCGCTGAAAAGGGTGACTTAAAGGAGATCGCAACCTCTGTGGCGGGATTTGTTTCCGGAACGCTTGCACTTCTCCTGAAGAACCTCGACCTTATTCTGTCAACGGTAACAGGCATTACAGCAGCGGTCATTGCTTTTAAAACAGCAAATATGCTGACTGGTGTTATCAGCAGCTGGCAGAACGCAGCGCTTCAGGTTAAGCTTCTTGGAAGCGCTCAGGAATATGCAGCGGTCAAAACTGCTGCGGCAAATGGCACTCTGACCTTACAGGAGGCTATTTACGCAGCATTAAGCGGAAAGCTGGATATAGCTACTGTAAAGACTTGTGCGCTGAACACAGCTATGAGCCTAAATCCCGCTGGAGCAATTGCGGCGGCTGTAGGACTGCTTGCTACTGCTCTCACCGGATATTCTCTTGCTACTTCCAGTGCAGCGGAACAAACATCAGAGTTGACTGAAAAAGCAAACCAACTGACTGATTCTATTAAATCCATCAATGACAGTATCGAAGACTCCATTTCCAAAAATGAAGCTGAAATGTCCATGCTGAAAAGCAAGGCTGACCGATATGATGAACTCCGAACAGCGGTTGACCTGACTGCTGATGAGGAAGCTGAACTTAAGGGCTTGGCATTGGATTTACAAGATGCACTAGGAGATAATGTGTCTGTAATCAATTCTCTGACAGGAGAATATAACGATCTCACAACGGCTGTTGACAATTATATCAAGAAACAAAGTGCAGTGGTTAAGCTTTCTGCCTATGAAAGTGCGGCTACAAATGCTTATGTGGTTTTAGATGAAGCGCAGCAAATAGTTGATGATTTAGAAGCACAATATGGCAAAGATTATCTTGAAGCATATCTTCAATACCTAAATGGAATGGAAGATGCTAGAGAGAAAATGAATGATGCATATGGAGCCTACAATGATTTTCGGAATCTTTTCGGGTCTGGATCAGGTTCTTCTGAAGATGCTTCAAATGAGCTTGTAAATGCCACAAGAGCATGGGAAAAGGCGCTCAACGATATTAAAACTGCTCAAAGCACGATTGACACCTATCAAAGTCTTTTGAAAGAGAGCCTTATTGATGAATACAGCTCAGATCTTTCTTACAAATCTTCCTCAACTAGCACATCCACCTCAAGCGGCGATTTCATCAACAACGATGAACAGCTTCAGAAATTCAAAGAACAGCAGAAATGGCTCAAATACGAATACGATATGGGTGAGATCAGCGCAGAGAAGTATTACAGCACACTGCAAAGCATTCGTGATAAATATCTGAGCTATAACATTGATTCTGACGAGTACCGAAGTGTATCTCTTGAAATAAAGAAGTACTACGACAATCTTTCCGAGGAGCAGAAAAAAGCCTATGAAAAGATGCTTGAGGAGCAGGAAAAAGCCGCCGAGGAAGCCGAAACCGCCCGGAAGAAAGCCGCCGAAGAAGCAGAAGCCGCCCGGAAAGAAGCCTACAATTCCGAGAGATCTCAACTTGAATTCCAGCTTAAAACCAAGAAAATCAGCGAAAAGAAGTATTACGAGGAGATCGCCAAGCTCCGGGATAAGTACCTTGATAAGAATTCCGATGAATGGCGCAGCGCTTATCTTGAAACCTACGAATACAACCAGAAGATCCTTCAGGCGAACAAGGACGCTCTGAACCAGCTCCTTTCCGATACATCTGACAGCACGCTTTCCGCGCTCCAGAACATCACGGCGGCGCGGGACAGTCTGACATCCAAGCTGATTGACTTCAACAAGACCTTTGAAAAGATCACCGAAACAGTACCGGAAACGGTCGCTGTCAAGGGTAATTTCACCATAACCACCGCCGAACACGAGGTGGAAACCTACAAAATGGGAGCAGACAGCATTGAGGACAATATTCGGGTGCTGGAGCAGTACGGCGAAATGCTGGACGCTCTCAAATCCCGTGGAGCTGGCGAAAACACCCTCAACGATATTCTTGCTATGGATATCGAGGAAGGCATGGAATTCGGCTCTAAGCTGCTGAAGATGTCCAACAATGAATGGAACAGCTACTTTGACAGCATGGAGAAGCTACGACAGACGGCGGCAGATATCTCCGCAAAGTACTATCAGTCCGAGGTGGATAATCTCAAAGAGAACTTTGTAGATAAGCTCCGCAACGAACTGAGCGGTCTGAATACCGAAATGTACCAGATCGGTGCTGATGTCGCAAAGGAATTCGTTTCCGGCTGGAACGAGGCTCTGGGAACGAAAGATCTTACCGTGGGTGAGCTGATGAGAGCCGTGAGCGGCGGTACGCTGGACACTGCTCCGCGAGCGGCGCAGCAGCTTACCTCAAAAGAGGCTGCGGCAGCTTCATCATCTGTTGCCAGCGCCGCTTTGGGTGTAGTGAACCTGCCGATTTATTTCGGCAGCAATAAGCTGGCGGATATCATCATTGACGCTGCCAACGGGAAAATAATCAAGAACGGAAAGAATGTGCTGCTTACATAAGGGGTGAGAATTATGATGTGGTGGAACGGAAAACCGCTTCCTATACCGTCCCCGCCGATACATTATGAGTACCGGAACATTGAGGGGACGAACAGCGGCGAAACCCTCGGAGGAATGTATTCCAAGAAGATCATTGCCCGCAAGGAGGATCTGCTTGTGACATGGGAGGGCATTTCCGAGCAGGAATGCGCCGTCATCGGCGAGATCAACAAGGCTACATACGGCACGCTGACTTATTACAGTCCCGCTGCCGGGAAGTTCGTATCAAGAACTATGCACATTGAGAACCACACGGACGAGATATATTCAGCGGATCTGAACATGGGTGCTTTGGGCGGCACGTTCAATGCGACTGTTCAGTTCCGGCAGCGTTAAAGGAGGTTTTATAGTGCTTTTACTTACCTTTTCCAAAACCGGACAGGAGGATATCATATTGACCGAGGACGACCTGTTTGATTTTGATTACGAGGAAAACGCATACTCTGGCGAAACTTTTGAGCTGGGCAGTGTGTGCGCAAAGTCGATCTATATGATGATCGACAACAACGCCCAGCGCTTCTCTCGTGGAACATTTGCCAACACCCGCATAAAACTTGAAATCGACGGGAATTTCTATGGTTATTTCAATGCCGAGCTTCCTAAACGCAGAAACGGTGTGATCGAGCTTAACGCTTATGACGATATGGTCAAACTGGACGTGGCATTCCCCTCGGACGTGCTTTTCCCCGCGCTGTTCAAGGAGGCTTATGCGTATTGTGCCATTGCTGCCGGGCTTGCTCAGGAATTCTCATATGATAACGTAGTATTGAACGGAGTATGGGACAATGGCGTGATCACCTACGAATACAACGATTATATCTATGCGAACTCCTGCCGCAATCTGGTTTCCGGAATGGCAGAGTGGAACGGCGGATTTGCTCATATAAACAGCGACGGTAAGCTGCAAGTCGATAAATTCTCAAAGACAGTCAGCCGAGAATACAACTCCGGCGACCTTTTTGAGTTTGATTACAGCGATGATACTGTAATATTCACAAAGGTAAAGACATCCCAAAAGAACAAAACGTATGAGAAAGGCGATGACAGCGGTTATACTCTGGTTATCAATAATCAGTACATCAGCTACGGTCTGGACGACGAGGCGTTTGAAACGTACCTTACACTGATCTACGATTACTATAACGGATTCAGCCTAACACCGATGTCATTTACGCTCGCAGAACCGGATTTTCAGCTTCATGTGGGCGACAGAATTCAGGTGTATGACGAGGAGGAACAGGTCACCATCACTGGGAATGTTTCCAAGATAGAGATCAGCGGGAACTGCTCTATGAAGGTGACCTGCGGTGGATTTGAGAACGTCTCCAGTTCCAGCAACTTCACTCCAACCTCATATAGTCAGGTCGCTCAGTCTAAAACAGAGGCTGTGCAAAAAGCTACCAGTGAAGGTGTCGGCATGAAGTCCCCGCTAGACCCCACCAGCGAGATTTTTAACTGCTATGACGGCAGTAACGTTGCCGGAACCAGCGGACAGAAATGCTATACAAGCGTTCGCGGCTATAAGAATACGGCAATAGGAGGACCATATAACGATGTGTTCGGATATGGCAACACGGTAAACGGGTCAACAAATATCGTCGGCGGGCAGTCAAACAATGTGAATGGATATTTGAATACAGTTATCGGTAATAACAATACTGTATCAAGTAACATGGATAATACTGTTTTCGGCAATAGAAATACGGTGGGAGGAACCGATTGTTTTGTCATCGGATATGGTAACGATATATCCGCAAGCAGGGTATTCGCGTTTGGCAATAATTTGACAACAAATCCCAACGACGGCTTACCGCAAATGATTCTTGGGGCTGGCAATGTTCCTGCGGAATCATCTAACAAGTATGCTATTACGGTCGGGTCAAGCATTGCCGGCAATCACAATATATTCACACTTGACTGGATGGGCAATCTGAACATCAGCGGCACTATCACCTGTGCCGGAGTAAATCAGACATCAGAGGCAGCCGTCGCAGCACTGTCCGACGATACCGCCGAACCCCCGACCTATACCGCCCAGAGCGAAAATGTTGTTGAGTTCGGCGGAG
The DNA here is from genome assembly GCA_945873955.1 of uncultured Clostridia bacterium. Classification (GTDB taxonomy): domain Bacteria; phylum Bacillota; class Clostridia; order Oscillospirales; family Ruminococcaceae; genus CAG-115. Next base: position 24,120 of record CAMCFA010000010.1, on the reverse strand, counting down.
TGACTTACACCTTTACCGCCGCCGAAACCGGCGAATACACAGGCGTTACCACCTCGACCGGGAAAACAATGGCGGCGAATATCCCGGCGGGGCTGGGTAATACACAGACGCACAATGCGGCATTTATGGCGCTGGCAATAATGAACTTAAAATAATTATAGGAGGTGACCGGAATGTATGAAAATAGTGGATAATATCCTTCAACCGGCAAGAGAACAGGAACTGGCAGCTCAGGCTTGTATCAGTCATATTTCCCGGCTTCAGCGTATTATTGAGCGATTGACTTCATGCCAAGGCAGCAACCGTGAAGTCATGACCGAAACGCTGGATAAGCTTCGGAAAGCTGAAGATCAGCTCAACAGGCATATCGACCGTCTGGTAGATTACCGGGAAACTGCTCTGAAATACCTTGAGAAGCTTACTGGCGAGGAATATGCCGTTATTTACAGATACTACATCAAGGGCGAGAACTGGCAGAAAATCGCCGCCGAAACATTTATGAGCGAGCGGCGGGTATATCTGCTTCGATCATCAGCCCTTAATATACTTGAATCACTCTATGAACAGGAGGGAAATAATTGAAGATCATAGACAAAATCATATCCAAGAACCGGTATAACCGGATAGGACTTGCAAGCGCTCCGAAGCGGATCTGCGTGCATTACACCGGGCAGGCGGGAACAGGCGTAGACAGACTGGCGCTCTATTATGCTAATGTTGCGGCGGGAATGTTCCCGGATAAACCTAACAGTTGGACGAGTACGCAGTACATAGTCGGGCTGAACGGCGAGATCATTCGCATTGTTCCGGACAATGAGATCTCTTATGCAGCTTCCGGACACAATGACGGTACGCTGCACATTGAGGTCTGCTACAAGCAGAACAGCGGCGAGTTTGAACAGGCAAGCAAGACAGCACTGCGGGAGCTTGTTCAGTATCTCATGAAAAAGTACAGCATACCCGCAGATAAGGTGCTGCGGCACTACGATCTTACCGGGAAACGCTGCCCAGCTTATTATGTTGATGAAACCCGCTGGGCGGCTCTGCATGAGTATATCACTGCACCAGAGGTAAATCCCAGAACGCTTTACAGGGTGCAAGTCGGAGCGTTCAGCAGCAAGTCCAATGCAGAGGCTTACATGGCTAAAGTCAAGGCTGCGGGATTTGGCGCGTTTATAGTGGAGGTGAAAAACAATGCTTAACAAGCTGTCAAAGCTGATCAACGTGAAGTCAATCGTTACTCTGATACTTACAAGCGTATTCGCATATCTGGCAATTGCCGGGCGGATCGCAGTGGACAATTTCGTGGATATGTTCCAGATCATTCTGATATTCTACTTCGGTACGCAGTCCGGTAAGGCTGAGGCTAATGCTACCAAGTCTGATTGATTGGTACATATAAGCTCATTTAAACCGGATTTTACCCGTGTAAAAATGTGATTTAAGTGAGATTTCAGACAGGTTGAGTAAAACGCATAAAATTGTGCAAATCTCACAAATCAGCAACTGTTTTTCAACAGGGGCAGAGATTTTGGTTGAAATCTGTCGTTTTTTCGGGCAATTCACGCAAAAACGGCTCTATAAAGCCATTTAAACAAATATTTAAGCCGCCGATTCTTAAAGTTTCGGCGGCTATTTTTTTGCAATTTGCTTGTCAATTTTTTGCGTTTTGCGTGGCAGACCACACCCTCCTTATCCTTTGTGAGAACATTCTGAATTATCGTAAGAACCACAACAAATATTACGAATACGACCGCCATTGCCGAAGCAAGTCCGATTTCCCAGTTTACCGTGCCTGTTTCGTAAATATCGTAAACTATAGTGTAGGTAGAGTTGGACGGACCGCCGCCTGTCATTACCATAGGCTGAACGATCATTCTGAATGCGCCTATCGTCACCGTAATGAATACGAATACGCAAAGGGGCTTTAGCTCGGGAAGCGTGATGTCCTTGAATTTCTTCCAGGCGCTTGCGTGGTCCATTTCCGCCGCCTCGTAAAGTGCGGGATTTATTGCCTGCAAACCGCCGAGGAATATTATCATCTGATAGCCCATGCCCTGCCAAGCGCTCATTATCGCAATAGAGGGGAGCGCCTGGTCTGCGCTGTGGATAAAGGGCTGCGGATCAAATCCCATATTCGTCAGGAAAGTGTTGATGATGCCCTCGGGGCTGTATATCTGCATCCAGAGGGTGGAAACAACCGCAAGGGACATGACCACCGGTACAAAGAAGGCTACCTTGAAATATTTCTTGCAGTAGCTTACCTTGTTTATCAGCAGCGCCAGTCCTAATGCGCCAAGGCACTGAAGCGGTACGATTATCAGCACGAATTTTACCGTGTTCAGAAATGACTGCACAAATAAATCGTCGCCGAAGATTTTTTGGAAATTCTCAAACCCGACAAAATGGGTCGTATTCGGGCTTAGCGCGAAGTAATCGGTGAAGCTGTAAACCACCGTAAGTATCATGGGTATGAACAGGAAAACCGTAAGCAGCACTAAAGCAGGACCAAAGAAAGCCATACCCATTATTGAGTTTCGTTTGTTCTTTTTGTTCATGACCTTGTGTAGCGCTCCAGCTTTGCGCTTATCCTTTCTTCAGATTTGTTCAGCTGTTCTTGTGCGTCCATGCCGCTGATTGCGATATTCTCAAGCGACTGCTGGAAGGACGAACTCAGCTGCGGGTATGCGGGAGTTTTCGGTCTTGGGTGACCGTAATCCCTTAACTGCTCGTATAGCGCCTTGTAATTCTCATCTTCTGTGAATGCGGAAATCTGCTCGTAAGCCGCGTAGGTTGAGGGCATTGATTTTGTCTGCTCATATAGTTCAAGTCCGCTTTCCACGCCGCTCATCCACTTAACAAGCTCGGTTGCTCCCTCAACGTCCTTTGCCCCGGAAGAAACCGCATAAGCCCATGAGCCGGTTGGAGTATAACGTCCGCCGTCCCACTCATCGCCCACAATGTAGGGGGCAACTCCAAGCTCAATATCGTGGTAGCTTGTGTAGATTGTGTTTACCTCCCATGCGCCGTCAAACTTGAATGCGGCGCGTCCGCTTTCAAAGAGATTTTGGATAGGCACCGAGGACATATATCCGTTGTCAACCAGACCTCTGAAATACTTCATTGTTTCAACATTGGCGTCGGAATTGAAATATCCGTCGGTTGTAAGACCGTCCTCGCTGACAAGCTCGCCACCGTTTGCCCAGATAAACGGAGCGTAGTAGTAAATTGTCGCTTCGCCGACAGGGAAGGTCATATCCAACGCGTAGCCGTTTTTCTCCTTCATTATCGGTTTAAGCTGTTCAAGAATATCCAGGAACTCGGAGAATGTCCACGGATTACCCGCTTCGGGGACTTCAATTCCTGCCTCGCGGAGAATTGCCTTGTTGTAGTAGAGCCCCACGCTGGACTCCATAGCCCCGAGTGCGTACAGCTTGTCGTTAATCGTGCCTTGTTCGATTATGGAGTCGAGGTAGATTCCCTTTTCCTCCTCGGTAAGCTCCGCAAGCGGCTGTATAATGCCGTTTGCCGCATACGCCGCAACGTTAGGACCGTCCACCGTAAGAACATCGGGAAGATTTCCCGACAATACCGAAGCATTAACCTTGTCGGAATATCCGCCGCCGCTGTCGTTTCGGGGGATAAACTCCACATCGGCGAAATACTTGCCGTTGTAATGCTCGTTGAAGCTGTTGACCGATTTGAGATAAGCCTGACCCTCGGGAGTTTCTTCGATAATATGTACCCACAGGCTGATGTACTGTTCTCCCTCGTCATAGCCCTCTATATCACCGGGGCTGACTGTTCGGCTGCACCCGGACAGCATTGTCATACAGACCGCCGCTGCCGCCAGAATGCTCACGGCTTTTTTCATTGCAACCACCCTTTCCTTATATGATTTGCGTTTTCCGTAACCGGTAAAGTAACCGGTTACTTTGTGATTTTATAATACACCATTACGCATATTTTGTCAATAGCATAAACATAAGTTTATAGAAAGTCACAAAATCCAAATCTTTTTTTGGAGAGATTAAACAAAACCGGTTACTTTACCGGTTATCCTATTGAAAAAAACGAAACAATGTACTATAATAAATCATAAAAGAGGTGTTTTTATGAAAAAGAGTAAAGTAACATTTGCGGATATAGCCGAGTACACAGGCTTTTCAAAAACAACAATATCACGTTATTTCAACAATCCCGACTCGCTGACTTTAGAAAATCAGAGCAAAATCGCAGAGGCGCTTGAAGCGCTGGATTACAAGGAAAACAAGCTTGCGAAGGTTCTTGCCAACGGGAAAACCGAGATTGTCGGCGTGGTTATTCCTAACCTTTATATGCACTACTACTCTGATATACTTAATCAGCTTATCTCTACTTACGAGAAATACGGATACAAGTTTATTGTTTTTACAGGCAACGAAAATCCCGACGCAGAGCGGAAATGCATAGCGGAGCTGCTTGCATACAATATCGAGGGGCTTATCATGCTCAGCCACACCATTCCCTCGGAGGAGCTGAAGTCCTACAACATTCCCGTGGTGACTATCGAGCGCGAGGACAAATTTGTGTGCAGCGTGAACACCGATAACTACATGGGCGGAGTGCAGGCGGCAAGCCTGCTTGTGAAAAGCGGCTGCGATATTATTGTGCACGTCAACGGCGACCTGTCCGAGGAGGTTCCCGCGTTTGGCAGAATAAAGGGCTTTCGTGAATTCTGCGAAAGCAGCGGCATTGAACATCGGGTGATCCTCACCGACCTCGGCAAAAATTTCGAGGAGAACCACGACAGGATACTGCGCCTTTACAACGAGCTTGAGGAAACGTATCCCGATAAGAACGTTGGCGTATTTATGCCCAACGATACTCACGCGAATATTCTGCTGAACATAATTTTCAGGCAATACGGCAGACTGCCCGAGAAATACTGTATAATCGGTTTTGATAACTCCCCGATTTCCCGCGAGGCGATTATTCCTATCAGCACGATAGGTCAGCAGGTAAGCGTTATGGCAGACTCTGCTATGGAGCTGCTTGTTATGCAGATAAACGAGCGCAGAAAAAGAAAACCGACTCAAATTCATGAGCCGGTACATAAGGTAATCACGCCTATTCTTATAAATCGAGAAACAACTCACTTGGGACGTATCCGATAAATTGCTTGCGGGGTGCGTTTATAGCTTGTTCATTCTGTATCCGATTCCGATATGTGTCTGAATGTACTGCTGCCCCGTCTTGGAGCTTTTGTCCAGCTTCTTTCGAAGGGTCGCCATGAACACCCGCAGCGAAGCTATGTCGCTGTCAAATGAGCTGCCCCATATTTTGTTGGTGATGAAGGTGTGGGTCAGTACCTTGCCGTTATTCTTTGCCAGCAGGCAGAGCAGCTTGTACTCTATCGGGGTAAGATGAATCTCCTCGCCGTTCATGAACACGCTGCCTGCGGCATAATCTATCCGCAGCTCGCCGTTTGTGAATTCCTTTTCCTCCTGCTGCTCGGCGCTTTTCGTTCCGGCAAGCCGCCGCTGTGTTACCCGCAGCCGTGCCAGAAGCTCCTCCACCGAAAACGGCTTTGTGAGGTAATCGTCCGCGCCTGAATCCAGCGCGTCTATCTTGTCGGTGTCCTCGCTTCGTGCGCTTATCACGATTATCGGAACCTCCGACCATGTGCGTATGCGCTTTATGACCTCGATACCGTCAATGTCGGGCAGCCCTAAGTCAAGCAGGATTATGTCCGGGTTGTGGGTGGAGGCTTCCATCAGCGCGGTCTGTCCGTTGGCGGCTTTTATGTATTTGTAGTCGTGGGTTTCAAGGGTGGTGGTGATGAGATTACGCACCGCGCTGTCGTCCTCCACCACAAGGATATTCACCTTATTATTCATGAATAGTTACCTCCTCTGCCGGCAGGGTGAAACTGAAAACAGTTCCCTTGGGTTCGTTGTCCCTTACGGTTATTTCTCCGCCGTGGGCGGCAAGTATGGACTTGCACAGCGCCAGACCCAGCCCCATGCTACGGCGGCTGTCTGCAATCTTGGTTTCGGCGGTGTAGAACATATCGAATATCCGTGGCTTGTCCGCGTCGGGTATTCCGTGCCCGAGGTCGGATATTTCCGTCACCGCATTGCCGCCCTGTCGGAACACATTCACGGTTATTTCGGTGTCCGCAGGTGAATATTTCACGGCATTGTCCAGAATATTTATCACCACTTGAACCATCAGCCGTGCGTCTATCTTCACCATAAGCAGCTCGTCATCTTGGTGAACGGTTATCTTTCTGCCGCTTGTTTTGCAGATACGGGATACTGCTTCGCCGATGACCTCCTCCATAAGCTCGGAACGGCGGCGCAGCTTCATAGTACCGTCCTCGATACGGGTAACGGAGAGCAGGTTCTCCACCAGATTTATCAGCCACAGCGAATCGTCGTAAATGCTCTTGTATATCTTCGTCCGCTTATCCGGGTCTATGCCGTCCGATTCAGCCACAAGGATACCCGCATTTCCCGAAATTGAGGTGAGCGGCGTGCGCAGGTCGTGGGAGATTGAGCGCAGCAGGTTCGCCCGTAGCTGCTCGTTTTTCGCAAGCACCGCCGCGTCCTCCTTTTCCTTGATGTTGCGCAGGTTCTCCAGCGCCAGCGCCAGCTCGCCGATTATGGACAGAACCACGCTGTTTTCAAAGGAATCAAGCGGGGTTTTGTCGATAACTATACCGAAAACTCCGTAAACGCTGTCGTTCACACGCACAGCAAGGTAAAGGCAATTTGAAGCAGAGAGCGTATTCGTAGTCGCTCCGGAACGCTTGTTGTTGCGGTACGTCCACGCAGCGGTTGCTTTCTCGTTTGCGGAAACGCAGTCCTCCGGGACGGTCTTATCTGCCGCCGGGAATATCTGCGGTTCGGCAAGCTCGCCGTTGTTTTCGCCGTAGAATATCACGCTGCGGTTGAGCAGCTTCACAAGCTGATTTGCCGCCGCTGCTGCCGCGTCGGACTTGGTTTCCGCTTTTTGCAGCAGCTTATCGGTGTCGAAAAGCACCCTTGTACGGTAAGCTGTAAGAGCAGACTGCTTTGCGCTTTGCTTTATCTTTGCCGCAAGGTTACTCGTGATGAACGCGGCAATAAACATTACAATAAAGGTTATCGGATATGAGGGGTCGTAGGCGTTCAGCGTGTAGCGGGGGTCGGTAAAGAAAAAGTTGAACACGACAACACTCGCCAGCGAGGAAATAAGGCTGAACCAACGGTTTGAGGTAAGCACCGAGATAACCAGAACCCCCAAAATATAAACCGTGATAATGTTCGCCACATCAATCCCGAACATCTCGAACAGATAGCCTATCCCTGTCGCGGCGACTATAACTGCGGCAGCCTTGATGAAGTCTGCGGCGATATGCTTCTGCGAGCCGGAAACCGCTTTGTGAGCGCGGTATGCTCCCGCCGGTGCAGCGTCGGGGATTATGTATATGTCGAGATTTGGCGAAAACTCGATTATCTGTTCGGTAAGCGCGGACTTTCCGAACGGCAGCTTCCGCATTGAATTGCTTCGCCCAAGCACAATCTTTGAAATCCCGGAAAGCCTTGCGTACTCGGATATCTGATATGCGATATCTGCGCCGTAGGTGGTTTCGATATTCGCGCCAAGCTGCTGTGCAAGGTGGACATTGTCACGCAGGCGCTTTTTGTCCTCGGTGCTCATTGCGGGAAAATCCGGAGTTTCAACAAAAAGTGCGGTGAACGAGCCGCTAAACGCTTTCGCCATTCGCGCCGCTGTGCGGATTATTTTCGGGTTTGACGGCGAGGAGGACAGGCAGACCAGAATATGCTCGTCGGTGTAGTAGTCGGTGTTGTTCTTTATCCGCGCGTCCTCGGAGAACTTGTTCACTCGGTCGGCACAACGGCGAAGCGCTATCTCGCGCAATGCGGTGAGATTTTCCACGGTGAAGAACGCGTCCAGAGCCTTTTGCGCCTGCGCTTCGCGGTATATTCTGCCCTCGCCAAGACGCGCGATGAGATCCTGCGGCTCGATGTCCACCAGCTCCACCTTGTCGGCGGTGTCGAAAACCTTGTCCGGGATACGCTCACGAACCGTCACGCCGGTTATGGAAGCCACCATGTCGTTAAGGCTCTCGATGTGCTGGACGTTCACCGTTGTCCAGACGTCTATCCCCGCGTTAAGCAGCTCCTCCACGTCCTGATAGCGCTTTGCATGTCGGCAGCCGTCGGAGTTGGTGTGGGCAAGCTCGTCCACGAGGATTACCTGCGGACAGCGCTTTATTGCCGCGTCAAGGTCGAACTCGTTCAGCGTTATGCCGCCATGGTCTACCGTCTTGTATTGCAGGACTTCCAGCCCGTCAAGAAGAGCGGCGGTCTGGGGGCGAGGGTGCGGCTCAATATAGCCGGCAACTATGTCCGCGCCGTCCGCCAGAGCGGTGTGAGCCGCTTCCAGCATGGCGTAGGTCTTGCCTACTCCTGCCGCATATCCGAAGAATATTTTCAGTTTCCCTCGGTGCGCGGAGCGTTCCTCTCGGTTTATTGCTTGAAGTATCTCATCGGGAGATGATTTTGTTTTTTCCATACAGTTCACCTGTTCTAATTATAACCGATTTCTCAAGGCTTTGCAATACTCCTTCCCTTTAGCAGCGAAACTATTTCAGAAATTTCGGCGTCAATTGTTTCCGAGGGATAGACAAGAAAATATTCCTGCGGCTTGTCTGAAAGAGGCTGAGCCGATAATCCCGCCTCACCAAAAGCTATTTCACAGGGCTTTATTTCCGTCCTTTCGGCGGCAAGCAAGATATTATCGTGCTTTTCCCTCACAATACCCATATCCGCTCTACCCTCGCAAATGGCGGAAAATATTTCCTCCGCGGTACCGAAAAGCGGCGTAATCTTAACCTGCTGAAATTCCTCTGATACCGCATAGATCCACGAAGCAGCGTATATATCTTGGGCAGCGATACGCACTTCTGTTTTGCTGTTATCAAATATTTCTGATTTATCCAGCCTTGCAATAAAGACAGCACATAATGCCGCCACTGCAAGAAAAGCTATCAGAATGAAAATCTCCATAAATCTCACCGGCTGTCATATCAGATGTGAAAGCATTTCCTTACGGAAGCGTTGCTTCCGAGCACAAGCAGAATGTCGTTATCCTCCAGCAGGGTTTCGGTGGAGATGTCGGGACAAAGCTCGCCGTTTTTACGAACGGCAAGGATATTTATTTCAAATTTTTTGCGAATATTGATTTCTCCCACGGTTTTTCCTGCCCAGATTTTCGGCACGGAAAGCTCATAAATCGCATAATCTCCGTCCAGCGCGATATAGTCGAAAACGTTGTCCGAGGTGTAGCGTATCGCCGTCCATGAGGCGAGCTGTTCCTCGGGATATACAACTTCGTCCGCGCCGTTTTTAAGCAGGAATTTTGCATGGAAGTCGCTTGAAGCGCGGGATATTACCTTCTGTGCGCCAAGCTCCCGCAAAAGCGCGGTGGTTTCCAGCGAGTTGCGAAAGTTCTCTCCGATGGTGACAATGCACACGTCGAAATTACGAACACCGAGAGACAACAGAAAATCCTTCTTGGTGGTGTCGCCTATAAGCGCTTTTGTAACGAAGTGCATAGCCTCCGTAACACGTTCCTCGTTACAGTCAACCGCAAGCACGTCGTGCTTCATTTCTTTCAGCTTTTTTGCTATGTTAAGCCCGAATCGCCCCAGCCCTATCAGAAGTACAGATTTCATTTTTACCGCCCCTTTCAATTATCCTATGTTGATTTTTTCGGGCGGCATCCTTGACAAATCCTCGTGCTTCGGCGTGAACGCAGCGAACACAAAGGTCAGCCCGCCGACCCTGCCGAAAAACATCAGGCACATCAGCACCGCCCGCGAAGCCGTCCCAAGTGCGGGAGTTATCCCCGTGGAAAGCCCCACCGTGCCTATCGCGGAAGCCGCCTCAAACAGACAGTCCGAAATCGGCAGCCCCTCGAACAGGCTTATCGCGAAGCCGCCTGTCAGAAACAACGTCAGGTACATCAGCAGCAGCGCAGAAGCCTTGCTGACGGTTTCGTTTTCGATACGCCGCCCGAACATTCGCGTGTCCTTTTTGGAGCGGAACACTCCGACCGCCGAGGATATCAGCACCGCCAGAGTGGTGGTTTTCATACCGCCTGCGGTGGAGCCTGTCGAGCCGCCTATCAGCATGATAACTGTTATCAGCGCAAGGCTGCTTGATCTCATGGCTGTGAGATCAACCGTGTTGAAGCCCGCTGTTCTCGGCGTAATCGACTGAAACAGCGACGCAAGCACACGTTCCCCGCCGGTCATGTCCCAGTCGGAAAACTCGAATATGTAGAAATACAGCGCCGGGGCGATTATCAGAACTAACGTCACCAGCAGCACTGCTTTGCTTTGCAGACGGTATTTCTTGAGGTGGAAACGGTTGGTTTTTATGTCCTCCCAGACGGAAAAGCCCAGACCGCCGGAGATTATCAGCAGCATAACAACGATATTTATGAGCGGATCTCCGACAAACGAAGTCAGCGAGGAATAGGGCTGATTTATCCCCATGAGGTCAAACCCGGCATTGCAGAACGCCGACACTGCATGAAACAGCGCATACCACAGCCCTTTCCAGAAATCCAGCTTCATGCAGAACACCGGAGCCATAAGAGAAAATCCGACAAGCTCCGCCGCAAAAGTGAATTTGAAGATGAACCCGGTGAACCGCACAACGCCGCCTATCTGCGGAGCTGAAACAGCCTCCTGCATGGTGCTGCGCTGGCTGAGGTGAATTCGCTTGCCGGAAATGAGTGACACCGCCGCCGCAGCCGTGACTACTCCCAATCCGCCTATCTGTATAAGAAGCAGTATAACCGCCTGTCCGAACCCCGACCAGTAGGTCGCCGTATCATGCACCACAAGCCCTGTAACGCACACTGCCGACACCGAGGTGAACAGCGCGTCCGAGAAGCCCGTTGCCTGACCTCCGGCAGAGGAAATGGGCAGGGACAGCAGAGCGCTGCCTAAAAGTATTATTGCCGCAAAGCTCAGCAGGATAAGCTGAAAGGGAGAAATTCTGTTTAGTTTTGAAAACATTACGCACACCAAAACGCACAGAAAAGCCCGGTTTTGCGGACTTTCCTGTGTATTATTTTCTTAATATGATTTCGTGTATTTATAGATTCATTATAGCATGATCCGCACTAAGATGATATTAAGAAATGTGCGCTGACATTAAGATTGCATAAAGATTAGACCTTTGGCGGCTTCTTCGGGAAGATGAGCTTCGCGAACAATCTCTCCGCCGCAAGCTCCGATGAGAAATCCGGAGAAATGCGCTTTCCGCTGCGGTCGTTGACGCAGTAGCCGTTTTCGTAGCTTACCGTTATTCCCGCATCCTCCAGCGCCAGCCTTAACGCAAGCTCCCACGGGAACGCGGATATTTCGCCGCGCTCTATCGCGGAATATGCATCCTCAAATTCCAGCGGGCTTAACCCGTCGCCAAAATACATCAGCCACAGCTTTTTCCGCTGCTGTATCGACAGAGAATTAAGCCAGCAGTCGTATCCGGTAAGCACTATGTATCTGAAATAGGAGTCCTCGCTCTGCTGCGGAATATCACGGAACACCTTCTCGATAAGCTAGGTGCGTTCCGCGGCGATATAGCTGCATTTCGGGGAAATTGCGGATAAGAGCCGCTGATATTCCGGCAGGTCAGACGCAGCCTGCACGGGGATTTTCAGCGCAATATCACGTATCGTTTCGTAGTCTGTGGCGGAAACATTCAGCTTTGTGCAGTGCAGCGAATTGCCGTTTGCGTTTAGTTCTGCGGTAAGCTTACCGCTCTCGAAACCGTCCGCGCCGCCGTAAACCGTGATTCCCGCAGCCGCCATGAACCAGCCGTAGCTTGCCAGAAACTCCTCGCATACAAAGCAGGAGTTCGGGTAGTACGCCCACAGCTCGTTATCCGCAGAGGGGTAGATTACAGGCGCGCAGTCCAGAGAGCTTGTCAGCAGATACACCAGATTTACCGCCGAAACCAGCGGGTGAGGAATGTCCATTTTTTCACAGGAAATTTCGCCGCTCCACGCAGCTGCTTTTTTCTGCATGATTGCCTCCTATTTATTCAAGGATTCCGTCCAGCATGAGATTTACCTCAAGCACGTTCACCGTTTCCTCGCCGAATATTCCAAGGAATCTGCCGTCGGTGCATTTTTCGATAACGGCTCTTACAACGTCCTCGGTCATGTCGTTTGCCCTTGCAAGGCGCTTCACCTGATATTCCGCAGCCGCGGGGGAAATGTGCGGGTCAAGTCCGCTGCCGGAGCAGGTCACCAAATCCTCCGGGATAGGCGTGTCGCCCATTTCCGGATTTGCGGACTTTATGCGCTCTACCCGCTGTTCCACAAGCTGCGCATATTCCTCGCTTTCAGGGCTTAGGTTAGACGGCGCGGAATAGACAAGCGTCTTACCGTCCTTGTCCTTGAACGTTACAACATCAAGATTCATTATTCTGCCCCACATGTGGCTGTCATCGGTGTACTGCTGAGCCAAAAGCGAACTTCCATATTTCACGCCGTTCACATCAATAATGCTGCCGTTCGCCTGATTCGGGAAGAATAGCTGCGCTATCCCGGTGACTACCGCCGTATAGACCACGCCGCACAGCAGCGTGAATATCACAAATATTATAAGTGCATTTTTCAGAACTTTCATTTCAGTCACTCCTTTTTAAGCAAGACCAAGTGCAGTGATTATCATATCAATGAGCTTGACGAAAACAAATGGCGCTGCAAGTCCGCCCAGACCGTATATCAGCAGATTGCGTGACAGCAGCTTTCCTGCGGAAACCTCACGGTACTTGACGCCACGGAGCGCCAGCGGGATAAGCGCAACGATTATCAGCGCATTGTAGATTATTGCGGACAGAACTGCGCTCTGAGGCGAGGTAAGCCCCATGATATTCAGTGCGGAAAGTCCAGGGTAAAGCCCCATGAAAAGCGCCGGGATTATTGCAAAATACTTTGCCACATCATTTGCAATAGAAAATGTGGTAAGGCTGCCACGGGTCATAAGAAGCTGCTTGCCGATACGCACAATATCAATAAGCTTTGTCGGAGAGGAATCCAGGTCAACCATATTTCCTGCTTCCTTAGCCGCCTGAGTGCCGCTGTTCATAGCAACCGCAACGTCCGCCTGTGCCAATGCGGGAGCGTCGTTTGTACCGTCGCCTGTCATTGCAACAAGGTGTCCTTTGGACTGATAGTCCCGTATCATGTTCAGCTTGCCTTCGGGAGTTGCTTCTGCAAGAAAATCGTCAACACCTGCTTCTGCAGCGATAGCGGCGGCGGTTACCGGATTATCGCCCGTAATCATAATGGTTTTTATGCCCATTTTGCGCAGGTCGGCGAACTTCTCCTTAACTCCGTGCTTTATGATGTCCTTGAGGTAGATTACGCCGAAAATTTTATGGCCTTTTGCAACGACCAGCGGTGTGCCGCCCTTGTTGGAAACGTCCAGTACAACTTTCTCACATTCCTTGCTGTAAACACCGCCGTTTGCAAGAACGTACTCCTTTACGGAATCCGCAGCGCCCTTGCGAATTTCGCTGCCGCCAAAGTTCACACCGCTCATTCTCGTTTTTGCGGTGAACGGTATGAATTCTGCGTTGCTGTCGGTGAGGTTACGCTCCCTTATGCCGAAAAGCTCCTTTGCAAGCACGACAACGCTTCTGCCCTCGGGAGTTTCGTCCGCAAGGGAGGAAAGCTGCGCAGCGTCCGCAAGCTCCTCCTTTGACGCGCCGTCCACGGGAATGAAGTCGCTTGCCTGACGGTTGCCGAGGGTGATGGTGCCGGTCTTGTCCAGCATGAGTATATCCACGTCGCCGGCGGCTTCGATTGCGCGTCCGCTCATGGCGAGGACGTTCGCCTGATTAAGACGGCTCATACCCGCGATACCGATTGCCGAAAGCAGAGCGCCTATCGTGGTCGGCGCAAGGCAGACCAGCAGCGCCACCAGCGTGGTTATCGAGGTGGGATTCTCAATACCCGCCTGCTTTGCGGAGAAAATGGAGTAGGTATAAAGCGAAACTGTTACAAGAATGAAGATTATCGACAGCGCCACAAGGAATATCTGGAGTGCTATCTCGTTCGGGGTCTTTTTTCGAGCCGCGCCCTCTACCATTGCTATCATTTTGTCGAGGAAGCTCTCGCCGGGGTCGTTCGTCACTCTGACTACTATCCAGTCGGAAAGCACCGTTGTGCCGCCGGTGACGGCGCTTCTGTCGCCGCCGCTCTCGCGAATTACCGGGGCAGATTCGCCGGTGATAGCACTTTCGTCCACGGAAGCCGCACCCTCAATTACCTCGCCGTCTGCGGGTATCTGCTCGCCCGCTTTGACGATAACAATATCACCCTTGCGAAGCGTTGCGGAGGGAACTGAGGTAACGCTGTCCTTTTTATCCGCAGAGGGAATCTTGTGCGCTTCAACGTCGTGCTTGGAGGCCCTCAGCGAGTCTGCCTGCGCCTTGCCTCTGCCCTCGGCAATAGCTTCTGCGAAATTCGCGAACAACACCGTGAACCACAGAATTATTGCTATTGCAAGCGTAAATCCGGAGGGCGCATCCTTTATCCCGAACAGGGAAACTACCCACAGCCCGGTGGTGAGTATCGCAGAGATGTAAACCATAAGCATTACCGGGTTATCTTTGCCCTTATCTCCGTTCTTAACCGTAAAGGTGACCGAATACATTACTGTGCCATCTTCGGGAGCATTGACATCTGCCCAAGCGAAATGCCCGTTGCTTTCGTTGAATACTGAACCGCTGATTGTATAGAAATCCTCTATCTCAATATCATCGGTCAGCTTAACAGTAAACTCTATCGCCGGAAGCGTTGCACTATCAGCAATAACCTCTGCTGTTACCGTGTTTCCGACCTGTTTTGTACTGATATAATATACTCAGCACTTGCTGAAACAGTGGATGCCGCCGCTGTCAACAATGCTGCGGTGACACCTATAATTTGTTTTTTCAAATAATACCCCTTTTAACAATTCTATTTTGCTGATTATCCTCCCTTGTGTTTGGTAAGGGAGGATAATTAGTGTTAAATTATTCCGAAAATACAGTTATGATTACGCTATACCTACTATTCTTTTCAGAATTGCCGATGCATCCATAGCATTAACTTTTCCGTCACCGTTAAAGTCAGCAACAAGCGGGTTTTTGCCCGGTTCAAGACCTACGATGTCCTTGAGTATTGCGCTTGCATCCATAGCGTCCATTACGCCGTCATTGTTCATATCGCCGGGTCTGTCGCTGAACTCGCAGATCATTACGGTATATTCGCCATTCTCGGAAACTCTGTCAATGTATGCTGTTCCGTTTTCGCTGATTTTTGCACATGATACAAATACAGGTTTTCTATCAACGAACCTATACAGATTTGCAAACTTTCCTGCGTGTGACTTAATAAATGCTATTTTCAGATTGGAAGGAATACAAGTATTATTGATTGTAAAGCCGGTTCCGACCTCGCCGCGCAGATTATCCGTCTTTACTTCCGCATTTTTTACGAAAGTCAGATCGGCTGCCGCAGGCGCTGTTATCTTTGCACCGTCAACTTCCCAGGAGAACGAGCTGTAGATATCAAAAGCCGCTTTGAGTTTCTTGTCCGAAATTGTTGCTATTACATTCATCGGAACAGTAGTACAGCCATTAAGGACAATCTCAACATTACTGTTTTCGTCAAGCTTATTGAGATATTCAGCAATCTCTTTCCACGGCATGGGAGACTGTCCTTTGATATAGGGCATAGGTTCGGATGCTGTATGAGGTCTGCCGCCGCTTCCACTGCTTCCGCCGTTGGAAGATTTTACTGTGATATGCAAAGGAAGTCCATCAGACCAGCGTCCGTCAAGATATGCACGCACTCTGAAATAATAGGTTTTTCCTGCTTCAAGATAGATCGGACCTTTATAAAGGATACGGTTATTTTCATCTGTCATGGGACAGTTGCCGTTGGTTGTGTAATAAATCTGTGCTCCGAATGTAGCTGTTGTGAACTTCAGATAACCCGCCGAAACAATGCTGTTATCGGTAATTACCATTCCGTTCATGGTTGCTGTGACTTTTGCGGGTCGGGGGTCTTCATCAGGATCTTCATCTTTTACTGTGTATGAAACGGAAAGAACATCGCTGTCCTTCATTCCCGTTTTTACTGCAATCGCTTTTATTGTAATATTTTCGCTGATAAAGAGCCCTGTTTTATATATTTTGCTTGTTTTTGAAGGTGTAGTACCGTCGGTCGTGTAATAAATCACTGCGCCGTCTTCTGCAGAAAGTGTTACAACCGTGTTTTTCTCAACCTCTCCCGAACTTACGGAAGCAACTGGTGCCGCAAGCTTTACAGGTTCGGTTACATCAATACTGCCGCTGTCATAGCGTTCTGCCATTCGGACGTCCGCATAACTTTTTACTTCGTTGCCGATAACAACCTGTACCTTATCGCTTGTTTTCAGCCCCGGATAAGCAAGCAACACTGTCTTTGTGTAGGAGATTGTGCTGTCTGCGTTCACCTTTTCGCTGTCTGCAAGGATTACGTTGCTGCCGTCCAGAGGCACAAGAACGTCGTTTATATACAAACCGATATTTGCAGCGGTGAGTTCGCCCTCTGACATATACTTGCTGAAGGTGATGAATACTCCGTCTGTTGTTGCTTTTATGGATTCAACTGCGGGAGCCTCATAGCTTACAAGACCTATGTTGACGTCAAGCTGAACAGGAAGAACCGGCATATAGTAGTATCCGTCTGTCTTCTGTGCCGCATTCAGTCCATAGTCCGCGCTTGAGCCAGTGTCAACAGTTGTATAACCATCCTTAGAGGCAACAACTCGCCAGTCTCCCATCGGAACAAACCATTGATAAAAACCGTCTTTGCCGACTGTCTGCGGGTTAGGCTCAATTCCAAAGTAAGTGGAATCCGCAATCACTCCGTTAGTGCCGTTGAAATAGTACAGAGTTGCGTCTGCGCCTTCAATCACATTGCTTTCAACCGCCTCAAAAATAACGCCCGAAGGATCCAGCATTCCGCTGGGACCAGAAGGCATTGTCTGGCTTTCGCCGCCTGTCATCTCGTTAGGGTCATACAGATCGAACGGGAAGTTCTTCCAATCAAGCTTGGAGCAGAAGAACGATTCCTTTCTCTCAAAATATTTTGCCGCATAATAAACATCAAACGCCAATGACTTTGCCTGAGAACCGTAGATTTTCTCAAGCTGTCCGTTTATTTTGTCTGTAATGGCGTCCTTAACCTGATTTTGAACAAATTCAAGCGCCTTTCCCGCCAGAGTTATTCCCGTCACATCTTCAAGACTCTGCGGGAGATTGCTTCTCAGTTCGTCAAGCATTATGCAGCCAAAAAGGACACGGATTTCGTTCACTCTCTTCAGGCGTCTTCTCATAGCGTCAAACGCAGGGTCATTATCGCTGTTATATATCTTAAAAAGATTGGTGAAGCAATACTCATTGTCTTTATAAAAACGCTGAAGCTTGTATATATCCTGTGCAGATATCGGTACTCCGCCCTGTGCATTAAGCGCAAGGTCGAACATATCGGGGATATAGTCGTCAACGGTGCCGAAATCATCGCTCATATAGTTTGCCGAAACTCTTGCAGTATTAGTGTATATCTCCATAAATCCGCTTTCGACAAGCTTGTCGTAGTCATACCATACTCTGAGAATATCTTCAACACGGTTTATCGCCGCCAATTCAGCGTCGAGTTCCGAGTATTCCAAAGGCTGAAGAGTCGGGTCATCGCCTATCTGAGTGATGGTTCTGTATGCTTTTGAAGATGAAGTATCCCATACGGTGATGATTCTTGATGCAAGCGTATAAAGCTCATCAACAAAGAAATACTCTCCGTCGATATCAGAATTTGAATATTTCATCACTCTGTGGATTGCAAATATCCCGCCTGCCTGAGAAAGATTTCCTTCCTCATAACCAATGCAATAGGGAATATCTTTGTGAAAAGGTTCCATGCTCTCAAATTCGGAAATCTTTGAGCTGTCCCATGAAATATTTTCTCTCTTGGAATAAATCCTGAACTTCTGAGTACCGCTTCCCAGAAGGAAAGAGAAATTGTCTGCCGTACCGCTGACTTCGCTGAATCCTGCGAGGCTATTCATATAGTCCAGAACTTCAGAAATCTCACTGTCAGTTACATCATCAGCATTACCCATATACATGGTGTCAAGCCGATTGTAAGTTACCCATGCGCCGTCAGGAGTTTTTCCGTACAAACAAATCTTTCCTGTTTCAAAAATATTGGACGAACCTATTCGTTCTGCCGGTATCTGTTTGATTATACCGTTGTCAATGCAGTTGATATTTACATTATATACATTATCGGGATTATCAAAAGTAAGCTGCCATTTATAAGAGGTATCATATCCGTTTCCGCTGATGTAATAACTTTTATCAGCGTTTACAGGATCTCCGTCGTCCCATATTACAATAGATTTTTCTCTTTCGCTTGCATCATACCAGAACATCTCGTTCTTTGTTAAAGCACCCATGCTTGAAGAATACACTGTTTCGCAAACGGGAGAAGAATACGCTCGGCTGCCGTCAGCAAATGAGCCTTTGGCGCTGAACGATATTGTCTGATATTCGTCCATTCTGCTTTCGTCGAAGGTTACAGATGCTTTGTAATATCCCTTTCTGCTGTCAGTCTGTACTTTGGCAACAGGTATGCCGTCTGCATAGATTGTGACATAATACGGTTTTGAAACATAAGAGGCAGGACCAACTCCGTAAACGGTGAAGCTTCCGTCTGCTGTAACAGCGGGAGCTGAAATTGACAGAGGGCTTCTTTCCTCGTTATACGCTCCAAAGTATTTTGTCTGTTTTGTTCCTTTGTTATCATAATATGAAATATAGGAGTCTGCGCAGAATTTGGCGGGATTTGTCATTTCCACAGTAGAAGAAAATCTTAACGGAAAACCGCCGTATTCCGAAAGCTCCGAAGCTGAAAGCGACAGAACAATTCTTCCGTTAGCGTCTATATAACCATTCTTTTCCGCACTCCAACGGTTTATGTCAACGGATTTTCCGTTGATTGTTATAGAACGTGTTGCGACCTTTCCCGATGTATTCTGACCCGTTTGGCTTGTTATAATAGTAAAGGTTACTCCTGTGCCTTCTTTCATATCAAACTGAGTGGAAGGTGTGCAGACAAAATCAATGTCAACAGTTTCAGGGTATGTCTGCTTCATTGAAACGCCTGTTGCGGACGTAACAAAGATGTCCTTATCGTCATAGGATACAGATGGAAGATAAATGCTCTTGTCAACATTTGCAAAGTCTTCCGCCTCAAAAGAAACTGAGGCAGTATATTCGGATTTCAGATTTTTTGCTTTTGCAAGAGTATCATAGGAACTTGGTTCAAGAGAATCAAGATAGCTTGTCTGAACAAAAACAGCCGTATAATTTCCTTCTTTAAGGGTGATGAAGTAAACGGTAGCCGAGGATGTCTTATCGTCAACTTCGTTTCTTCTTGTTTCGATAAGCTTTCCGTCTGCGCCATACAGAAGAACGCTGTAACTCAGCTTCTCCTGACGTGAAACTTCAATCCTTGCTATGCATTTTGTCCTGATATAAAGCGGATTTGCAATGCCGTATATCTTTCCGTTTTCGGATAAAACCGCAATCTCACAGGAGCCGTATTGTCTTCCGCTGTCAAAATCAAGATAAAGTATTTCACCGGCAGACACAGCGGACGGATCTGAGAGCAGGAAGCCGTTATAACAGGAGGTGAATTCGAGTTCCTTTCCGCGGCTGTCTGTAATAGTAACATGTCTCGGATCGAGATATGCGTGCTCCTCATGCCAGAATGAATCGCTGTTCATCTCTTTCTTCCAATATCCGTCAAGCGCAACGAATCCCTCTGCAGGAGAAAGAGTTATGTTAAGCGGAAGACTTCCGTTTGATATATCGGATTCGGTGACGGTATATGTAAAATAATCTGTCAGATTGCCATCTTTGTTTACTGAACCTGCAGTAATAACCGTTCCTGCTGCTATTTTTTCCAGCGAGAAACTGCCTGACTCTTCGGAATAAACGGTTCTGATATTGGCAAAGCCGCCCTCTCCGCAGGACGCAGTAACAAAAGCGTCTTCGCATAAGCCAACGGAGCCGTCTGCTTTTATGTACTTAACGGTTCCTGTTAATGAAATTGTGCTTTTTTCAGGAAGATATAAGTCTATCCATTGGGAATCTCCGTCGGTTACGGGTGTTATTGCTGATTCAGTCAGGCGGGTTGCTGCAATTCCGACGGGGACGGCCTTTACATAGAGCGTTTCGCCCGAAAGGCGATTTATGCCGGATTTCTCGCTTAAAAGATTTGTTCCCGTTGAATCAGAATACCAGAAAACATCATAGTCCTTATGCAGAAGTAAGCTGAAATTATCGGAATACGCATCTGCAAGGTGATAAAAGCTCAGTTGTTTTGAAATATCAACCTGCTTTGTAACTTTTTCGCCGTTCACTGCGGTAAAAACTATCGGAGCAGGAAGCAGACTCTGCGTTCCTCTTCCGTCAATGCTGCACACAACATCAACGGTGTATTTTCCTGCATCCAGATTTGTGATGGTTATTCCGGGATAACCAAATCCTGCCTTTTCGCAGACAACAGCTCCGTCTTCGTTTTTAATCACAAGAGTGGAATACTGCTTTGCATGAGTTTCAGCCGTTATTTCAATGCTTGGCGCAGCAGGTTTGCTTATATTGATTTCTTTTGTAAGTTTTCCGAGTCTGAAAACGATTTTTTCGGCGGTTTTCATTTCGCTCGGGAAAACGCTGTTTGTGTAGATTATCTTACCCTTTGCGTAAACAGGCAGTATTTCTCCCGCAGGATTGCCGTTGTAATAGAGTTCGGCAGCAGCATCTGCGGCTTCTGCGGCTGTCAGCTCTCTGGAAAGATTAACAAAAGCGCTGAAATAACTTTCGGGTATAATTGCACCTTTATCTGTCGCGGACAAATACAAATCGCAGCCGTCCTCAAAAGAAATTGCGGCGTTGTTTATTTTGATTGAAAAAGAAGCAGCTGCGTCCTGAGCGCCTGCTTCGGACGCTTTTACCGTAAACGTGCTTGTTCCAACAGTTGTCGGAGTGCCTGATATGACGCCTGTTTTGCCGTCAAGGGAAAGACCGTCGGGAAGCTTACCTTCAATTACCGACCACGAAATTGCATTTCCCTCTTTATAAGGCGAAGCTTCAAGAACAGCACGGTACGCCGTATTTACAACGCCTTCGGGAAGAGTTTTGGTGGTTATTACGGGTTTTTCGATAACGACGGTGTTTTCGGGAACAAAATGAACTTCAGACATTGCATTGAAATAGTTGCTGTCGGAAGATACGGTATAAGCGTAATAATCCGAATACACAGCCTCGTATTTTGAAGGCACTTCACTTAATCCGCTTTCTCCTTCTACTTCAGTGGCAGTGTAACCATAGCTTTCGGTTCCGCCTGTCAGCAGATACATCGTGTATGTCGGATTGCCGCCGACAGCAGTAATCCTGCTGCCGTAATAAGCTCCGCCGTAAGTATATAGCGGATATTGGGTCATATAAATGTCCGAAACGGTCTTCTGAAGCCTTTTTTGAGCAGGCTGTCCTTTCGACAGCTTTCCTTCGGCTATTATTGCGTCGGAACTTGTTAATGTGTAATAAATTGTGACAGCCTGTCCGCCGTTTGCACCGAATACATTAACGGTGGTTTCGGGAGACACACGAAGAACAGCGGGAGCTTCCTCAGCCTCTATGTCAATTCCCTGATAATATCCCTGAACCATTACATCTGCATTGGGATTTACAGTGAGTGTTCCGGAACCCTTGAAGCAAACAGAAGCCTCATATCCGAATCCCCATGATACTATTGCGTCAATGACGCTGTCTCCGTCAAGGTTTATGGAAAAATCACTTCCCATTTCGTTTATCTGAAGATACTTTCCCAATCCGTTGAAATTTGACAGATTAAGGGTATTGGAAGCTGTATCGTATGAGATTCCCAATACCGATTTGTCAACAGAAGGCGTACCGCCGACCTGAGAATACAGTGCATTTTCAGGGGAAGAGGTAGTTGTGCTGCACAAGTAGATATGCGCCGTGTCATAATCGTATATTGCTCCCGGGTTAGGTCCCTTTTTGGCATCTGCCGCAAAAGAAACGGTAGGCAATAAACCTGCTGTAATACAAACAATCAGCAGCAATGATACAATGCGCCTGAACGATAATTTCATCATCATTCTCCTTTCGGTAAACAAATTTTTATATCCCGAATAGTATTCGGTTACAGCGAAACTCATTAACCCTGTCGGATATTTTTCGCTGAATTTATGGTAATTATAGTATACTCAACGCATGAAAAACAGGTCACAAGTGTGTCAACATTGCAAGCCCACAATATGTAGTAGGTCACAAGTGTGCCAACCAACAAAA
Organism: uncultured Clostridia bacterium; assembly: GCA_945873955.1. GTDB lineage: Bacteria > Bacillota > Clostridia > Oscillospirales > Ruminococcaceae > CAG-115. The sequence continues at coordinate 1,633 of CAMCFA010000010.1, read as the reverse complement.
AAGCACCGCCTAAATAAGGCAGTGCTAAATTTACACAAATTATCTCTTGACAATAAATCTATTTCCCAAACTTTGAAAAACTCTGAAACAATCCTATTCGTGATTTTGTATTTGTCTTTTCATAAATGGCAGCAATATATCTCTGAAGAACTCTGCGCGACACATAGAGGCTGTCGGCTATTTCCTGAACTCCATCTTCAGTAGTAATAAGCTTTTCAAATACCTCGGTTTCACGGGGCGTAAAACCGTAATGCTCGGAATAGTTCTTCATTATTTGCTCCTGAGACAGAGGTTCGTTTTCTTCGGAGGCTTTCTCTGCGGAAGCTTGCTGCGAAAAAAGAGAGACGCTGATGTTCTTAAACAGCACAAGCAAGGTCATAACCGAGAAGATACAGCTTCCCGCAATAAGCACTACGCTTCCGAACTGCTCAAACACCACCACCACAGGGATTGCGGTAAGTGCAGCGGTAATGCTTCTTATAATTCTGCCCATTCCCGCCCAAAGTTCGGGAGATTTGGTTCGAGGCGCCAAATCAATGAATGAAACAGTAAAGAAAACCACATAAAAACCGCTGTAAGTATACATCAGCGCGGTTCCCCAGAAAAATGTGTTTGCGTCTGAAATAAGCGCTGTTGAAATGGTTGAAATAAATAATATGTTGCGATTGACAAGTATTTTCTGTTTTTCAAATCAGCCGTAAAGCCCGCAGCAGGCAGACTGAAAGCATAAAACAGCCGTGCGTATGAAGAAACGCTCAGGCTTCCCTCGGCATGCTTTGTGACAACAATTCCGTCGATAAACCCGATAACCAGCGACATAAACAATGTCGCCGCAATCAATATATAAGCCTCTTTTTTATATGTCTTGTTTTCTGACGAGTAAGGCAGCGGGTTTTCAAACATCCAATCCTTAGGAGGCTTTACTACAAAAAATACCATTACGGCAACGCTTATTATTATGCTTGCAATAAATGCAGCGTCTGTCACTAGAAGGTTCTGAACCGCAAACTGCAGCAATACCGCGCAGCCCATGCTTATTCCGATGACACGGCCTGTATATGCACTCCCGGAAAACATCATTGAAAAGCTGTAATAAATATTGCTGCCAATATGTCCATAGGTAAGCAGTGCAAAAAAAGAACTTACTAAGAATAATTCTTTAGAGGAAGTGGTCAGCAGAGCAAATGATGTTAACACTGAAATCAAACCTACGGTACACATAACCGCTTTTCGTTTTCGTTCTCCCGCAAAAATCCGGCGCAGAACGGAAAAAGATAGAAAACCCAGCGCTGTACAGGCAATTCCTGCAGAATAAACAGCATTTGCCCATTCCGCACCAAGCAAAACTTCTGCTCGGTCATTTACAGTAAATTCAGTCAGCTGAAAAGCAAAAAAGCAAAGAGCAAAACATAATCCCTGTATTGCCATTGTTTTTGAAAACCTGTTCCTAATCATTTCTGCTAACCTCTAAATTTGAAACATCCTTATTCAAGTAATTTGATTTATATATTATATCACTTTCCTAATAATTTGTCAATATTTTGTATGATAGATTGTCAATACAAGTGCAACACAATCATCATGAACTTCAGCTGTTCGATAGTGTAGTCCTCGCTTTTTAAGCCGCGGCTGT
>CAMCFA010000009.1 GCA_945873955.1 uncultured Clostridia bacterium | reverse complement strand
GTGTGGGGCAGCGCCCCACACTCGGCGCGAACGCGCCGCTACTCGCGCGACAGCGCGCCACTTGGCGCGAAGCGCCATAAACGCGTCAAAAGCGCTAAAGGGGTTCGGGGGAAAACAAGAGTTTTCCCCCGGTCTGCGGCTGCCATAAGCAGCCGCAGACAACCTCACAGAGTAATTACAACTCCCCTACAAATTACAATTTATAATTTACCTATATTTTTCAAAAAAATATTGCAAAATCCACGAGTTTATGATATACTTACTTTGACTGCATAGAATTACCGTGCAGAAAATTCTCAAACGAAAGGCTGTGATGTTAGGGTTGGAGAAAAAACCGGAAGCTCCTGGCGGCGGCAGCTCCAGGCTGGCTTTATATGGCTTTAACAACCTCACAAAAACACTTAGCTTCAACATTTACGATGTGTGCTATGCAAAAAGTGAGAGGGAGCAGAAGGACTATATCGCTTATATCGACGAGCAGTATAACTCCGAAAGGCTCACCAAGATCCTCTGCGACGTGACCGAGCGTATCGGCGCGACTATCCTGAATATCTCAAAGCAGGATTACGACCCGCAGGGGGCTTCTGTCAATGTGCTCTTTGCAGAGGGGCATATTGACCCTTCCCATGTAGACGGCTCCTGCAACAAGGGCGCCGGTTTCCTTGACAGGGACGGTATCGGCAGAGATACTGTCCACGCACATCTTGACAAAAGTCATATCACGGTGCATACTTTCCCGGAATATCACCCGGACAAGGCGATCTCGACGTTCCGCGTGGACATTGACGTTGCCACCTGCGGCGAGATTTCGCCGCTGAATACGCTGGATTACCTTATCGGCAGCTTCGACTCGGACATAATCACGATAGATTACCGGGTGCGCGGCTTCACGAGAGATGTTTCCGGCAAGAAATGCTTTATGGATCATAAGATCACGTCGATTCAGGATTACATAAATCCGGAAACGCTGACAAAATATGACGCTATCGACGTGAACGTTTACCAATCTAATATTTTCCACACAAAAATGCTGATAAAGGAGATAGAACTCCAGAACTATCTGTTCAACTCCGACGTGTACGAGATCCACCCCCAGCAGCGGCTTGAGATAACCAACAGCCTGCGCCGGGAAATGATAGAGATATTCAGCGGAATGAATATCTACTGAGGTGCGGCAGATGAGAGAATATCAGCTTGACCAGAGCCGTGCGCCGCTGTACGAAGCAATGAAAGCGCACCGGCTCAACCGGGTCGTCCCGTTTGACGTGCCCGGTCATAAAGGCGGCAGAGGAAACAAGCTGCTGACGGAATTCCTCGGCGAAAGCTGCATGAAAAACGACGTGAATTCCATGAAGCCGCTGGACAATCTCTGTCACCCGGTTTCGGTAATAAAAGAGGCGCAAGAGGTCGCCGCGGACGCATTCGGCGCGGAGAACTCCATATTTATCGTGAACGGCGCGACCGGGGCTGTACAAGCAATGGTGATGTCGGTGTGCAAGGCGGGGGAGAAGATAATCCTGCCGAGGAACGTCCACCGCAGCGCCATAAATGCGCTGGTAGTCTGCGGCGCGATACCGGTGTATGTGAATCCCGGCGTGAACAACGAGCTTGGTATCCCCCTCGGCATGACCCCGGAAGAGGTCGAGGCGGCGATAATCGCCAATCCGGACGCCAAAGCGGTGCTGGTGAACAATCCCACCTATTACGGTATATGCTCCGACCTGCGGCGGATAACCGAGATAGTCCACCGCCACGGCATGAAGGTGCTGGTGGACGAAGCCCACGGCACTCACTTCTACTTCGGGGAGGGACTGCCCCCCAGCGCCATGAGCTGCGGCGCGGACATGGCGGCGGTTTCAATGCACAAGACCGGCGGTTCGCTGACCCAGAGCGCGTTCCTGCTGCTGGGCAAGGGCGTGAATCGGGACTATGTGCGGCAGATAATCAACCTCACCCAGACCACCAGCGCGTCCTACCTGCTTATGGCGAGCCTTGACCTTGCCCGGCAGAATCTTGCGCTGAACGGCAGAGAATTCTATGCCAAAACGATAGAGTTCGCCGAGTACGCCCGCAGGGAGATAAATGCTATCGGCGGCTATTACGCATTCGGCAGCGAGCTTTGCGACGGAAAGGCGTTCTATGCGTTCGACACCACCAAGCTGTCGGTGCATACCCGCGCTATGGGTCTTGCCGGAATTGAGGTGTACGACCTGCTGCGGGACGAGTACGGAATCCAAATCGAGTTCGGCGATATCGGCAATATACTGGCGATAATCACCGGCGGCGACCGGGCGCTGGAAATAGAGCGTCTGCTGGGCGCTCTGTCGGAGATTAAGCGGCTGTATTCCCGCTCACCGGCGGGGCTGTTCGACCACGAGTACATCAACCCTATCGTGGAAATGCCGCCGCAGCAGGCGTTCTATGCGGAGCGTGAAACTTTGCCGATAGAAAAGACAGCCGGCAGGATATGCAGCGAGTTCGTCATGTGCTACCCGCCGGGAATACCGATACTTGCCCCCGGCGAGAGGATAACCGACGATATCCTCAGCTACATTGCCTACGCAAAGGAAAAGGGCTGCTCCCTCACCGGAACAAAGGACATGAACGTGGAGCAGCTTGAAGTTGTGGGCTGAATTCCCACAGAATAGGAGCAAAAATGGAGCTTTGGTTTACCGAAAACCACACGGAAAGCATAAAGTTTTCAATTAAGATACAGGAACACCTTGTCACAGAGCAGAGCGAGTTTCAGAAGATAGACATTCTTGACAGCGTGGAGCTGGGCAGGATACTGGTTCTGGACGGATTTCTCATGCTCACCGAAAAGGACGAGTACATCTATCACGAAATGATAGTCCACGTCCCTATGGCGACAAATCCGGACATCAGAAAGGTGCTTGTCATAGGCGCGGGGGACGGCGGCACGATACGGGAGCTGACCCGGTTCAAGTCCGTGGAGCACATCGACATGGTGGAGATAGACCGCCGGGTAGTCGAGCTGTGCCGGGAATATCTCCCTCAGACCGCATGTAAGCTGGACGACCCCCGGGTGCATATCTACTTTGAGGACGGGCTGAAATTCGTGCGGGGAAAGCAGAACGAGTACGACCTCATTATCGTGGATTCCACCGACCCGTTTGGACCCGGGGAGGGGCTGTTCACTAAGGAGTTCTACGGCAACTGCTACAACGCACTGAATGACAGCGGGATCCTTGTGAACCAGCATGAAAGCACGTTCTACGACGAATACGCCGAGATAATGAAGCGCGCCCACAGCCGCATAAAGAGCTTCTTCCCGACGGCGCTGGTGTATCAGGCGCATATCCCGACATATCCGTCGGGTCACTGGCTGTTCGGCTTCGCGTCAAAGAAGTTCCACCCGGTGAAAGACCAGAACGCCGAGTGGTGGCTGGCGCAGGGGCTTAAGACCAAGTACTACAACCAGTACGTCCACAGTGGGTGCTTCGCACTGCCGAACAATGTTCGGGACGTTCTGCGGGAAACCAAGCCGGCAACATGAGGTGAGATTATGCTGATTAATTATGATGAGATACAACCGCAGGATATCGCTAATTTCAAGGGCGGCGAAAAGTCGTTCCATGTGCAGATGTTCGCGGACGAAAACAACAAGATAATGAAAGGAAAGCTGATCCCAGGCGCGTCGATAGGACTTCACCGCCATGAGGGAAACAGCGAGATAATATTCATCACAAAGGGAGAGGGCAGGGTGCTGTACAACGGCGAATACGAAACAGTCACCGCCGGGAGCGTACACTACTGCCCTATGGGACAGGAGCACAGCCTTATCAACGACAGCGGTGTGGACTTGGAATTCTACGCAGTCGTACCGGAACACAACAGAAAGTGAGGACAAAGAAATGAGCAGAGCATTGATAATCGGCGCAGGCGGCGTTGCCGGGGTAGTTATCCACAAGTGCTGCCAGAACAGCGAGGTTTTCTCGGAAATAATGATAGCCAGCCGCACAAAGTCAAAGTGCGACGCGTTCAAGGAGAAATTACAGCCCACCACAAAGACGGTGATCTCCACCGCGCAGGTGGACGCAGACAATGTTGAGGAGCTTACCGCGCTGATAAAGAGCTACCAGCCGGAAATAGTCATCAACGTGGCGCTGCCCTATCAGGACCTGCACATCATGGACGCATGTCTTGCGGCGGGAGTGAACTACCTTGACACCGCGAACTACGAGCCGGAGGACACCGCGAAGTTCGAATATAGCTGGCAGTGGGCTTACCGCGAGCGGTTTGAAAAGGCGGGACTTACCGCGATCCTCGGCTGCGGCTTCGACCCGGGAGTTACCGGAGTGTTCTCCGCGTATGCTATGAAGCATGAGTTTGACGAGATAAACTATATCGACATTCTGGACTGCAACGGCGGCGACCACGGCTATCCGTTCGCAACTAACTTCAACCCGGAGATAAACATCAGAGAGGTGTCCGCAAAGGGCAGCTACATTGAGGACGGCAAGTGGGTTGAGACCGAGCCTATGGAGATAAAGCGGGTCTATAACTTCAAGGGCGTGGGCGAAAAGGACATGTACCTTCTTCACCACGAGGAGCTGGAGAGCCTTGCGCTGAACATCAAGGGAATCAAGCGGATTCGGTTCTTCATGACCTTCGGGCAGAGCTACCTCACCCACCTCAAGTGCCTTGAGGACGTGGGAATGACCTCTATCAAGCCCATTATGTACGAGGGTAAGGAGATCGTTCCGTTACAGTTCCTTAAAGCAGTGCTTCCCGACCCGGCTTCGTTAGGCCCGCGCACCGTCGGCAAGACCAACATCGGCTGTATCTTCCGCGGCAAGAAGGACGGCAAGGACAAGAATTACTACCTCTACAACATCTGCGATCATCAGGAGTGCTACAAGGAGGTAGGTTCGCAGGCTATCAGCTATACCACCGGCGTTCCGGCGATGATAGGCGCGGCTATGGTGCTGACCGGTCAGTGGAAGAAGCCCGGCGTGTACAACGTCGAGGAAATGAACCCCGACCCGTTCATGGAGGCGCTCAACAAATGGGGGCTTCCGTGGGAGGAGGACTTCGATCCGGTGCTGGTGGACTGATACTGAACTGAACTCTGGAGGTGCGGTGTATGCAGAAAAAGGGCGAGCGGATATGCCCGGTTTGTGGGAAGAAGCTGCTGCTGCGCGCACCGTCAAACCGCGACGCTGACGGAATTGATATAATTGAGGGCTACCCTCCTGCCGATAATGCTGTCAGGACGAAATGGAGCATAATGCCATACACCGTATATCCTCACAGAGAGCATAACATGGTGACCGGAAGGGGCGGCGTTCCGTCTTATGTTTCTTCTAATTTCATTCAACAAAACCTGAATTTGGACGGATTCCGGCTTTATAATACACGTCTTGTGTTCTTCTGTGAGGAGTGCAGCTCACGGCTTTCGCTGAATTTCAATCCGGGTGGTCTGATGGACATTTTGCTGGTAATGATGATTATCGTTGTTCCTCTGTTCGCAGTGGGTGTTTTCGGTCCCTCGTTTTTTGCGTTCTGGTGGGTCATAGTTCCGCTGGCGCTGTTCGGAGCGGTGTTTTTTGGCTGGGTTGGGTGCATGGTCTGGGCGAAGCTCTATCTGAGCAACTTCGTCCCGGTGGACGAATATGACGCGCTGATCATTCCCACAACAGAGCTTACCCTTTCGCCGCAGGGCTTGAAGAAGAAATTCCTGCACGAAAGCAACATTTTCACAGTGCAGCTTTCACAGCAGACATTCCACCTCTACCTTGCGAATAAAACTGACAAGGTACTGGCGTTCTCAGTCTGCGGCACTGACGGTGAGCAAAAGCGCTTTGTGAGCCTGCTGGAGCGGAGCGGCGCAGAGTCCCTCGACCTTACCTTTGAGGGGAAATCAGCCGGTTTGTCACGGGTGGAGGGATTCTCTTACCCGGAAATTGATGAGGAAAAATGATAGGTCAAATCATAAAAGTCACGATAGACCGCCCTCTCGGGAGCTTCCACCCGAATCACCCGGATATTTACTACCCCGTGAATTACGGATATGTTGAGGGAATCATCGCCCCGGACGGCGAGGAACAGGACGTGTATGTCCTCGGTGTGGACGAGCCGCTGAAGGAGTTCACCGGGCGGGTCATCGCTGTTATTCATCGTTTTGATGATGTTGAGGAAAAGTGGGTTGTCGCACCGGATAATATGACGTTTACCCGAGAGGAAATAATGGAGCTGGTTATTTTTCAAGAGCGTTTTTTTTAGTCGGAAGTGAGAATGTAGAACCGGGATATTTTAGGGAGAAGGCGAGGGACTATACACGAAATAATATACGTCCAGTCCGCTGATAGGGAATTCTGGTTCAGCCTTGACAGACATCTGCCTGAGCGGGAGTTTGAGAACAAGATACTAAATAAACAGGGCTATGTTCTGCTGGAAAACAATAAAGCTGTCGGCTTGCTGAGATACAATCTGTTCTGGGATAACACTCCGTTTTGCACAATGCTTTTATTTGATGAAAACTATCGCGGCAAGGGCTTTGGGCGGAATCTGGTGGAATTCTGGGAAGCCGACATGAAAAAACAGGGCTTCGGAATGCTGCTGACCTCCACACAAGTGGACGAAAATGCACAGCACTTTTACAGAAAGCTGGGATATAAGGACTGCGGCGGGCTTGTTATAGATATTCCGAGATATGCTCAGCCAATGGAGCTATTCATGATAAAAGCGATATAGAACTGGGCAAAATGACAGGAGGGAAACCAGTATGAATGTCACCATACGACCAGAAAGATTGAATGCGGCGGAGTACATGGAATTTCTGAAAAACACCGACTTAGGTTCGCAGTACCCAAAGGAAAATTTCAATAACCGAATAGAGCGGCTGGTGCAAAATGTTTCAATAAGCCTTGTCGCCCGGAGCGAGCAGGGCGAAGTAGTCGGCGTGTGTTTCGGGATAACAGATTTCGCGTACTGGCTGTTTATCACCGATTTGGGAGTTATTCGCAGCATGACCGGACAGGGAATCGGCAGTCAGCTTATCCAAAAGGCGCTTGAGATTGCCGGCGGCGAGGACGAGATAGTCATGTACACCTGCGCCAACGAAGATGCAATTCCTTTCTATGAAAAGCTCGGCATGAAGAAATCCACGGATATAATGGAGTACAACAGAATGCCGTGGACTTCCTTTACTGTTGAATAAGGAGCGGACATGAACTGGATAACCAAAGTTGACACCCCCTGCTACGTCATAGACGAAAAGCAGCTCCGCAAGAACCTTGAACTGCTGAAATACGTCCGGGAAAAGGCAGGCTGCAAGATACTGCTTGCGCAGAAAGCTTTTTCAGCGTTCTCCTGCTACCCGCTTATCGCGGAGTATCTGGACGGCTGCACCGCCAGCGGAATTTACGAGGCACGGCTGGCGTACGAGAAAATGGCTGAGCCGTTCGGCAGGGAGAACCACGTTTTCTCCCCGGCGTACCCGGAAAGCGACATGGACGAGCTGCTGAAAATATGCGACCACATTGTGTTCAATTCCCCGCAGCAGTGGGCGAAATACCGCGACAAGGTGCGGGCTAGCGACCGCTATATTCAGGCGGGAATACGCATAAACCCGGAGTACAGCGAGATAGACACCGACATCTACAACCCCTGCTTCACCGGGTCGCGTCTGGGGACAACGCTGGAGCGCTTCAACGCCGACCCGGCGCTGTACGAGGGGATAGACGGGCTTCATTTCCATACCATGTGCGAGCAGGGTGCGGAGGTTCTGGAGCGCACTCTGCCGCATGTCGAGGAGAAGTTCGGGTTCATGTTCGACAGGATAAAGTGGCTGAATTTCGGCGGCGGACATCACATTACCCGCCCCGGCTACAATGTCGCGAAGCTCATCTCCTGCGTGAAGCGGATAAAGGAGAAATACGGGCTGGAGGTGTACCTCGAACCCGGCGAGGCTGTCGCGCTGAACGCCGGCTGGCTGGTGACGACAGTGCTTGACACGTTCGCGAACGGCTGCGATATCGCGATAACCGACGCCTCCGCCGCCTGCCACATGCCGGACGTGCTTGAAATGCCCTACCGCCCGGAAATTATCGGCGCCGGGAAGCCCGGCGAGAAGTCGTATACCTACCGTCTGGGCGGAAACACCTGCCTTGCCGGGGACATTATCGGGGACTATTCCTTCGATAAGCCGCTGGAAAGCGGGGAAAGGCTGGTGTTCTGCGATATGGCGATATATTCCATGTGCAAAAACAACACATTCAACGGAATGCCGCTGCCGTCCATTTATATTCTGAAAGAAAACGGCGAAATTCAGCTTGTGAAGAAGTTCGGGTATGAGGACTTCAAGGGCAGATTATCATAAAAAGGGAGCGAGATAATGCCGGGACTTGGCACATTAATAAATGCCGCGGGAATAATTATCGGCGGAATTGCCGGACTGCTGTTCGGGAAGCTCATCAAGCCGCGTATGCAGGAAACCATGACCTGCGCCTGCGGTATCTGCGTTATCTTTCTGGGGATAGCCGGGGCTATGGAGCACATGCTGACCGCGCAGGAGAGCGGCGCTCTTTCAAGCGGCGGCACTATGATGGTGATCGCGAGTATCGTGCTGGGCGCGCTGGTGGGCGAGCTTATCAACATTGAAGCCGGGCTGGAGCGTTTCAGCGGCTGGCTCAGAAAGATCACCCACAGCGAGGGCGACGGCGGCTTCGTGGACGGCTTCGTGAATGCGTCGCTGACGGTTTGTATCGGCGCAATGGCGGTGGTCGGAGCGATACAGGACGGTATCTACGGGGACTATTCCACCCTCACGGCAAAGGCGGTGCTTGACCTTATCATCGTGATGATAATGACCGCCGCAAAGGGAAAGGGCTGTATATTCTCAGCAATTCCAGTGATCATCTTTCAAGGCGTGATAACCGCGCTCTCCCGCCTGATCGAGCCGATAATGACCGAACCTGCGCTTGCTAACCTGTCGCTGGTGGGGTCGATACTCATTTTCTGCGTGGGAGTGAATCTCGTCTGGGGGAAGAAGGTCAAGGTGGCAAATTTCCTGCCGGCGATAGTGTTCGCGGTGGCGTGCGCGTATCTGCCGTGGTTTTGATGGGACTCCGGGATCATGTACGGGCGCTGTCACACATTTTTTCGGTTACAAATTGAATGAAAACCGCGCAGACCCACGAATCAGCGGGAGATAAGGAATAATTTACCGACGGTTGAAAACTCCACGGATATCAGCGGAAGATTTCAACCAAACCCACAAAATGTTGTTGAAATATCTTAAATCGAGTCAAGATATTGTGATTTTTAACGAAATATTGCCGCGAAGCCTGTTTTGTACAGGCTTCTTTTTTGTGTAAATTGCACAAAAATATGAACAAAACTTTATTTTTTATTTTTGTTAAAAACTCGCCTCTAACTCTTGCAAAAAATATAAATTCGGTGTATACTAATTGTGGGTGAAAGTGGTGAAGTTTTCACTAAAGTGGTTAAAAATTAATTGAATACCCACTGAACGAAACTTCTGCCTGCCCGAATAACATTTTTTTACTGGGGAAATATATTACAAAATCTACGGGATCAGCCGCCCGAGGAGGGCGGAAAGGCAGGTTCACAGGGGACTTTCGTTTTGGAAGGGGGGAAAGAAATGTACGGCGAGTTCGAGCACACCATAGACGCAAAAGGGCGCATGAACTTCCCGGCGAAGCTCCGCGAGGAGCTGGGAGAGCATTTCTTTATTTCCAAGACGATCGGTGAACCCTGCCTGACAGTACACACCGAGCAAAGCTGGAACGACCTCCGGGAGAGCCTGAAGGGCAAGCCGCAGAAGGTAAGGCTGCCTATCGAGCGCTTCCTGTTCGGCGGCGCGTGCGAGGCAGAGCCGGACAAGCAGGGCAGAATAGCCATTGCTCCGGCGCTGAGAGCCTACGCAGGGCTTACCTCCGAAGTTGTCGTCGTTGGAATGGACGACCACGCGGAAATCTGGGACAAGGCGGCGTACAAGGCGTACACAGACAGCGTATCCGCAGAGGATATTGCCGCCCTTGCCGAGGAGATCGGTATCTGATGGAATTTTCACATGTTTCGGTGCTGCTTAAAGAAACGGTGGACGGCGCGTTCTCAGACCCAAAGGGCGTTTACGCGGATCTCACCACAGGCGGCGGCGGTCACAGCCTTGAACTTGCAAAACGGCTGGACGGCGGCAGGCTTATTTGCTTCGATCAGGACCGTGAGGCTCTGGAAGCCGCTGGGGAGCGGTTAAAGGGTTATCCGGTCACATTTGTTCGGAGAAACTTCTGCGAGATAAAATCGGTGCTGGCGGAGCTGGGGGTAACGGCTCTCGACGGCATTATTGCCGATTTAGGGGTATCCTCGCACCAGCTTGACACGGCGGAGCGCGGGTTTTCGTTTCATAACGACGCGCCGCTGGACATGAGAATGAGCGGAGAGGGACTTTCCGCCCGTGACGTGGTGAACGAATACGGCGAGGGGGAACTCGCCCGGATATTGTTCGACTACGGCGAAGAAAAATTCGGGAACAAGATCGCAAGAGGCATAGTAAACGCCCGGCTATCCGCCCCGATAGAAACCACCGGACAGCTTGCGGAGATAATAAAGGCGAGCGTACCGGCGGCGTACCGCAGGGAGAAAAATCCCTGCCGAAAGAGCTTCCAGGCGATACGGATAGAGGTCAATCATGAGCTGGACGTGCTGGACAGGGCGCTCACCGACGGGTTCGAGGCGCTCAAGGTCGGCGGCAGAATGTCGGTGATCACGTTCCATTCGCTGGAGGACAGGATAGTAAAAAACCGCTTCAAGGAATTCTGCACCGGGTGTACCTGCCCGCCGGAGTTCCCGGTGTGCGTATGCGGCAGAAAGCCTATGGGTGAGCTTTGCGTGAAAAAGCCGATCACGGCAAGTCCGCAGGAGCTGGAAAACAACCCCCGCAGCCGCAGCGCGAAGCTAAGGATAATAGAGAAGATCCGCAGCAGCCCCTTTGAGGACTGACGGGACGTAAGCACTTGCACAAAAGAACGGAGCACAAAGGAGGGTGAGCTGATGCTTCCCGAAGTTGACAGGTCAAACCTTGCGTATGATCTTTCCCTTTACGAAAACACCGCCCGCAGACAGCAGGAGGAAAGGGAAAAGGACAGGGAGCGCAGGGCGAGAGAGATAAAAATGAATAAGCACTCGGTATCTCGCAGCGGCTCGAAGCTCCGGCTCATAATGTGCGCGGCGGTGGTATTCGGTGCGCTCTGGGCGGTGAACGTCCAGAACACGCGGGTAGATGATATCGCGAGAAAGGTCGACGACCAGAAACAGCTCCTCGCCGAGGCGCAGGATCAGAACGCGCTGCTCCAGAGCAGGCTTGACAGCAAGGCGAACATCGGCTATATCGAGGAGTACGCCTCTGACCAGCTTGGCATGGCGAAGGTCACTAATTCCCAGATAAACTATCTTGATGTGAACACCGAAAGCCTTATTGAGGTAAGCCCCGACGGCGGCGGAAGTATTTTCAGCGCCATCGCAGACTGGTTCGGTGATTTGCTGGAATACATTGGTTTCTGATGGCATAATATAGAGGTGAGCGGACTTGCTGTCTGCGCCCTATACTCTGCCGGCAACGGATTTATTGAGCAAGGTCGGCTTATAATGCGCTGTGCGTCGTGGCTGCGCAGCCGTCATAGTCGGCTTTGTTTTTTCTTTTATATGCAGTATAGCAGGATCAACAGTTTGCTGTGCGGGTCCGGATAACGCTGTTTGGGGGGATCCAACGGAATGAAGGTAAAAAAAGTTCTCAAAGCAATGGGAGAGGAAATAAAGGAGATGGAGGAGCGCAGCGCTGAAAAGCCCCGCGTATTCAGCTCCAACACTAAGCAGCTCATTATCCTCGGATTTATCGTGCTGTTTTCCGTGTATGTCGGCTCGTATCTGCTGAAATATTCGATACTTGACGGCGACAAGTGGCGTATGCTGGCGACCGACCAGCAGCTTTCCTACGTTGTTATAAAAGCCAACCGCGGCTCTATCTACGACGCCAACGGCACAGTGCTGGCGCAAAGCTCCACCGTGTGGGACATCACTATCTCCCCGCACAACATTGAAAACGCCAATGTCAAGGCTAAGGAAGCCTACGACAAAGAGGCAAAGAAGATGATAGAGAAGGGTGAAACTCCCGAGCCGTATGTTGAGCGCGCGGAGCTTATCGCCCGGGGACTTTCAGAGATCCTTGGGGCGGACTATGAGAAGATAAAGACCGCCTGCACAGATTACAATAACCAGTACTACATAGTCCAGCGCAAGGTGGAGAAGCCGGAAGCGAACGAGGTAACTGCGTTCATGAACGAAAACGGTCTGAACTCCGACGATATCTACCTCTGGCCCACGTCCAAGCGGTACTACCCGAACGGCTCGCTCGCGTCGAACATAATCGGCTTTACCAACTTTGACGGCGACGGCGTTTACGGGCTTGAAGCGTACTATGACGACTACCTCAGCGGCACGGACGGAAAGGCGGTATATGCCGTTTCGGCGGACGGACGGGAGCTTCAGAATTCCAGCGACGCGTATTACTCCGCCGTGGACGGGTACAGCTTAATGCTCACTCTGGACGAGGTATTGCAGCATTATCTTGAGAAAAACCTTGAGCTGTGCGTGTCACAGCACCAAGTAGTAAACCGCGCCTGCGGCATAATCATGAACTGCAACACCGGAGCGGTGCTTGCTATGGCTACGGCGCCCAGCTTCGACCTTAACAGCCCGTCGGAGCTGAAAAGCAGCTACGACCTGCAGCTGCTGGAGGAAATGAAAGCCGCCGGCGCTACCGAGGAAGAGCTTGACGAAAAGGAAGCCGCCCTGCGTGAGCAGCAGTGGAAGAACAAGGCTATCACAGAGCTGTACTACCCCGGTTCGGTATTCAAGACCGTCACCTGCGCCAGCGCGCTTGAAGAAGAGGTGGTTTCTAAGGAGTCCACCTTCGTCTGCAACCAAGTGGAGGTAGTTGCGGGAACAAGGATAAAGTGCTGGGCAAGCTACGCACACGGCACGCTTACATTGCAGGAGGCTGTCACAAAGTCCTGCAACCCCAGCTTTATCCAGATAGGGCAGCGGCTGGGCGCGGATAAGTTCTGCGACTACTTTGAAGCGTTCGGCTTCACCGAGCCGACGGGCATAGACCTCCCCGGCGAGTCCGGCAGCTTGTACGTCCCGCGCTCACGAATGGGACCGGTGGAGCTTGCTTCTTCAAGCTTCGGTCAGACCAACAAGGTAACTCCGCTTCAGATGGCGACAGCGCTGTCCGCTATTGTGAACGGCGGCTATCTTGTTACTCCGTATGTTGTTGACAAGGTGCTTGACGCGGACGGAAACGTAGTCAAGACCACCGAAACACAGATAAAGCGGCAGGTCATCTCCGAGGAAACCTCTGCGCAGATGCGCGAAATACTGGAGAACGTCGTAAACACCAACGGCGGCAGCAACGCTTACATCAACGGCTACCGTATCGGCGGCAAGTCCGGTACGACCGAGAAGATCGATGAGAGAAACAAGCTGCTTGCCGAAACCGGAGTGGATAAGATGACATACGCTCCGTCCTTTGCGGCATTTGCTCCGGCGGACGACCCACAGATAGTCATGCTGGTAATGGCGGATACCCCGACAGGCACGCAGTACTACGGAAGCGCCGTTGCTGCGCCGGTAGTATCGGCGGTGCTGAAAGAGGGTCTTCCCCACCTCGGCATTTACCCGACCTACACCGCGGAGGAGCTTGCCAAAATGGACGCGGCAGTGCCGTATGTTCTCGGAATGGAACCTCAGCGTGCAGAAGCAAGACTGATATCCGAGAACTTTGAGGTGCGGTATGTCGGCGATACGACAAGCGGCGCGACTATCTCCACACAGATACCCGCTTCCGGCAGCAGCATACCCAAAGGCTCGACGGTGGTATTGTATATCGGCAGCGACGTGAAGCTGGAGTCCGGCGTGATACCGGACGTGACCGGAATGACGGTTTCGCAGGCGAACGAAGCGATAGTCAACGCAGGCTTCAATATCAAGATATCCGGCGGTGCGGCGGACAATGCGAACGCCACGGCGTCGGCGCAGTACCCGCTGGGCGGCACGGACGCGTACCTCGGCAACGTGGTGGAGGTAACGTTCCAAGTCAACAGTTATTCGGATTAATGAAAGAGGGTGAGGTCATGACGTTAGAACAGCTTTTTGACGGCATTGATGAAGTGGCGGAGAATTTACGGCAGAGAGAGGTTTGCGGCGTGACCTCGGACAGCCGCGAGGTGCAGCCCGGCTTTCTGTTCGTCTGCGTGGAGGGCAGGTCCTTCGACGGACACAGCGCGGCGGCGGATATGCTGAAAAAGGGCGCCTGCGCGGTGGTAACGCAGCGGCGGCTGGGTCTTGCGGAGGAAATAACGGTGCAGGATTCCCGGCGGCTCTATCCGGAGCTGCTTTCGGCGTTCTACGGCAGACCCACCCGCAGGATATCCCTCGGCGCGGTCACGGGAACTAACGGCAAGACCACCATTGCGAACCTTTGCGCGCAGATAACACGCGCTCTTGGCAAGCAGACCGGGGTAATCGGCACGGTGGGCTGCGACACGGGAAGGGGGCTGGAGTATTCCCACAGCGGACCTCCCACCACCCCGGAGCCCCGCAGGCTGTATCAGCTTTTTCGGGAAATGGCGGATATCGGCACGGAGTACTGCTTTCTTGAAGCAAGCTCGCAGGCGCTGGCGCAGCACAGGTTTGCGGCGGAGCGGTTCAGAGCCGGCGCGTTCACGAATCTAACGCAGGATCACCTTGACTATCACGGCACTATGGAGGAATACTATAAAGCGAAGCGAATGCTTATGGATATGTCCGACGCTGCTGTAATAAATATCGACGACGAATACGGTGCGAGGACGCTGGAATACTGCCGCAGCCGCGGAATACCCGCAGTTTCCACCAGCGTAAAGGGCGAAGCGGACTTCTTCGCGGAGTTCATAAAGCTGAAACCCCACGGCGCGGAGTTCCTGCTGACCAGCCCGGCGCGGCAGAAAAGCTGGGTGGCGCATATCCCTCTGACCGGGCTGTATAACGTCAGCAACGCGGTACAGGCGGCGGTAATGGTGAACCTCATGGGCTTCCCTATGGAGGACGTGCTGGCGGCGCTGGAAAAAAGCCCCGGCGTCAGCGGCAGGCTTGAAACGGTGTATCAGGGCGAGTTCACGGTGATACGGGACTACGCTCACACCGAGGACGGGCTTGACAAGCTGCTTTCCACGCTGAAGCCGCTTACAAAGGGCAGACTTATCGTGCTGTTCGGCGCGGCGGGGGAGCGGGACGCGGGCAAGCGCCCGGCAATGGGCAAGGCGGCGGCGAAGTGGGGGGACTACCTCATCATCACCACCGACAGCCCCCGACACGAAGACCCCCAGCAGACTATCGACGGCGTAAAGGCGGGAGTTCCCGAGGGAATAGAGTACGAGGAGTTCATTGACCGCAAGGATGCGATATTCCGGGCGCTGGAAATGGCACAGCCCGGCGACATGGTGGCGCTCTGCGGCAAGGGTCATGAGGACTATCAGGCGATAGGCGACGAGTACCTGCATTTCGACGAGCGGGAGATAGTCACAGAATGGCTGAATTCACATAGGTAAGGCGGTGCAAGAATGTTTTCTGCAAAGGAAATAGCGGAGGTCACAGGCGGGCGGCTTATCGGCACGGACGTGCAGGTAAGCGGGGTCTCCACCGACACCCGCACGATTGAAAAGGGAATGCTGTTCGTTGCGGTGCGGGGCGAGAGTTTTGACGGCAACGACTTTATTGAAGCGGCGGCGGAAAAGGGTGCTGCTGCGGCGCTTTCTGACCGGGAGAGCGGCGCGGAGAGCCATTCTATACCGGTGATACTGGTGAAGGACACCCGCGCGGCGCAGCTTGCTCTGGCGCACTATCACCGGAAGAAATTCCCGCTGAAATTAGTGGGAGTCACCGGAAGCGTGGGCAAGACCTCAACAAAGGACATGGTTTACGCGGTGCTTTCCGCGAAATACAACACCCTGCGCACCGAGGGGAACTTCAACAACGATATCGGGCTTCCCCGGACGCTTTTCCGGCTGAACAGGGACTACGGCGCGGCGGTGATCGAAATGGGAATGTCCGATTTTGGTGAGATCAGCGTGCTTTCAAAGGCGGCGGCACCGGATATCTGCATTATAACGAATATCGGCTGGTGCCACATTGAAAACCTCAAAACCCGGGAGAATATCCTGCGGGCGAAGCTGGAAATACTTGACGGCGCGGCGGAGAACGCTCCTCTGATACTTAACGGCGACGATGAGTTCCTGAAAACGGTATCTGTCCCCGGCAGACGTATTGTGAAGTACGGTATGTCTGAGGGCTGCGACGTCCGGGCGGAGAACGTAGTTCTCACCGCGGAGGGACAGCGTTTCGCGCTGGTTTACGGCGGCAGGAAATACGCGGCGGAGCTTCCGGTGGTGGGAGAACATCACGTCATGAACTCTCTGGCGGCGTTCGCGGCGGGCATAGAAGCCGGCATGACCCCAGAGGAGATAGTCCCGGCGTTCATGCGGTACGAAGCCTCCGGAATGCGGCAGAGAATAGAGCAGCGCAGCGGTATCACGGTGATTCTGGACTGCTACAACGCAAGCCCTACTTCAATGGAGTCGTCGCTGTCGGTGCTGGGCGGCATGGAGTGTTCCGGCAGGAAGATCGCGGTTCTGGGCGACATGCTGGAGCTGGGGGAGATGTCCACGCAGCTTCACGCTGGGGTCGCGGAGTACGTCACGAAGAACGCGGACTGCGCGTTCCTGTACGGCGCTGAAATGCAGCACTGCCGGGACAGACTGGCGGCGCAGGGTTTCGAGGTGCATTATTCGCAGGACAAGGCGGCGCTCACCGAGGAACTGCTGAAATACCTCCGCCCCGGTGACGCGGTGCTGTTCAAGGGCAGCCGGGGAATGCGCATGGAGGAGATCGCCGAAAAGGTGAAATAAACAGGTTTAGGGGAAGAAAGAATGGAAACTTGGATCAGTGTTATTGCAGCGATTTTGGCGTTCGGACTGACATGGCTGGCGGGGGTGTGGTTCATACCGTTCCTGCACCGGCTGAAATACGGTCAGACGATACTTGATATAGGACCGAAGTGGCACAAGGCGAAGAAAGAGGGTACTCCCACAATGGGCGGTATCATGTTCATCATTGCGGTGTGCCTGTGCTTTGCATGCGCTGTTATCCTGTTCCAGCCGCTGGCGGGGAAGAACTTCGCGAACGAGGACAAGACCGAGTTTGTCCGCACAGTTTCCGGGCTGGTAATGGCGGTGATGTTCGGATTCATGGGCTTCCTTGACGACTTCATCAAGGTGAAGAAAAAGCACAACGAGGGTCTGACGGTAATGCAGAAGATCGTCATTCAGGTGCTTGTCATAGCCGCGTATTTCGCAACGCTGTATCTCAGCGGTATCACACGCACGTCTATTCTGTTCCCGTGGGGCTGGCAGCTTGATCTGGGCTGGCTTTACTACCCGATAATGGGTGTGATAATTCTGTACCTTGTCAACGCGGTGAACCTCACCGACGGCATTGACGGGCTTTGCTCCTGCGTTACCGTGGTGTATATGGCGGCGTTCGCCTGCATTGCCGGTATCCTCGGCATGTTCTGCGAGGGACTTATGGCGCTGTGCGTTGCGGGGGGCTGTATCGGCTTCCTTATGTGGAACTTCCCGCCGGCAAAGGTATTCATGGGGGACACCGGGTCGATGTTCCTCGGCGGCTGCGTGTGTGCACTGGGAGTCGGCTGCGGCGTTGAGTTTCTGATGATAGTTGCAGCGCTGGTGTATATATGCGAGGCGCTTTCAGTGGTGATACAAGTCACTGTATTCAAGATAACCAAGAAGATATACCACACCAAAGAGGGCAAGCGTCTGTTCAAGATGACGCCTATCCACCACCACTTTGAGCTTAGCGGCTGGAGCGAGGTAAAGATAGACGTGGTGTTCTCACTGACTGCGGCTGCTTTGGGAGCTGCCGCGGTGCTTATGGCGGTAAACATGTTCGGAAAGTAAGGGCGGAGGTGCTGTATGGCAGCGGATTCAAGAACAGCGGGGAGCAGGGCTTCCGCACAGGGCGGGAATGTGCATGCTGCGGAAAAAAGGCAGGCAGCCCCGGTTAAGAAAAAGCAGAAAGACCCGCACAAGTGGGGACCGTTTTACTTCGGCGGAGCTATCGACATGCCCATGCTGGTGATAACGGTAGTGCTGCTGGTTCTGGGCATTACAGCGATGTTCTCGGCGAGCCACGCGCTCTCCTACCGCGACAACGACGGTGACTCCTACCAGTACGCGACAAGGCAGGTCGCCTTTGCGATAGGCGGGCTGATAGCTATGTTCTTCATCAGCTTTATGGATTACCGCATACTGCTGCACGAATGGCACCCGCGGCTTTTCGGCAAGGTGCGCTCCATATCCTTCGCGCATGTGCTGCTGGTGCTTTCGCTTGTACTGACAGCGGCGGTAATCCCCTTCGGCGTGAGCAATATTGAGGGCGGCCCTAAGCGCTGGCTGCCTGTGCCGGGAATAGGAACGTTCCAGCCGTCGGATATTTTAAAACTGGGACTTATCATTTATCTCGCCTATTACGTCACCAAAAACTACCGGCAAATGCGGCATTTCACCGTGGGACTTGTGAAGCCGGGAATACTGTTCCTCGTGATAGTCGGTCTGCTGATGAAGCAGCCGCACCTCTCCTGCGTTATGATAATGGCGGCGATACTGGGCTGTATGCTTATCGTCGGCGGCGTAAACATGCGTCACCTGCTGCTGGTGGGACTTCTGGGCGCGGGACTGCTGGTAGTTGTCGTGCTGATGTCTGACTTCACCTACTTCCAGGAGCGTTTTATCACCGACCCGCTTGCAGACCCCGGCGATACTACATACCAGACCTATCAGGCGATACTTGCTATCGGTTCGGGCGGACTGTGGGGCAAGGGCTTCGACAACTCCACCCAGAAGTACTATTATCTCCCGGAGGCGCAGAACGACTTCGTTTACGCCGTATGGTGCGAGGAATTCGGCTTTATCGGCGGTGTGCTGGTGATCCTGCTGTTCCTTATTTTCGTATTCCGCGGGTTCTACATTGGCAGGAAGTCCGACGACCGCTTCGGGCTTATGCTGTGCACGGGCATTACGGTGCAGGTTGGTATACAGGCGCTGTTCAACATCGGCGTAAACGTCTGCGCTCTGCCGAATACCGGTATCTCAATGCCGTTCTTCAGCTACGGCGGCACGGCGCTGTTCATGCTGCTGTGCGAGGTGGGGCTGCTGCTGTCGGTTTCGCGGCGGGCGAACTTGAATTGAATAAGAGTGTTAAATTGTAATTTATAGGGGAGTTTGTCCGTGGCTGCCGTAGGCAGCCACGGACAGGGGGAAAACTCTTGTTTTCCCCCTAAAACCCCTTTAGCGCCTTGAACGCGTTTATGGCGCTTCGCGCCAAGTGGCGGCGCTTCCGCGCCGAGTAACGCGCTGTCGCGCGAGTGTGGGGCTCTGCCCCACACCCCGCTTCCTTTTGGAAGCCAAAAGGAAGCGAAAAGCAATTTGCTACGCGGAAAGTAAAATGCACCTGTCCGACAAATTACAATTTAATACATAGAAAACACAAAAACAGGAGGTCAAACTCACTATGAAAGCGATATTCGCCGCCGGCGGCACAGCCGGACACATAAACCCCGCGCTTGCTATTGCTGACAAGCTCAAATCAGTATTCCCGGAGGCGGAAATACTGTTCATCGGCACACCGCAGGGCATGGAGGCTCGCCTGGTGACAAAGGCGGGCTACAACTTCACTCCGGTGGAAATGGCGGGATTTCAGCGCAAGCTGTCGATACAGAATATCGGGCGCAACGCTAAGGCAATGTACCTCTATTTCTTCGCGGCGAAGCACGCAGTCCGCAAGATACTCAAGGAATTCCAGCCGGATATCGTCATAGGCACCGGCGGCTACGTCACCGGAACTGTATTAGGGCAGGCGGCGGCGCTTGGCATAAAGATCGTCACCCACGAGAGCAACTCCTACCCCGGCATGGCAACGAAAATGCTCGCGAAAAAGGCGGACAAGGTGCTTCTTGCCACCGCTGACGCAGAGAAGTACCTCAGCAGCACCGAGCGCTGCGTAGTCACCGGAAATCCTCTGCGCTCCAACATTGAAATAGAGGAGCGCTCCGCAGCAAGAAAGCGGCTGGGGCTTCCCGACCAGTTCACGATACTGTCCTTCGGCGGCAGCCTAGGAGCGAACCGCATAACAGAGGCAGTCGCGGAGCTTATCGCGTGGGAGAGCAAGACCGGCGGGATAAACCACATACATTCCTACGGCGGCAAGGGTAAGGAGCTGTTCTACTCCGCGCTGGAACAGAGCGGCGCAAAGGAGGACAAGTCCTGCCATATTTTCCGGGATTACATTGACAATATGTACACCTGCATGTGCGCCGCAGACCTGATTATTTCGCGGGCGGGGGCAATGACTATCACCGAGCTTATGGCGATAGGCAGACCGGCGGTGCTTGTGCCGTATCCCAACGCGGCGGAGAACCACCAGTACTACAACGCGCTGACACTCAGCAATGCGCATGCGGCTATTCTGATAGAGGACAAGGATCTCACCAAAGCGCGTCTGGTGGAGGAAGTATCCGCGCTGTACAACGACCGCGGCAGACTGGCGCTTATGGAGGAGAACTCCCGCCGTTCCGCAAAGAACGACGCGGCAGACCGTATCCTTAGCGAATTGATCGACCTGCTGGGCGAGGATAAATTCACCGGGCAGTAATTCACACAAAAAATTCCTCCGGCATACTATAAGACATAGTTATGCGGGAGGAGATGATTTATATGGGTAACAGCCAGAAGCTGGTGATAAACGGCGGACGGCGGCTGGAGGGCGAGCTTCAGGTCCACGGTGCGAAGAACAGTGCGCTCCCTCTGCTGGCGGCGGCGGTGCTGGCTCACGGCGAATGTGTGTTCCATAACTGCCCTATGCTGACCGACGTGGACGCCGCCTGCCGGATATTGTCCTGTCTGGGGTGCAGGTGCAGCAGGAGCGGAGATACCGTCTGCGTGGACTCAGCCAACGTTTGCGGCAACGAGATCCCGGACGCGCTCATGCGGGAAATGCGGTCGTCAATCGTGTTTCTTGGGGCAGTCTTGGGAAGAACCAGCCGCTGCCGGCTGACTTTTCCCGGCGGCTGCGAGCTTGGCGCACGACCTATCGACCTGCACATAGCGGCGCTGCGTGAAATGGGCGCAGTGATCCGCGAGGAACACGGCTGGCTGGAATGCACCGCCCCCGGAGGACTTCGCGGGGCGAGGATATCCTTATCGTTCCCGTCGGTGGGGGCTACCGAGAACATAATGCTTGCGGCGGCCTCGGCGGAGGGAACCACCGAGATACAGAACGCCGCCAGAGAGCCGGAGATAATCGACCTTGCGGACTTCCTGAACAAATGCGGCGCGAAGATAAGCGGCGCAGGCGGCAGCACGATAGTCGTCGAGGGAGTAAAGCGGCTTGAACCCGCGGAGCACAGCGTTATCCCGGACAGAATCGTCACCGGGACGTACCTCTGCTGCGCGGCGATAACAAAGGGCGAGCTTATCCTCACCCGGTGCGAGCCGTCGCATATCATGGGCTATCTTCCGGTGCTGGAGGCTATGGGCTGCCGTATCTACCCCTACGGCGGCGGGAAGCTGTATATCAACTGCACCCGCAGGCTTACCGCCCCGCCGACGATACGCACCATGCCCTATCCGGGGTTCCCGACGGACATACAGGCGCTGTTCACGGCGCTTTGCTCCACCGCGGAGGGTACATCAGTGTTCGTGGAAACTATATTCGACAACCGCTACCGCCATGTGCCGGAGCTTATCCGTCTGGGGGCTTCCATTAAGGTGGAGGGCAGAGTTGCCGTGGTTCAAGGCGTGGAGCGCCTTTCCGGCGCGAAGCTGTGCGCCGGCGAGCTGCGCGGGGGCGCGGCGCTGGTTACAGCGGCTCTTGCCGCAGAGGGAACCAGCGAGATATCCGGCGTCGGCTACATTGACCGGGGATATGAAAGCATAGAAATAGCGCTGCGTTCAGTCGGCGCGGATATTTCAAGGACTGGACAGCCGTAATTCATAACGAAAAGGAGCGCAGAAAATGGGCAAAAGGGTAAGAAAAAAGAAGAATAACAGCCAGAAACGGCGTGCGGCAAATCAGCAGCGCCCGCAGGCAGCCCGCCCGGCAGAGGTCAGAAAAGCACCGCCCGCCGGGACGCGCCCGAAGCCGGAGCAGCCGGGGAACAGACCTCCCCAGAGCGCAGACCAGCGCCGCCGGACAAACAAGGCATACAATCAAGCGACGGTACACCGCAGCAAAAAGGGACGCAAGCGCGGCAGCCGCGGCGGAAATTACATAATGTACTATATCCTTGCCGGGATAATCGTGGTTATCGTGCTGGTGATTCTGGCGAATACGGTGCTGTTTAACTGCACCTCTATTGAGGTGGAGGGCAATTCCCGCTACACCGCGGAGCAGATAGTGGCGACCTCCGGGCTGGAGACCGGGCAGAATCTGCTGCACATTGACGCGGCGGCAGCCGAGAAGCGGATAACCGCCGCCCTCAATTATATAGATATGACGGAAGTCAAGAGGGTATTCCCCACGAAAATAAAAATCACCGTGCAGGAGGCGGAAAAGTGGTATCAGGTTAGCGCAAACGGCGTTACCGCTTCTGTTTCCCGCATGGGGAGGATAGTGGAGCTTGGCGCGGACAGCTCCCTGCCGGTGGTGGAGGGCTACGACCCGGCGGAGCTTGCCGCGGGGCTTACGCTATCCTCAAACGACAGCGGCAAGACGGATATCCCGGCGCTGATACTTGAAAAGGCGGAGCAGTACGGCATTAATGACATCACACGGATAGACCTCACCGACCGGTTCGACATCAGCATTGACTGCGGCGACAACATCACGCTGGAGCTGGGCGGCATTTCTGATATCGACAGCAAGCTGGCGGTGGCGGAGGAAACTATCGAGCGCGAGCGGGCGAATGTCGTGATAAATCTGCACTCACCGTCCCGGATATTCGTGCGTGATAAGGTGAACGAGCAGGCGCAGCAGGTGCTTCCAGACCTCTCAGCGTCGGCTGAAGCCACCTCAGAAGCCACCGGGGAAAGCGCGTCCGGGGAAGCGTGATTTAGTTGAATGTCACAGACGGCTTTCTGAATTTTATGAATAATTTGTCAAAATATTTTTTAAAAAACAGTTGCAATTGTGGCGGGTATCTGCTATAATAATAAGTAGTTGTATTTTGATCCGATTGCGAAGTCATAAAAAATCATGGAGGGAAAAACATTATGGCATTTGAAATAGATAACCACGACGACGAGTTCGTTATGGACGAGGATTTCGAGGACGAAACCAAAATAATGGTCATCGGCGTGGGCGGCGGCGGCGGAAACGCAGTCAGCCACATGGTCGAGGGCAACATGACCGGTATTGATTATGTTGTTGCCAACACTGATGTAAAGGCGCTGCGTTCTAAGGACGGCAGCCGCATGAAGCGTATCCAGATCGGCAAGAAGCGCACCAAGGGTCAGGGCGCAGGCAACAAGCCCGCAGTTGGTCAGGAGTCTGCCGAGGAGAACCGCGACGAGCTGAAGGCTGTAATGGAGAGCGAGTCCATGGTGTTTATCGCTGCCGGAATGGGCGGCGGAACCGGTACCGGCGCTGCTCCGGTTGTTGCTTCTATCGCAAAGGAACTGGGCAAGCTCACCGTCGGCGTAGTTACCAAGCCCTTCGCTTTTGAGGGTCAGGCTAAGATGAACCAAGCGCTCAAGGGCATTGCCGAGATGAGGAAGTACGTTGACTCCCTTATCGTTATCCCTAACGAGAAGGTAAAGGAGATCTCCACCTCTAAGCTCAGTATGATCGACGCATTCAAGGCAGTTGACAGCGTGCTTTTCAAGGCGGTAAAGGGTATATCCGATCTTGTTAAGGGCGTTGGCTTCATCAGCGTGGACTTCGCGGACGTTACCATGGCGCTCAAGGATTCCGGTATCGCGCACATGGCTATCGGTCAGGGCAAGGGCGACAACAAGAACGAGGAGGCTCTGGATCAGGTGCTCCACAGCCCGCTGCTGGAAACCTCTATTCTTGGCGCACGCAGACTGCTTATCAATATCAGCATTCCTATGTCCACCTCCGCGGACGAGGTTGACGGTATCGCAAGCGAGATCACCAAGAACGCTGCGCCCGACGCAGAGATAAAAATGGGTATGCAGTTTGATGAATCTCTGGCGGACGACGAGGTTTCCGTTATCGTTATCGCCACTGATTTCATCGACGAAGAGGGTATGCAGGACGGTCAGCCGGCTTCCGCAGAGGCGGGACAGACCGACGCGAACGGCTTCGCGATCCCCTCGGCAGGGTTCAACGGCGGCGAGGAGGACATCAACACGCTGCTCAATATCCTCAACAATTCCAGATGATCTGAACAACAGAATTTACCGGAAATCCGCACCGTATCGGTGTGGGTTTCTGTTTTTGCGGGAAACGGCTGTTTGGGCTTGATTACCGCACATTTTTCGCGGCATTGCAGAATTTCCAACAAAGTGCCGCGGCTCATAACAAAATTTGTGAAAGATTATAAACTTATCAAAAACACTTGAATTTTTCATAGATTTGTTATACAATAACTATATGCGGCGGTTTTCCATGCTGCATTTATTATATATGTATTGGAGGAATTGAATATGTTATCAAAAATGAGGAAGGCAGTCTGCGGGCTGTTTGCCGCTGCGCTTATGGCGGCGGTATCTGTTACTGCATTCGCCGATTATACTTATAACCTTGACGATCCACTGTGTGACCAGATAATTTCCGACTGGTACGAAGTAAATGGTACACAGGGCGTATATGAAACTGAATACGGAGATAGTACAGAATCCAAATATGTTTCTCTTAGATTCATGCTTTTTAACGAGTATCTTGACCCCGAGTTCTGGAAACGAGATGATGTTCGTGTAGAAGTAGAAGTTAAACTGGAAACTGAGGGGAAAGATGTTATTGCGTGTTTGCCAGGTTTCAACTCCAAATGGGGCTGGGTCAACCCTGATGAATACACCCCGTTAAAGTATGGCGAGTGGGTCACTATCAGTGAGGAGGGCTCTCATTATTATGAGGAATTCGCCAAGTCAGAGCCTGCGTATATACTTCTTCAGGTAAGAACTAACTGGGGCGCTCCCGCGCAGGGGAAGGTCAAGCTGTCCGTCAGAAACATGAGGATCGTTGACGGCACAGGCAGCGGCGTTGAAGTAGAGCCGGAGCCTACCGCTGAACCGGAAGATCCCGTTGTTGAGCCTGCGGCTACTATCGATACCGAGGGAACAGTACAGGCAGCTCCCTCTACCGCAGAGCAGACCCCGGATACACAGGAAGCGGCTGTTACCGAGCCGGAGCAGACTACCGCAGCTACCTCGGCGGCAACAACGGCACAGACCACTATCCGCACTGCGGCTACCGCGGCTACATCTCAGTCGATAAATTACAGCGAGCTTT
Source organism: uncultured Clostridia bacterium (assembly GCA_945873955.1). GTDB lineage: Bacteria > Bacillota > Clostridia > Oscillospirales > Ruminococcaceae > CAG-115. The sequence continues at coordinate 38,364 of CAMCFA010000009.1, read as the reverse complement.
ATTCCGAGCCGGAATCCCCGGTCATGATGATCGTTATCATTGTCGGCATTGCGGTGCTGGTATCTATCTTGGCGGTAGTCGGCTATCTGATTTACAGAAAGAAGAAGTTCTATTGATATAAAGGACTTCAAACACTAAGCAGGAGGGAAGTATGGACAAGACGGGCGCAAAAAAAGGCGGCTTTATGGATCAACTTGTGGCACTGTTCAAGAACGTCTGGCTCAAGCGGGGTGTTGCTGTGCTGTGCTGGGGCTACACCGGATTCTTGATATGGGTCGCGTGGCTCAATTACGCGTACTTCCTTGAGTTTGAGAATCCTACTCCGCTGTTCGTGCTGTACGTTTTCGTGAATATCGCGGCGCTGGGGCTGATGATCTACACCCGCCGCCAAGTCATCACGCAGATAAACGTCATGCTGCTGCCGATCATTGTCTTTGCGACCTTCCTGCTTGCTTTCGGCAACTGGTATATGATACTTCCGCCGCTGTGCGTGGTGATTGCGATATTCTTCATCAGCAGAGCCAACGAAACGCTTAAAACCGTACTGGGTACAATGTATCTGCTCATGTACGTCGTGGGCGGCGCAGCGTATATCACGATCACGCTGCTTATGGGGAGAATGTCCCTCACCGGGGTTGATCTGACCCTCCGCGATACAAGTTACGAGGTGATGTCCCCGGACGGAAACTACCGCATAGTGCGCTATGTTGACAAGCCCACCGGTGAGCGCCGCACCGCAAGCTACTACGTTGAGGACGTAACCGGTGACGCTGAGATCCCGTTTGGCAGCGCAAAGAGAGTGCTTGGCTGCGGCTGGGTAGTCACCACAAAATACACCAGCAGAACCGACAGCCCGGTTTCGTGGACTGTTCAGACGATCGACGGCGAGAAGATACAAATGCTGAACGTCGAGGGTACGATCAAGGAGAATCCCTATATCGCCGAGGGCGTCACCGCCGTTGTGACTTCGGAGGAGTCCGCAGCCGCAGAGGATACCTTTGAGACTATCGCAGTTACCGCCGCTGCCACTGCTGAGTCTGCGGGCAGCGCAGAATGACGGAAAAGGAGCGTTGAATTGGAAAGAATTCTCAACCTAGCAGGGAAAAATTCCAGCGAGATATTTCAGCTCCGCTATCCGTTTTCGCTGCTTTCCTTCTGCGATTACGACCTGTCGTATTTTGCCGAGAACGCTATCGCCGTCTGCGACGAGGCGCTGCGCTCCGGCGAGCTTGATTTCGACCGGGTGACGGATCTGCGGAACTCTCTGAAAAACATGCACGTCTATATCGAGCATAATCTGCGCACGGTCTACGAGAAGATCGTGTTGGACTGCTGGATAGACTATGTATGCCGCCGGGACAATGTGGGAACGTCGGCGCTGTGGAACAGATTCATTGACTGCAAGACCGCGTTTGAAAAGGCGGTCTTTGTCAGACTGTGCGAATACCGCTACAACAAGGCAATAAACGAATGGCTGAACCTTGTCCGGGTGCAGGACTACGCCAAGAACAAGGTTTATTTTCTGTTTTCTAAAGAGCTTTCCGGCGTGGAGGAGGCAAACGCCCGGCGGAACTACTTTGATCTTATGTTCAGCGTCACTGCCAGGGAGCTTGGCTGCCGGCTGGAGGATCTGGGCGTAACTCAGGTGTTCTCTGCCGGACGGCTGCCCTCTGCGCCTTTTATGTATCCTAATATTTCCAAAGATATCATAAAGAACCTGCTGGCGGACTTTGACTATTCGGACGATTACTCCGATATAGGTTCGTATGACTCCATGTCAGACCAGATAGCAATGGACGCTTTCGCCCACATGAAGCCCGGTCTGGCACAGGAGCTGAGCAGCTACAATATGTCCCGCTCCGCAATGGAGCATACCCCGAAGAAGATATACATGCCCTGCGGCTTGAAAGCGGCGGTAGACCTTGAAATTGACGCCCTGCTGGAAAGCGGAGGCTGGTTAGCGCGGTGCAAGCGCTGCGGGCGGTATTACGTCCGGGACAGCGAGTACACCGAGGAATACTGCTCCCTGCCGAATCCCGGCGGGCGCACCTGCCTTGAGCTGTACGAAATGGAGCACCCCCGCAGCCGGGTAACTCCCGAAATGGAGCGCCAGTGCGACGAGATCACCGACGAGATGTACAGCCGTGTGAACTCCGGCGGCATGAGCCTCAAGGAGTACGAAAGCTGGAAGCTGTACCTTGAAGCAATGAAAGAAAAGGTCAACAACGGCGAGATACAGCCGGACGACCTCACTTCGTTCATCAGCTATTCAAAGACAATGGACATCTCCCGCAGCAACCCAGTGGTAGAGGTTAGGAAGAAAGAGCCGGAGCGCCAGCAGGAGCGCGTTGTAAGACCGTTCGTGCCGGAGCGTATCAGCCGAAGCGAGATCGAACACAAGCCGGAGGAAAAGCCGGAAGAACCGGAGATCGTTCCGCAGCCCCAGCAGCGCCGGGAGGGCTTCTTCACCTCACCCAGCGTGGAGCGGCAGAAGTCGCAGGGCAGGGGGCAGGTATCTCATATAATCCGCGGCGGCGAACCGCAGCCGTTCAGCAGACCGCAGGATCAGCCGGAGAGCTATTCTGCACCGCAGGAGCGCGGATTCACGGCGTTCAGCGGGGAGGACTTCCGCCCGGCAGAGCAGCCGGAAAGGGTCGCCCCGGAGAAACCGCAGGAGGTACGCAAGGCGGCGCAGGAGCGTGGGTTCACAGCGTTCAGCAGTGAGAATTTCCGTCCGGCAGAGACGGAAAGGGTCGCCCCAGAGAAGCCGCAGGAGATTCGCCAGACACCACAGGAGCGCGGGTTCACAGCGTTCAGCAGTGAGAATTTCCGACCGGGAGAGCCGGAAAGGATAACCCCGGAGAAATCGCAGGAGGTACGCCAGACGGGGCAGGAGCGCGGATTCACGGCATTCAGCGGGGAGGATTTCAGCCCGGAAGAACCGGCGCCGGAGTGGACAAAATCGGAGGACAAGCAGCCTGAGCCTGCCAAAGAGCCGGAGCAGCCTGCAACTCCCAAGCCTAAAGTAATAAGGAAGAACGCGGCGGCGATCTCCGCTTACGGGAAGATCGCCGGAACTCCACTCAGCGTGGCGGACAGCGGGTTCAGCGCGGTCTCGCGCCCGGAGGAACAGCCGCAGCCGCCTCAGCCGGAGGAGATAGATCCGTTCGACGGTCTGGAGTCCATTTTCGACCTGCTCGACCAGTCGGAGAGCGACATGAGCCAGCCGATAGGTTCAGGCTTCGGGGAGGAGTCGGTCTGGGAGGAAGCGCCGCAGAAACAGGTAACTTCCGCTAAGAAGCCGGAAACCCGCACCAGGAAGCAGGGAGCGCAGGCTGCCGCGCCAGAACCGCAGGATCATTCGGACAAGCCCGCACACAGCGGCAAACGGCGTTCCTCAGCGGAAACCAGCCCAGAGGAAAAGCCGGAAGTCCCCAGTGGTATCTGGACGGAGGAACGGCACTTGTTCCCGCAGGAGGACGCGGTCAGCAGCACCCACGAGGAACTGAACATGCTCAAGGAAAAGAAGCGGGGACGTTCCAGCAAGACCCAGCGGCTGTTTGACGCGATAATGCGGGAGCCGGACGATAATCCGAATTTCCGTAAAAAGTAATTTAGGTTATAACAGGACGCTTGATTTAAGTTATACGGTATTTTGACGTAGCTTATCGGTTACTTTTTGTGCTATTTTAGTAAAAGCAACTGATGTAAACGTTTAAAATTTGTATAATCTCACAATTGAAAAAAGCGCTGTAATGTTATAAAATATATACATGGATTAGCATAGAACGACTATGCTGTTCAAAAATATTTGGAGGATTTTTTATCATGAAGATTACAAAGATTCTTGGCGCTGCAAGTGCAGCAGTTGTAAGCGCAGCAGTTGTAGCTGCTTCCGCAAGCGCTTATGACGCATTCCTTATGTACGCTTCTTCCGACTGGTCCTGCTCTTCCATGGAACTCGGTGCTTATCCCGAGGGCAATGTTGATGTAACCGGCGACGGTACATACACTGTTTCCGTTGGTAATTTCGAGTTCGAGGATGAGGAGACCGCTGAGATGGTTCCCGCTACTGCTACCGGTGCTACCGTATTCTGCGTAGATATCGCTGACCTCGCTACCGCTATGGACTGCGGCAAGGGTTCTGATGCTTACGAGGCTCTTGGTTCTTCCGCTACTGCTGCTGAGAAGATGGCAGTTGCTCAGGACGCTGGAATTGAGATCTCTGACGTTGTAGTTACCGCTATCAGCTCTGATGGCACTGAGACCGACGTTCCCGTTGACCAGAGCAAGATCCTCTACGGCGATATCGAGGGCAACGGCAAGATCCGTCTTGAGATCTACAACGCATACGGCGACACCTCTAAGGACGCTCCTATCGACGCTGCTGGCTTCTCCTTCGACGATGAGCTCCAGGTAACCTTCACCATTACTGGTATCGGCGGCGACGCTGCTCCTGCTGATGACGCAACAGACGCTACCGACGCTGATGCAGCAGACGCTACTGATGCTGCTACAACCGAGAAGGGTTCTCCTGACACCGGTGTTGAGGGTATCGCAGTTGTTGCTGGCGTAGCTGTTCTGGCTGCTGGCGCTGTTCTGGTATCCAAGAAGAGATCCTAATCTGAATAGATAATAGGGAATTCTTAACATCAATTGCGGCATTGCTTTACGGCAGTGCCGTTTTGTGTTTCTGTTGTCAAAAGTTCAGCCGTATTTCTGCTTTTTATTGTATTTTTCAATAAAGAAACGTATTGACAAAGGCGGTCTTTTGGTGTAAAATATAGATAGAAAATCGGTGCGGAACACTCAATGTTTCTGGGTGCTGCACGGAAAGGAAGCGAATATGGCTAAATACGATGTAATTTACAATGAAAACGAGGGAACAGTTACCTTAATGGACGAGGCTGGAAAGGCCGCTGTTTTCCATTTCTATGATGAAACATATATTCCTCTTGACGACGAGGACGGCGTTACCACAAATTTCGAGTGTATCTCCAGCATGGAGTACGACGGGGCTGTTTATTATGCGCTCCTGCCGGAAGCTGTTGACGAGGAAGAAGAACCTGAGGAGTTCGTGGTACTCCGCGGCGAGGAAAACGACGACGAGCTTCTGCTCTCCTCTCTTGACAGCGAGGAGGAGAATCTGAAGATCGGTGAGATGTTCTTGAAGGCTCTGTTCTCGCTGGAAGATATGTCCGAAGATGATGACGAGATTTTACAGTAATAGCCGAGGCTGTTCTGTAAATAATATTAATGTCAGATGAGCGCACGGCGCAGGTTCTGGCGAAACTCAGTTAACTTACTGCCTTGTAAATTGCTTATGCAATGTTCGTTCGGGTATACTGCTATAATCCGAACATGATGAAAAAGGGATCTCGGCTCTGGCGGCGGATTGCAGACCTCCCGTACTGCGGATGATAGGGAGCGTGAACCCGACAGGCGATTTTACCCACCCTGCTAGGTAGCGGGTTTTATTAAGTATATCTACGGCAAGGCGGTTTGGCTGAATACTAGGGGTTATCCCCATGGCGGAGAGATTCTGGCGAATTTCTCCGCTTTGTTTTTGCGGCGTGCAGCGGGTATCAAAAAAAGAAAGCCCCGCGGTTTCCCGCAGGGCTAACTTGAATGAACTGAATCTTATACTATTTCCTAATCAACCTATAGACAAAGTCTATAGGTTGAACCAACCGCCATGGCGGTTGGAGCGGCAAAGCCGCAGGAAAGTCGTTCAATACTGATTCTGTCAAAACCAAAGGTTTTTGACAAGGGAAACGCTGATTAAATCAAATTCGCCACGTTCAAACGCGCATACTCACGCGGCTGAATTTGATACGCTTCGCTTTAATCAGCGTGTCCCTAGCCGTCTTGCAGGCGGCACACCTTATAGACTTTGTCTATAAGGTGATTAAGAATTAGTATTATACCTTGACCTTAACGACCTTTGTGTAATCGCTGTATATCTTCTTGCCGTTCACAGTTGTGTAGCTGCGAACCTTGAAGTAGTAGGTCTTGCCGGAGGTAAGACCGCTCTTGGTGTAGGAGAGGGTCGAAGCCTTGCTGATAGTAGCGATCTTGGAGTAGGTACCGGTGGAGGACTTCGCCATGTAAACCTCATATCCGGTAGCGCCGGTGGATTTGCTCCATGTGATCTTTGCTACGCCTGCCTTGGACTTCTTAGCGGAGATCGTTGCGGGCGCAGGTGCGGCAGCCTTGACAGACTTGATCGCACTGTATTGAGAGAGGATCTGTGTGCCGTTGGAGTTTACATAGCTTGCTACCTTGTAGTAGTAGGTCTTGCCCTTGGTAAGACCCTTATCGGTGAAGGTAGTGCCTGTGGTTGTGCCTACCTTCTTATATGTGCCTGTTTTTGAGGTAGAACGGTAAATGTTATAGCCGGTCGCGTTGAGAACAGCCTTCCATGTGATCTCAGCGGAAGTGGTGGTCTTAGATGTAACTGTAAGACCGGTAGGCGCTGCGGGAGTTACATTGATCGTAACGGACTTGGACACGCCGTTTATAGTGGTAACAGTGATAGTTGCCGCTCCGGTCGCTCTTGCGAAAACCTTGCCGTCGTTGGAAACGGTAGCTATTGCGGGGTTGGAGCTGGTAATGTTGTAAATATCAGCAAATTCGCTGTTTGTAGGAGCAACAGAGATCTCAAGATTGAGCGTGGCACCTGGAGCGATATCCTTTACGCCGCTGATATATACGGCGGTGGGAGCCTGATAGGACTTCATCTTTGTGCCATAGTAATCAGCCCAGCTATCTGCGTATTTTGACGGATAGTATACGGTTGAGCTAATTGAAGTGCTGGATAACGAACCGAAATTATAATATTCGCCGCCGAACACCACCTTATCAAGAGAGTTGCAGACGTTGAAAACGTTTGATTTGATCACGTTTACAGACGGGCTGATATAAACGGTTTTCAGAGATGTGCACTGTGAAAATGCTTCATCATTTATTGTTTTAGTCTTGTTGGGGATAAAAATTGTCTGGAGAGAGCTGCAATTATAGAATGCAAGCTGACCGATAGACTTCAGCTCATTGGAAAGCGAGATCTTGGATAAGCCTGTGCAGTTGCTGAATGCGCTTGCTCCGATCGTCTTTACCGTATCGGGAAGTGTAATGGAAGTAAGAGAGGAGCAGTTTTCAAAGGCATTCTCACCGATCTCAGTGATGTATGCAGGCAGTGTCAGAGTGTTCAGCCTATTATCTCCTGCAAACAACTTCGCCGGGATAGCAGTTGCCTTGCAATTCACGGAGGCGCTCATCAGAGCTGTGCAGCCGCTGAACGCGTTGGAGCCTATCTCTGAAACAGAAGTAGGAACTGTGATCGCGAGTAACGAGGTGCAGCTTGTGAAAGCGTCCTTGCCAATGGAGAGCAGTGTGTCGGGGAGAGAAACTCTTTCAAGGCTGGAATAGCCCTTGCACAGAGAATCTCCTAAGTGAGTGATGCCATTGGAGAAAGTGATAGAAGTAATGCTGGACTTGAAGTTGTTGCTGCAAAGTCCGGAAACCTTGTAGACTCTTTTGTCTCCTACCTTTGCCGGAACTGTGATGGACTTGCTTGTGCCTATGTAGCTGGTGATGTTTGCGCCGAGGGAGTCTACTTCGTAGGTCCATTCGCCGTCCGAAACAGCGTAGGCTCTGTCAAAGCAGAAAACCGAAGTCAGCGTCAGAAGCATTACGAGCGACAGCAGGAAGCTGCCGATCCTCTGGGATTTTTTTAAAACCATGATAAAACCTCCTGATATTATTTACTGAAAGATTTTCAGACACGATAATTATAGCATAAATTGCCGTTTTTTTCAAGAGTATTTCAGCCAATATTCTTCTGATAAACATTAATTGTACATATTTCATAATTTCGCAGGAGTATTTTTGAGCAGTTTAATTCCCCGCCGGATATGTCAGAATTTACCCGGCGGGATTGTATTGATTAATAGAAGCGGATATTCCGCAGGCAGAACTCTGCCGGAAAGGTGGTCATTGTATGATCTTTGTAACTCAGGAAAGCGTAGGCGGTTTGTTTGACAGCTACGCGGACATGGTTTACAGAATAGCGTTCAATATCGTGAAAAGCCGCGAGGAAGCCGAGGACGTCGTAATGGACACGTTCACGGCGTTGATACGGCAGGATAGCTTCGAGAGCACTGAGCACGCGAAGGCGTGGCTTATCCGGACTGCGCAGAACAAGTCGCTGAATGTGGTGAAGTCCGGCAGGGTGAAGCGCAGCGTTCCGCTGGACGAGCTGCTGGAGAGCGTCCTCAGCAGCCCGGCGAGCGACAGCGAATACGAGCTGCTGGACTTGGTGATGAGGCTGCCGGATAAGCTGAAAACCACGGTCTATATGTTCTATTATGAGGACATGACCGCAGCGCAGATCGCCCAGACGCTTGGGATCAGCGAGAACACGGTCTATAAGCGGCTGGAGCGCGGCAGAAGCGCATTGAAGATCAGTTTAGAGGAGGACGCGGTATGAACAAGAATACATTCAAATCGGCATATTCAAAGCTGGCGCTCTCCGAGGAAAGCAGGAACAGCATTAGGGCGCGGCTCATGGAGCAGATGTCGCTGGAGAGCGGCGCGGAGCGCTCCGACGAGGACGACGGCTCCCACCGGGCGCAGGAGATAAAGCTCACCCCGAAGAAGCGCAGTCCGCTGAAAACAGCGCTGATCGCAGGCTCAGCGGCGGCAGCGGTGGCGGTATGCGCTGTGGGCGCGGGGTTCTGGCTGAACAGCAAGCCTATGACCCAGCAGAACGAAACTCCGACCGCGGAGGTGCAATCCTCCGAGGAAGCAACTGAGGAAGTCACCAAGCCGGAAACCGATGAAGCCTACATTGAGGACGAGTACTATTCACTGCGCTGCGCCAACGGTATCCTGCATTTTCAGAAGTTCACCGAAACAACGGAGGAGTATTCCCGACCGATGAATCCCGTTGAGGAAACGTTCCGGCAGTATCTGACCGAGAAATATCCCTTTATAAGGTCTCGCAGGCTGGGAATGGACAACGAATACTCAGAGCGAATAGAGGACGACAGAGCAGCGATAGAGCTGCTGGAGGGCGCAGAGGCAGCGCAGGCGCGTGTTGATGAAATGGTGGCTTATCTTCCGCTGGGAGATGAGCTGTGGCTGTCCGAGGGGCGAACCAGCGACACCGGCATAGCTATGGTCTACCGCAGCGAGAACGACACGAAACAGGTGAATTTCAGCGTGTCCGACAGACCTGACGAGTTCTATCCGATAACCCTGCCGGAGGGCGGATATCTCACTCCGGTGGGAGAGTATCGCAGTAGTTTTACAATGGGAACAGTGACGCAGTTCATTGACCCGGAGATGTTCCAACTGGCGGCGGGTTCTGTAACGGTGGGCAATGACGAGTATTTCACGGCGGTGTTTGCATATAACGTTACTGATTTCGGCATGAAATACTTCCGTATTGACGGTAAAAATATTACGCAGGAGCAGTTTGTAAACTGTATCGGCACGGTTTCCTATGCTATGGTTAAAGACCATGTGGGGTATTACAAGGACGACGGCTTGAACAATTACAACATAGAAGAAGACGAAACGGAAAATACCATAGCCCCGGACCCGGAAGATGTAAACACCGAGTGGGGAACGCTGAAAATGAACGCGCTGGCGAATAAATATCCGGCATGGAACGGCGGTTATGCTTTTAATGTTCAGTATGAGTCCGTGGACGACATTCCCGCCGATTACCGATACAATATTGCGGATATTGAGGAATACACCGGCATAGACGTACAGGCGGCGCTACCGGAACGGTTCAGCGCCCAGCAGATAAGCTATTATGCCAAATATGATGAGATACCCAGCGTGGGGTATGGCGGCAAGGGCTATGGCGTGAATGGGGAAATGCTCCCCGGCGACGACCCGCAGGAGTTTGAGGACTCACGGGCTTATATCGAGGGTGTATATGACGATGGTGAGGGAGAAACGGTTTATGACAGCGCCCGCTACATAACTGACAAAATACCCTATTTCAACGACAAGACCCGTATAGGCGCGATGTACTACCTGACCTGCACCTCCGATGACGAAAACGAGAAACTAGAGATTCTCTGCTTTGACGACTGGGATATTGCGCACTGGTATATAGCGGGGCTGTTCGCACGGCTTCCCGCGACAAAGACCTACGGTTTTGCGGGGGTGAATGACAGGTATCTGTACTTTGCCGGTGATGTCCTCTGCGGCAACGAAAACTACATTGCGGGCTTTACGACAGACGACGGTCGGTATGTGGTACTCCAGACCTGCAACACCGGGCTTCAGACCTTCGCTGAAACGCTGGCGAAGCTGTTCACCAACGACCCCTCGCCGGCGAAGCTGTGCGAGGCGGAATATCCCCCAAGAGCATTCGCGCTGGGTCTGCCGGATCTTATCTACGAAACCGCAACAGGACAATATGAGGCGGGGGACGTAGAGCTTCATGACTACACACCCAGCCCGGACACAGTATACTTCACCACCGCTCATGAGGCTCTTGCAGCGGCGGAAAAGCTGGGCGGAAAGGGCGCGTCCGTTCTCGCGGAGGAATGGACGCTTATCCCGGAGAAGTCCGGCGTGACGCGGTATGAGAACGGCGAGCCTGCGGAGCTTGCGATTTATTTCACCAACGGCAATAAGGAGCTTCTGGTCGGAATGTCCACAATGTGCTACATGGACACCGACACCGAGCTGCGAATGCCGCTGCCGGACGGCAGAAAAATGGATAAGGTTCCGGGCTACTACGTCTACGAATGCACCATGTTCCGAAAGGAAGCGCTGGACAACATGCTGTACATGGATCCGGAAATGGCGTACAAGGCCGGGATATGCGGCAGAATGGTGAACGAAACCGAGTATTTCCACGCGGAAACCGACGGCACCGCCGGGATAGCCTACATGATAGACAGCAAGGGGCTTTCGGCGGAGGAAGCAATAGACGCTCTGGCGGTAATAGCGTATCAGCAGGAAAACCCGGAATTCATCGGTAAATACGACGGCTCAAACCAGCCGTTTCATGGAAGGTTCGGCTATGCATTATGGCACAAATTCGACTGCGGCGTTGTCAACGTGAACGAGCTTTCGTTCTACGGTAAGCCGCAATTCGACAGCGACAGCGGCGAGCAGGAAACCACCGCCGCCGAAGCGCAGCGTTTCCTTGAAGAAAACAGCATAACCGTTGAGCTGCCGTTTCAGCCAGAAACAGTCACCCGCCGAAGCTGTGCCACAAACGAGGGCTACACCAGCGAAGCGGTGACCTACCGAAGCGGCGATAAGTCGGTAAGGCTGAACGTTATCGAAAACGGCGCTTCAATGTACGCCTACGGCGAGCAGTACGGCGTGGGCAGGCTTGAACCGGACGTCTGCATTATGAGCAGCTACCAGCGGGATATAACGCTGTGTCACCCGGTGGTATCTGCGGGAACGCTCGCGTATGGCAAGGAGATATGCTTCGGCATATTCAGCGACAGCGCGACGGGGACGTTCTACACCGTGACGACGGAGAACGTTTCTCTTGAGGAATTCTCTGACGTACTGGGGCAGGTTTATCTTTTGGACAGAACCGAATAATTTACCGGGGCGGACTTATCACAAGTCCGCCCTTTTCTGCTCAAAAAATCGCGTCATAGTGAAAATTACCCCTTGACAAAGCGGAAAATGTGTGATAGAATAGTAACGTACATAAATAAACCTGTGAGCAGGAATAGTAATGTCTGCCAATGCGCTCCAGAGAGCCGTGCAATGGTGCGAGCACGGTGCGTATACATTCATGAATGGGTCTGCGAGGGCAAACTGAACCGGTTTTACCGCAGTAGGGGCGACGTTTCCGCACGTTACAGCGGGTGCGTTTTGCCGAAAGGCAGTGCGCTTTCTGAGAGCGTCCGAAAGGGCGAATTTGGGTGGTATCGCAGGAGTAAGTCTTGTCCCATGAAAAGGGACAGGATTTTTTTATTGCCCCGATACCCCGGACAAAATGGAGGAGAAACATTATGAAGACATCAAGACTGGCAAAGATCCTAGCGGCGGGAATGGCGCTCACAATGGCGCTCACCGGCTGCTCAAACAGCACAGAGTCCGGCAGCACCGCTGACAATTCCGGCAGCACAGGCGATAAGGTACAGGTAGGCGTGGTCCAGTTTGCGGCTCACCCGTCGCTGGACAACTGCTACGAGGGCATCAGAGAGGGTCTGGTAGAGGCTTACGGCGAGGACGGCGTTTCTATCGACCTTCAGAACGGCGCAGGCGACAGCGCTACCTGCGATACTATCGCGGCGAACTTCGTATCTAAGGGCTACGACGTGATCTACGCTATCGCAACACCGGCGGCTCTTTCCGCTTATTCCGCGGCAAGCAAGTCCGATATCCCGGTAATATTCTGCGCAGTATCCGACCCGGTAGCCGCAGGTCTTACCGAGAGCCTTGAAGCAGGCAGCGAGAACTGCAACGGCACGTCCGATGTTCTTGACCTTGACGCGCAGGTAGATCTCATTCAGGCTATCCAGCCGGAGGTAAAGAAGATCGGCGTTCTCTACACCACCACCGAGGCTAACTCTCTGTCCCAGCTCAAGACCCTCAAGGAAGTATGCTCCGCAAGAGGCTTAGAGGTAGTTGAGCAGGGCGTTTCCGGCGCTGCTGATATCCCGCAGGCTGCTTCTACGCTGGCTTCGCAGGTAGACTGCATAAACAACTTCACCGACAACAACGTTGTAAACAACCTCTCTATCGTGCTTGAAAAGGCGAACGCTGCCGGCATTCCGGTTTACGGCTCTGAGATCGAGCAGGTAAAGAACGGCTGTATTGCTTCTATCAGCATTGACTACGTTGCTCTTGGCAAGGTAACTGCTGAAATGGGTGTTAAGGTGCTGAGCGGCACAGACCCCAAGACTATGGCAGTAGGCACTATCTCTGACGGCACACCGGTAATTAACACCGAGGTCATGGAGCAGTTCGGCTTCGCTATCCCCGACAGCTTTGAGAACGCTGAAAAGGTAACTACCAACTCCGGCACAGCAGAAGCAGCATAAATCATTCAACCCCCGGCGGCTGACGGTTTAGGAAAGGCACAGATATGACCATTGTTATTAAGATACTTTTAGATATTCTCAACGAGGGGCTGATGTATGCGCTCCTTGCAATGGGAATGTACATCACATACAGCATACTGGATTTCCCGGATCTGTCGGTCGACGGAACATTCCCTCTCGGCGCAGTGCTGAGCGGCGTGCTGATAATTCAAGGCGTGGATCCGTGGCTGTGCCTGCTCATTTCATTCGCGGCAGGCATGGCGGCGGGAGTACTCACCGGGCTTATGCATGTAAAACTCCGCATAACTCCGCTGCTCTGCGGTATCATCATGTATACCGCAATGCTGTCGGTGAACCTTGTGATACTGAAAGCCGGCACCGGGGGAATGGCGGTCGCCTCGTTCTTCACTAAGAACACTATCTTCAATTCCGGGCTGGCGTCGTTTATCCCGGAGAGCGTCGGCGGCAAGGGCGGATTCTATATCCGAACGGTGATCATCGCGCTGATAATCGTGGTGGTTTGCAAGATACTGCTTGATCTGTACCTCAGAACAAAGCACGGACTTCTGCTCCGGGCGACCGGCGCAAACGACCGCTACACCGTAATGCTGGGCAAGAACCCCGGCAGCATGAAGATTATCGGACTTGCCCTCGGCAACGGCTTCGCGGCGCTCGCAGGCTCCGTTATCGCGCAGAACAAAGGCTCTGCCGACCAGCAGATGGGCGTCGGAATGGTAGTTCTGGGTCTTGCTTCGGTAATTATCGGACTCAGCCTGTTCAAGCGGGTGAAGTTCATGAAGGGCACTACAATGGTGATCCTCGGCAGTCTTGTTTACAAGGCTGCGTACCAGATCGTTCTTTCGCTGGGTATCCCCACCGACTTCAACAACCTGATGAAGGCGCTGATATTCCTTATCGCGCTGGTGCTTGGCGGAAGTGAGGTCAAGAAACTGATCGAGTCGCTGCGCAGAAAGCCCGACCCCGTGACCTCAAAGGCAAAGTTGGCGCTCAGCAACATCACAAAGGTGTTCAACCCCGGCACGGTGGACGAAAACAAGCTGTTTGACAAGTTCACGCTGGAGATAAACGACGGGGATTTCATTTCGGTGGTAGGCTCCAACGGCAGCGGCAAGACCACAATGCTGAACGTTATCTGCGGCGGCATTCAGCCGGATTCCGGCGCGGTCATCTTCAACGGAGAGAATGTTGCGCTCACTAAGGAATTCCAGCGGGCGAAGCGTATCGGCAGAGTGCTGCAAGACCCGAAAATGGGCACCTGCGGCAGCCTTACGATACTTGAGAACATGGCTCTCGCGGACAACAAGCTGCACAGCTACGGACTTTCCCCGGCGGTGAACAAGCGCCGCGAGGAGTACTACAAGAAGCTGCTTGAAAGCTGCGGCATGGGGCTAGAAAACCGCATGGGCGTGCTTGCGGGTTCGCTTTCCGGCGGGCAGAGGCAGGCGCTGGCGCTTATTATAGCCACAATGTCGGATATCGACCTGCTGATACTTGACGAGCATACCGCGGCTCTCGACCCGAAATCCTCGGAGACCCTCATGCGTATCACCGAAAAGGTGGTAAAGGAGAAACACCTCACCACGCTCATGGTGACGCATAATCTTCGGTTCGCGGTGGAGTACGGCTCGCGGCTTGTGATGATGCACAACGGCACCGCCGTAATGGACATAGACGGCGAAGAAAAGCAGAAGCTGGTCGTGGACGATATCCTCGGCAAGTTCAACGAGATAAGCATAGAGTGCGGAAACTAATATTTACAGGGGCGCGGACAGCCGCCCCTGTTTTTATGTGAGGTAAACATGGACAAAACGGAGCTGCTTAAACAATATTTCGGACACAGCACATTCCGCCCGGGGCAGGAGGAGCTGATAGACCATATCCTTTCCGGGCAGGACTGCCTCGGGGTAATGCCCACCGGTGCGGGAAAATCCATGTGCTACCAGATCCCGGCGCTGGCGCTCGGGGGAACGACTATCGTGATCTCCCCGCTGATATCGCTGATGAAGGATCAGGTGGAGGGGCTTCAGCAGGCGGGAGTCAGCGCCGCGTACATAAACAGCTCCCTCGGTCAGCGGGAGTATTTTCAAGTGCTGGACGGCGCGCTTGCGGGAACGTACAAGATACTGTACGTCGCCCCGGAGCGGCTTACTGCGGAGGGGTTTCTGAACCTCTGCGCCCGTATCGAGATCCCGCTG
This sequence comes from uncultured Clostridia bacterium, assembly GCA_945873955.1. Lineage (GTDB taxonomy): Bacteria > Bacillota > Clostridia > Oscillospirales > Ruminococcaceae > CAG-115. The sequence goes on along the minus strand of CAMCFA010000009.1, from coordinate 23,105 downwards.
GTGGCGGTGGACGAGGCGCACTGCGTTTCCCACTGGGGGCAGGATTTCCGTCCCAGCTATCTCAAAATCGCCGAGTTCGTGCAGCAGCTTCCGCAGCGCCCGGTGGTGGCTGCGTTCACGGCTACGGCTACGGATATCGTAAAGCAGGATATCGTGCGGATTCTGGGGCTGCGGCAGCCGTTTTCGGTCACAACAGGCTTCGACCGGGCGAACCTCTATTTCGAGGTAAGACCCACCCAGCAGCGCGACAAGGACGCGGTGCTGCTGGGCATGCTGCGGGAGCTTTCCGGCAGGAGCGCGATAGTGTACTGCTCCACCCGCAAAAACGTTGAGCTGGTGGGGGACTTTTTACAGCTCAACGGAATAAACGCCCGCTGTTATCACGCCGGGCTTTCCGACGAGGAGCGCCGCACCGCGCAGGAGGACTTCATTTACGACCGGTGCAGCGTTATCGTGGCAACCAACGCGTTTGGAATGGGTATCGATAAATCCGACGTGTCGCTGGTGGTACACTACAACATGCCGAAGGACCTTGAAAGCTACTACCAGGAGGCGGGCAGAGCCGGCCGTGACGGCAGCCCGGCGCGGTGTATCCTGCTGTACAGCAAGGGGGACGTCCGCACGGCGGAGTTCCTTATAGACCACGGGCGCGAGGAGTCGGAGCTGTCCCCGGCGGAGCAGGAGGAAATGCGCCGCCGCGACCGCGAGCGGCTCAAACAGATGACATTCTACGCCACCACGACAAAGTGCCTGAGGCATTTCATTCTCAGCTATTTCGGCGAGAAGTCCGAGCTTTCCTGCGGTCACTGCGGAAGCTGCGACGCGGAAATGGATATCCTTGACATCACGGTGGAGGCGCAGAAGGTGCTCTCCTGCATATTCCGGCTGAAACAGCGGGGCAGGAGCGGCGGCAAGGTGCTTATTTCCGGGATATTGTGCGGCAAGACCAGCGAGCAGATAATAAACGGCGGCTACGATTCTTTGTCCACCTACGGCATTATGAAGGAGTACACCACCAGCTATGTCCGGGAGATAATTGACTATCTGGAGGAGCAGGGGTACATTGTCGCCGAGCCGGAGTATCATACCTACCAGCTCACCCCCGCGGCGGACGAGCTGGTGAAGTCCCGCCGCACGCTGCTGATGAAGCGCCCCAAGCGCGCCGCGGATATCAGCGCCGCCGCTCCCGCAAAGGCTCAGAGGCAGTCCGCCGAGGAGGACAGCGAGCTTATGCAGAGCTTCCGGGAGCTTCGCAAAAAGCTGGCGGCAACGCTGGGAGTTCCGGCTTACGTTGTGTTCACCGACGCTTCCCTGCGGGAAATGAGTGTAAAGAAGCCCCGCACTATGCAGGAGTTCTTGAATATTTCGGGCGTCGGCAGCAGAAAAGCGGAGCGTTACGGCAGGCAGTTCATAGCTCTTGTGGAGGAATATCTGAAAAATCACCCGGACAATTGAGCATTTTGTAGATTTTCATAAAAACTATTGAAAAAGTTATAAATATATGCTACAATATATACAAGAAATAGTTTTGTGAAACTAATGCAAAGGGGGCTTGCGCTATGTCAGAGAACACAGAGGGCAAAATCGTTCATTCCGAGGTAGAGATATCGGTAGACCCGAACTGCACCACAGCGTTCATGACGATAACCGCGCCGGAAAACGGCGGGCTGGAGGTCACTGCGGATAAGGCATTTGGGGCTGTCCGGGCAAAGGGGATATGTTTCGGTCTTGAGGAGAGCGTAGTTGAGGACGCCGTGCAGAACAAGCGCTACGGCGAGAACATCTGTATTGCCCGCTGGAAGCCTCCGGTGGACGGCAAGGACGGCGCGATAGATTACTGCTTCAAGCGTGAGACCACGTTCAAGCCTGTCGAGGACGAAAACGGCAACGTTGACTACAAGAATCTGGGGCTGGTGCGGAACATCTACTGCGGCACGACCATAGCTAAGATAAGCATGCCCACCGAGGGCGAGGCGGGTACCGACATCATGGGAAAGCCGGTTCCTCAGAAGCAGGGCGTAGCTGCGACCTTTACCGTGGGCAAGGGTACGGAGCTTACTCCGGACGGCACCGAGATAATTGCCTCTGTTGACGGAAACCTTACATACAGCGGTGGTGCGTTCAATGTTGAGGAGTCGCTGCTTATCCGCGGCGATGTGGACGTGTCAAGCGGAAACATTGACTTCATCGGCGATATAATGATAAAGGGCAACGTCATGGAGGGCTTTGCAGTCACCTCTAAGAAGAACGTCACCATTCAGGGAACTGTCACCAACGGCAAAGTCACCGCGGACGGCAACATCACCGTAAAGCTGGGCAGCATTAATTCAGAGCTGCACAGCGAAAAGGGCAACATCAAGCTGGATTTCTGCGAGAACAGCAAGCTTTACGCCGCAGGAAACGTTGAGGGTTCGGCGTTTATCGGCGGAGAGGTTTTCGCGGGAAAAGATATCGTGGCAAGCGGCAAGGGCATCATGATGGGCGGTAAATACACCGCGCTGGAGAACATCACCGCCTCCGCGATAGGCTCTGAGAGCTACGCAAAGACTATGGTGACTTTGGGCAACAACGCCGTTCTGTCCGAGGAGATGGAGGGACACCGCCACAAGATCGCCGAAATGGAGGATAAGCTGGATCAGCTTGGCAAGATCGTCACCGCGCTGACGGAAATGGCAAAGGTCAGCAAGCTCACCCCGGAGCGCGAGCAGATGAAGGTGGAGGCTATGCGCTCCCGTTTCCAGATACAGGGCGAGATCAAGCGGCTCAACGCGCGTATCGCAGAGATCGAGTCTACGCTTGAACGCAAGCAGATACTTTCGATTTCCTGCAAGAAGGCGTTCTATCCCGGCGTAACGCTGCGAATCAACTCCTACGTTTACCAGGTGAACGTGATGACGCCGCACTCTAAGGCGACTATCGGCGACGGCGAGATAGTTATGGTGCCGCTGTAATGCTGACTAACTGAAAAATGTGCTGCTCCTGATCGGTTTCAGGGGCAGCTTTTTGTGAAAATCCGATGAAAATTTCCGTAACCCCCTTGACTTGGAGTGAACTCCAAATGCTACAATTATGATACAGAAAAAAACGGAGGTAAACGATATGTATCTTGAAAAAATCAACTCCCCGGCGGACGTGAAGAAGCTGTCCGGCGAGGAAATGAAAGCCCTTGCGCAGGAAATGCGCGCCGCGCTGATAAAGAAGCTCAGCGTACACGGCGGTCACTGCGGCCCGAATCTCGGCATGGTGGAGGCAGTGATCGCACTTCACTATGTGTTCAACTCCCCGGAGGACAAGTTCGTGTTCGACGTGTCCCACCAGACCTACTGCCACAAAATGCTCACTGGCAGAAGCGCCGCGTTCCTTGACGAGTCGAAATACAACGATGTGACGGGCTATTCCACCCAGCACGAGAGCGCGCACGACCACTTCACGATAGGTCACACCTCTACCTCGGTCAGCCTTGCGGCGGGACTTGCAAAGGGGCGCGACCTGCGGGGCGGTCATGAGAATATCGTGGCGGTGATAGGTGACGGTTCGCTGTCCGGCGGCGAGGCTCTGGAGGGGCTGGATTACGCATACGAGCTTGGCACGAACCTCATCATAATAGTGAATGATAACGGCATGTCTATCGCGGAGAATCACGGCGGACTTTATACCAATCTGAAGCTCCTGCGGGACACCGACGGCAGGGCGGAGTGCAATCTGTTCAAGGCTATGGGGCTGGACTACACCTTTGTAAAGGACGGTAACGATATCGAAAGCCTTATCGCGGCGTTCTCCGCGGTGAAAGACAGCGCGAAGCCCGTCGTGGTGCATATCGTCACCGAAAAGGGCAGGGGGTACGCGCCCGCGGTCGCCGACAAGGAAAGCTGGCACTGGCACGTCCCGTTTGACGCTGAAACCGGAAAGCCCCGCCATGAATGGGACGGAGAGGATTACGGCGACCTCACCGCGCAGTACCTCTTGGCTAAGATGAAGAAAGACCCGACAGTTGCGGCGGTGACCTCCGGTACGCCGACGGTGTTCGGTTTCTGGAAAAGCCGCCGGGAGGAAGCGGGGAGTCAGTTCATTGACGTGGGGATAGCGGAGGAGCACGCCGTGGCGCTCTGCTCCGGTATTTCTGCGAACGGCGGCAAGCCGGTCTACGGCGTGTACAGCTCCTTTATTCAGCGGACATACGACCAGCTTTCGCAGGATCTCTGTATCAACAACAATCCGGTGACGATACTGACGTTTGCGGCGTCTGTCTACGGCATGACCGACATCACCCACCTCGGCATTTTCGATATCCCGATGATGTCCAATATCCCGAACCTCGTCTACCTTGCCCCGGCGACCTATGAGGAATACATCGCTATGCTGGATTGGAGCATGGAACAGCGGGAGCACCCGGTTGCTATCCGCGTGCCGGGGGCAGTCGTCCACGGCGAAAAGCCGACAAAGGACTACGGCGTGCTGAACAAATATGAGGTGCTTCAGCAGGGCAGCGATATCGCGGTTATCGCGCTGGGAGCGTTCCGTGGGCTTGGCGCGGAAGCCGCAAAGCTCATTGAACAGCAGACGGGAGTCAAGCCTACGCTTATCGACCCGGTTTATATCACGGGTATCGACGAACAGCTCCTTGACTCGCTGAAATCCGACCACCGCGCGGTGATAACGCTGGAGGACGGTATCCTTGACGGCGGCTTCGGTGAGAAGATCGCCAGATTCTACGGCGATTCGGACGTGAAAACAGTGAATCTGGGGCTTAAAAAGCAGTTCCTCGACTGCTACGACCCGGCGGAAGTCCTCAGGGACTGCGGGCTGACCACGGAGCAGATCGCACAGAGAGCGGTTCAGTTAATTTCATAATGTATCTTGAAAAAATAGTTGAATTCTGTTTGGGATTGTGGTATACTATTGTTTGCGTTTGTAGAACAAATCAAAAGACAAGGAGCATACTATGAAATTTATCAAACAGAACGGCTGCGGGATAATTCTCTGCGCCGTTATCGCTGCGGCGGCGACCGCTCTCAGCGGGCTGAGTATCGCAGGCTTTTCGCTGAACCTTATCGGAGCGCCGGTGATCGCTATTCTGGCGGGAATGATAATTTCCCTTGCAGCGCCGAAATTCGCGCGGCGTGAGCTGATATCCGGCGGCGTGAGATTCACCTCGAAGAAAATACTGCAATGGGCGGTGATAATCCTTGGCTTCTCGCTGAATCTGGGGACTATCGCGCAGGTAGGCGGCAAGAGCCTGCCGGTAATAATCTGCACCATTGCGACCTCGCTGATAGTCAGCTTTTTCCTTGCGAAGCTGCTGAAGATCAACAAGAAAACCGCTATCCTTGTGGGGGTAGGCTCGTCCATCTGCGGAGGCTCTGCGATAGCCGCCACCGCCCCGGTCATTGACGCGGAGGACGACGATGTGGCGCAGTCAATCTCGGTGATATTTCTGTTCAACATTCTTGCGGCGCTGATATTCCCGACCTTTGGACATGCTATCGGCTTAGGCACTGAGGGCTTCGCGGTGTTCGCGGGGACTGCGGTGAACGACACCTCCTCGGTGACTGCGGCGGCTTCAACCGCTGAAAGCATTTACGGCGCGACTGGGATCCTTTCGGCGGCGGTAACTGTGAAGCTCACCCGTACCCTTGCGATAATCCCGATAACGCTTGCGCTGGCGTTCTACCGCGCCAGAACCGCAAAGAAAGAGAACACCGCGGAGGGCGGCAAGTCCGGATTTTCGTTCAAAAAGGTGTTCCCGTGGTTCATTCTGTACTTTATCGGCGCGTCGGTAATCACCACCGTTGTGGGACTTCTCCCGGAAAGCGGATTTACAGTGTTCTATAACGATACCTTTGTAAAGGCTATGACGTGGCTGGCGAAGTTCTTCATTGCAATGGCAATGGGCGCTATCGGACTCAACACCAACATTGTGAAACTGATAAAGAACGGCGGCAAGCCGATTTTACAGGGCTTCTGCTGCTGGGTTTCAATTACCGGAGTTTCGATAGCTGTTCAGCTTCTGACCGGAATTTTCTACACAAATATCTGATAAAGTATTATCCCGGCGGGAATCACCTGCCGGGATAGTTATTCATTTACCCTTTGCCGCCCCAAGAAGAATGAGAACCGGCATAGCTAGAATATACAGAACGTACAGCATGACAATACCACCTTTCAATGACGTTTCCTATTGAGCTTAGTATATCATGCGCGGGCAAGAAAATCAAGACAAAACTGCGCCTTGTAAGGCGCAGTTTGTATAAATCACAGCTCTATGAACGCCGCAGAACAGCCCTGAACTGTGACAGCGCCTCCCTCTGCGGAGGCTCCGCCGACAGTGTAGATCACCCTGCCGGAAATGCCGGGAACTATCGCGCTCTGCGCTGAGGGGTTGATCACCACCGCAATGCTCTGTGACTCGCAGGAGCGCTTGTAAACCAGCGGATAGCCGTCCGAAATGAACTCTATCTTCCCCTTGCTCTGGAGCGCGGGGTTTGACATTCTGAGGGCGATAAGCCGCTTCACCTCGCTGCGCAGGGAGGTTTCGTCCGCGGTCTGGCTCTCGGCGTCCGGGCGGTCGGGGCTTTCGTCCTGCTGAATGTACAGCTTTGATTTCGGCGCGGAGGAAAATCCCGCGTTAAGCCCCTTGTTCCACTGCATGGGGGAGCGTGAGCCGGTCCTGCCGTAGCCGCCCTCCACTGAGGTAAGCCCCTCGACGTACCGCATACCTATCTCGTCGCCGTAGTAGATGAACGGCGCTCCGGGCATTGAAAGCAGGAACGCGAACGCCACCCGCAGCTCGTCCAGGTCAAGGGTGCGTGCCAGCCTGTCCATATCGTGGTTGCCGGAGGGGATACAGATAAGCCCCTTGCCGTTGGTTTTGTCGTAGTTTTTCTTGTACGCCTCAACAAATTCCTTTGCTGAACCCTTGCCGCGCTTTGAGAAATACGGCTCGGCGCAGCGGAACAGGTCGTTGTAGTGGGACGGACCGAAATGCAGCAGAAAGTCCATGTGGAAGCCGCCGATAATGGACTTGTCCGGCTCGCCCCACTCGCTTATCATAGCCGCGTCCGGGAACTCCTCGTCAAGGAACGCGCGGATATTCTGCCACAGGGCGATTGTCCCCTTGCTGTCCTCGTCGTGCTTCACCAGTGAGCCCGCCATGTCCACCCGGAAGCCGTCGCAGCCCGCCGACAGCCAGAAACGCATGATGTCCTTGAGCGCTTCACGGGTGGCTACGGGACCCGGGGCGTCCATAGGCTGCTGCCATGGTCTTTCGGGCTTGTAGAAGCCGTAATTCAGCGCCGGCTGGTGCGAGAAGAAGTTCACGGCGCAGGAGCCGTCCCGGTCGGAAATGCCGCGGATACAGCCCATTCCCTGAGGTTCTTCCCAGATACTGTCCGTCCAGACATAGCGGTCGGTGAACTCGTTTCGCTGTGCTTTCATGGACTGCTTGAACCACTCGTGGGTGACGGCGGTGTGACCGGGTACAAGGTCAAGAATAACGTGCATTCCGCGCTTGTGTGCCTTGTTAAAGAGCCGCACCAAGTCCTCGTTCGTGCCGTACCGGGGCGCTACGGTGTAGTAGTCCTCCACATCGTAGCCCGCGTCCCCGAAGGGCGACTTGAAGCAGGGATTGAGCCAAATCGCAGTGCAGCCCAGCTCCTGAATGTAGTCCAGTTTCTCGGTGATACCGTTGATATCCCCGATACCGTCGGCGTTGGTGTCGTTGAAGGACTGGGGGTAGATTTCGTAGAATACAGCGTTGTCAAGCCATTCCGGCTGGTGTATAGTGTTGTTCATGGTGTCACTCCTGTTATAGCCCGGACTTGTCCGGTTTCTCATTTTCCTAAAGTATAGCACAGATTGTAAACGATTTCAAGGGGTTTTGAAAATTTTTCTGAAAAAATGTTACCACATTGTAACCGAACTGTAATTCCGCTGTAATTGAATAATCCGCGGGGAAGTGGTATAATGTATATATCGGCAGATTATGCCAGCTATTGACAGAAAATTCTGGCGGTGGTATAATATAGTGGGGAAATTGTAATTTTGTATTCCAAGCTAATAGGTATTGGGGGCATTATATGGAAATAATCATTATTCTTCTTGCGGTATTAGTAATAGCCATTTCAATATTTAACATATATTTGGGTGCTAAAAAGAAGAAGAAAAAATCTGCGATTTTTAATAGTGCTTTTTATGGTATGATAGTCCTGTTGTTTGGTTTTCATTGCGTGGATAATGCTTTTTTGAGTGAAGATTCTGGGAATTATGATATTTATGGCGGCGATATGTTTCATTCGTTTACATACGACAGAGAAGAGTGTGATAATTATATAATAGCAGAACGCGCATTTTTATATGGTTCATCAATTGCTGTACCTAAAGAGAACACCAGCATTTCAGCGTTCACTAGAATATATAAACCGGTATATTTATATTGCGATAAAGGCACTTATTTTATCAATGGTGACGATGTTGTAAAAATTCGACCGGATTTTTTGCCTTTAATTTTTGTGGCAGGAGCAATAGACATTGTTGCTTTGGCGTTATATAATTTAGTGCTATTCATAATCAATGCTGTATGTTTATGCAAAAAGTCAAAAGCTAAATAGAGATTTTTGTTATACAGCATTAAAACGGAGTAAAACATGGTCTTTTCAGATTTATTCTTTCTATATATTTTTATCCCCGCCGCGGCAATATGCTACGCGCTGGGGCGCTGCGGGGACAGCGCCAGAGCCAAAGCCCTGCAAAGCGGCAGAGCGCCGCGCTATTCCGACGTGAACCTCTGCCCCTACTCAAACGCGGTGCTTATCATCTTTTCGCTGATATTCTACGCGTGGGGAGAGCCGATATACGTTTTCCTGATGATAGCAAGCGTGTTCATGAACTGGATAGTGGGGCAGCTTATCGACTGCGGCAGGCGTAAGTCAAAGCCCGCGCTGGTGGTGGGGCTGGTGCTGAATATCGGCATTATCGCGGTATTCAAGTACGCGGATTTCCTAGTGGAAACGCTGAACCTCACCGGGCTTTCTATCCCCAAACCGGGAATAGCACTGCCTATTGGTATCAGCTTTTTCACGTTCCAGTCTATCTCTTACATCATTGACGTCTACCGGGGGGAAGTCCGGGCGCAGCGGAGCTTTTTCTCACTGCTTCTCTATATCTCCATGTTCCCGCAGCTAATTGCCGGACCTATCGTGCGGTATTCCACCATTTCCGCGGAAATAAACAAGCGGCGTATCACCTTTGACGATATCGCGGAGGGTTCGTTCCGATTCCTTATCGGGCTTGGGAAGAAGGTCATTCTCGCAAACCAGCTTTCGGAGATAACCTCGACCTTCCTCGACGGGGACTTCGGGTCGCTCACCACCGGCGGCGCGTGGCTGGGGATACTCGCCTACACCATGCAGATATACTTCGACTTTTCCGGCTATTCCGATATGGCGATAGGCATGGGGCGCTGTCTGGGCTTCCACTTTGATGAGAACTTCAAGTACCCCTACATCTCCAAGACTATCACTGAATTCTGGCGGCGGTGGCACATTTCGCTGGGCAGCTTCTTCCGTGACTATGTGTATATCCCCCTCGGCGGCAACCGAAAGCACCAGCCGCTGAACCTGCTGATAGTGTGGTTCCTTACCGGACTGTGGCACGGCGCAAGCTGGAATTTCGTGCTGTGGGGGCTGTATTTCGGAGTAATTATTCTGATTGAGAAATACACGATAATAAAGGTAAAGGACAAAATTCCGGCGGTATTCCTGCATATTTACAGCCTGTTTGTAATAATATTCGGCTGGGTGATATTCTACTTCGACGACTTCTCGCGGCTGGGCGGATTTGTGAAGATACTGTTCGGCGGGGGAGCTGCCGGAGGCTGGAATTTAGTCGCGCAGAACGAACTCACCGGGAATCTCTGGCTGCTTATCGCGGCGGTGATATGCTGCCTGCCGATATCACGGATATTCCGGCTGATGTACGACAATTCAGCATACAAGGGCAGCGCCGGGCAGGAGGTCGTACTCACCGGGCTTAAAACCGTAATCGCCGCCGCTCTGCTTATCGTATGCACTCTGCTTCTTATCGGCAGCACCACAAACCCATTTCTTTATCTGAGGTTCTGAGGAAACGCAATGAAACCAGAAAAAAACAAAAAATATACAGAACGAACTCCGAAGCGCCGCCGCAGGTCAAACGCGGCGTATCTTGCGTCGCTGCTTGTCACCTTTGAGGCAATATGCATGGGACTGCTGATACTCCCGCGCAGCACCGAAAGTATCACAGAAAAGCGCGAACTGGCGGAGTTCCCGGAGCTTACCCCGGACAGCTATTTCAGCGGGGATTTCGCCGAGGGAGTGTCCGAGTGGTTCAGCGATACCGTGCCGTTCAGGGACGAGCTTACCGGTATCTCCACCGAGCTGCGGGAGCTTCGCGGCTTTCGGCAGGACGGTATACGTCTGCACAATGTAGGGACAGTTCAGACCAGCACGCCGGAGCAGTCCACCCCGGAGCAGCCGGGAGAACCGCAGCAGTCCGCCCCGGAGCAGTCCACATCAGAGCAGATCGAACCCACCGCCGAGCAGCCCGCAGTTACCGAGCGCCCGGTGATAACCACCGCCGCCCCGGACGAAAACCAGCCGGAGAAGATAAACCCGGACGACGCCGTGACTATCACCAACAACGGCATTGCCGTGGTAGGCACGAGGGCGCTCATGCTTTACGGCGGCAGCTATTCCGTGGGCGAGCGCTACGCGGAGGTCGTCAACAAATATAAGCAGGCGCTACCGGACGTCAACGTGTACAGCATGGTGATACCCACCTCCTGCGAGTTTTACAGTCCGGATTCCGTGGCGGCGTACTGCGGCAGCGAGCTTGACAACATCAACCATGTTTACGGCTGCCTGCAAAATGACGTTGTTTCGGTGGACGCCTACACCCCGCTTTCTACCCACAAAAACGAGGATATTTACCTGCGCACCGACCACCACTGGGCGCCGCTGGGGGCTTATTACGCGGCGCAGGCGTTTGCGCAGGCTGCGGGAGTTCCGTTTGAGGACATTTCGCAGTATGAGCAGCGGGTGGTTCATGATTATGTCGGCACAATGTACGGCTACACCGGGGATATCGTGCTTAAAAACAACCCGGAGGACTTCGTGTACTACGTCCCGAAGAACGTGGATTACACCACAACATATTACGATTATATCTTAAAGGACGGAAAGATAGTCGGCGCGGCGGAGCCGTATGAGGCGAACTTCTTCATCAAATACGGCGACGGCAACGGCATGGCATACTGCACCTTTATGGGCGGTGACGCAAAGGTAGTCAAGGTGTCCTCCAACGCGGGTACGGGGCGGAAGCTGGCTATTTTCAAGGACAGCTACGGCAATGCCCTGCCGGGATATCTCATGGGTTCGTTTGATGAGATTTACGTCATTGATATGCGGTATTTCACCCACAACGCGGTGGATTTCCTCACGGAAAACGGCGTGACAGACGTGCTTTTCGCGAACAACGCGTTCCACGCGGCGACGGCTTCTACCGTGACTTATTATGATAACTTCCTGACCCAGCAGGATTGGGGGTATTAAACAATGTCGGTGTGCATAGAAAAAGCCCGGGAGCGTGACCTCCCGGGCTTCGTTATGCCAAATTACTTCTTTTTCTTCTTAGCTATCGCAATACCGATACCCGCGGCAGCAACAGCAGCAACGCCCGCACCGATACCTGCCACAGCCCCCGCCGGGAAGCTGCCGTTATCGCCGGAGCTGTCGCCGCTCACCGCACTGTCTGCGTTCCCGGAACTGCCGGAACTGTCCGCAGCTTCGCCGGAAGCAACCTCCGCAGTTGAACCGGGCTGAACCGCGTTATTCTGCATAGAGGTGTAAACCTCGTCCATTGAGTGCCTAAGCTGCTTCGCGGTGAACACCTCGCCGCCGGAAATCTCCGCAGAGTCAACGTTGAACGTGCCGTCGGTTATCGTGAATTCCAGCGTGTGATGACCGTTTCCCAAATCGGTAAGCAGGAAGGTCACACCTCTTGTCGCGGTGACGGGAACAGTGTATTCCTGCGGCTCGCCGCCGTCAATGGAGTAGGTCGCGGTCGCGCCCTTGCCGCCGCCGGTGAGGGCAATCCCTGTGCCGTCAAACTCCAAGGTGAGGGAGCAGCCGGCTTCTCCGGAGGAAAGCGTGCGCTTGTAGTTCTTGAAGCTGGACATGGTGTCCTGCTGCCACTCGCCGGAGTAGCTGAACATCTCGTTCGTATTGTCGTACCGGGTGATGTACGGCTCAACGCCGTCCACTGCTTCAATAACAAGATTATCAAAGCCGTTGCGGTCATAGGAGGAGAACAGCGCCGCCCTGCCCGCGCTTAGGGAGCTTACCTCCCCGGCGGTGTAATCGCACACCTGCTCGCCGTTCACCCAGCAGCGAACATTGTCGTTCACCGCTTCAATTTTGAGGTTTACTGTTGCGGAGGTATCCGCGGTGCAGGTGCCGTTTTCCAGCACACTGCTGTTCTTCCATAAGCTCCACTCGCCGCTTTCGGTGAGCTTCAGCCAGTAGCCGGACGCGCCCAGATGTCCCTGATTGTACCGAAGTCCCACGCCGGCGTAATTCGCGCTCTTGTCACCTGCGGGGGCGAATATAACGTCCGCAGAAACGCTGTAATTGTACCAGCGGTCGTCGCCGAAATTAGTCACCGGGTCGGGAGTCCAGCCCCACTCCTTCGCTTTCATGTCGGTGGTTATTTGCTGGGTCAGCACGCCGTTTTCTACCTCGAATGCGCCGCCCTCGTCGGTGGTGTAGCGGGGCGCGTTTCCTCTTGAAGAAAGGTAGGTATCCGGGTAGTCCGCGTAATCGAAGTCGTCGGAGTAGGGAAGCTCCAGAATGGTGCGCTGAGAAGCGTCCTTGTTGGAGTAGTCCTCCTGCGGCAGGTCAATTGTGGAAACAGTTATTATCGAATAGGGCTTCACGGTGACGGAGTAGCTGTAAGCGCCGTTCTTTTCCTCCGGGGTGACAGTCCCTATCGGCTGGAAGTAATTCTCGTTGAACTCGCCGCCCTCCGGGCCTCTTGTTTCCCAGAGATAAACGGTATCTCCCGCCTTTGCTAGGTTGGAAACGGTGAATTCGTAGGTGATAGGCTCAGCGGTGGTGTTGGTGATGACGGTGCTGTAATCGCTCTTGTCCGGGCTGCATGTGGTGAGGTAGCTGTAAACCGCGTCCACCATAGCGTGACCGTCGCCGCCGGGCTTGCCGTCGCAGTAGCACGCCTCGTCCACGAAGCTCCAGCCCTTGTCCATGAACTGGGTGAACTGAAGCATTACATAGAATCCGCTGTCAAGGGTGTAGTAGCCGCTCCACGGGTCTGCGGCGTTGATGAACTGCTTCTGGCAGTAGCACACGCCGTCGTAATATCCCGCGATTACCGGCTGGAACTGGCAGAGAGTCATGCCGCCCTGAGGGTACATTGCGATATATCGGTTGGCGATATCCAGCGCGCCGTTAATGCCGGTAAGCCCGGAGTTCCCCTCGTCGAAGCGCCACGCGCCCTCGGAGTAGGACATAGAACTGCTGCCCTCGCTGAACCACAGTTCCTTACCGTAGTTGTAGGCAAGTTCCTTCGCCTCTTTGGAGGAGCTGCTGGTGTAATGGCTGCCCATTACGTCTATCGAGCCGGACAGCTCGGTATCGCCGTCGTTTATCTGTTTGAGAAGCTCGCCAGCCGCCGTCCATGTGCAGACCTCCTCGCCGGCAACTATCTTAATGGAGGAATAGTCGTAGGGGCAGTCGGTCTCGGACTTCAGGTGCTGGGACAGGTATTTTATCCAGTCTTTGTCCCGGGCGCGCTCGTTCTGGGTCGCGGAAACATAGTCGAATTTCAGCCCGTAGGTCTCGTAGGCGGCGTCAAGAGTTTCCTTATACCACTTGTAGCGCGCCGCGTAAACGTCCTCGGCATTAGTGACCCACAGAGGCTCGCTCCACCAGAGCATATCCAGCGTGAGGTCGGGATTTATCGTCTTTGCGTCGGCGGCAAGCTGGTAGCCTGCGCCGCGGGTGACGTCGGCAGGCTCGTCCTCGGAACGCATTACGGAAGGCTCCGTGCCGGAGGAGGAGTTCACATCAGAGCCCATTTCCAGCTTTAGATGAGCTATCTCCAGCCCCTTTTTGCCGAAAATGTAGTTCATTATCTCCCAGTAGGCGGCGGGATTTTCGTTCTTGTAGTCCAGCAGCAGCCGGGAGGAGTTGTTGCCGCTCACCATACCGGTGCCGCGGTAGAGCATGTTTTCCAGCGTGTTGGCGTTGTCGCCGTTAATGATGATGTTCATTGTGTTTGCCCCCGTGTTGTCGTCATTTCCCGCTGTTCCCGCGGCGTAGGCGGGGAGTGATACCGCGCTGACCGCAGTCATAATACTAATTCTTAATCACCTTATAGACAAAGTCTATAAGGTGAGCCGCCTGCAAGGCGGCTAGTCAAAACCTTTGGTTTTGACAGAATCAGTATTGAACGGCTTTCCTGCGGCTTTGCCGCTCCAACCGCCATGGCGGTTGGTTCAACCTATAGACAAAGTCTATAGGTTGATTAGGAAATAGTATAAGCGCTGTCGCGGCGGCAATTGCTTTTAGCTTCATGACGTGCGCCCCTTTCGAATTTATTTTATAACTTTGTTAACATCATTATAGCCCGAAAGCAGGGGTTTTTCAATCACAAATATTTGCCGTACTCTCAAAATATGAACATCACAGCACCCGGGAGCGCCGGTACTCCGACGGGGTAGTACCCTCGTACCTGCGGAAAACCGTCCCGAAGTAGGTGGGGCTGCTGTACCCGGTGAGGGCGGATATCTCCGTCACGCTTCGGTCTGTTGAGTTTAGCAGCCGCTTTGCCTCGGATATTCTGCGCCGGGCGAGGTACTCCATAGGGCGCATACCCGTCTGCGCCCGGAATACCCGGCAGAAGTGCTGGAGAGATACGCCACACAGCCCGGCAAGCTCCTCCAGCGTGATGTCCCGCATGTACTGCTCCTCCATTCGTTTCAGCGCTGGGGAGATAAGCCCGCCGCTGCCGGACTTGCCGGTCATCATCAGCGCCCTCGCTTCAAGGATATATTCGTAGATAAGCAGGGAACAGCGCTCGCCGCCGGAAACAGGGTCTTTCACCGCGGACAGTATACGGTTGAAAATGCTCTCGCAGCCGGAAAGGTCTGCCCCGGATATCTCGCACCACCGCCCGAAGCCCAGCTCCGCCAGAATCTCGTTCAAATGCGCCCCGCGGAACACTGTCCAAGCCGTTTCCCAGTCACATTCCGGCGCATTCTGGGCAGCAGGAAAGTACTCGTGTGGAACTCCCGCGCTCAAAAAGAAAATGCTTCCGGGAGTCTGAACAAGCTCCTTTCCGTCCACCCGGAGGATACCCTTTCCCCGGCGGGTGAAAAGTATCTGGCAGGAAACCAGCCCGTTTTCCCGGACGACGTGATATTCCGGGTCGGAGATACCCACGCCGGAAAGATAGAACGGCAGCTTTGTCTGCGCCGCAAGAACAGGATAGCAGCTTATCATCATAATATTACCCCTCTATCAATATTTTAGCACGAACTCCCGCGGCTGTCAACCTGTATCATCTGCTTCAAATTGTAACCGAATTGTAACTACATTGTAATCGGTCTGTAATTGCATAATTTCAAAATAATGTTATAATTAAATCAAGATACCATATAGAAACAGAGGTACACATTATGAAGAAAAGGAAGCTGTTCTGCGAGCTGTCCCCGGCGTGCTATAAGATCTCGCTGAAAAAGGAATATATTCTGCGGGACATGCGGGATATGTTCAGCCATGAGCGTTTCGCGCAGGAGATAAACACCCTGCCGCTCCCGGCGGTGGTAAAGAGCCACACCTCCAGCGTGCTGCGAAAGTTGGAGGGGGTTGACATGCAGCTCCAGCGGAACAAGGCGGTGAATCTCCGGCTGGCGGCGGCGAAGATAAACGGCATAGTTATAAGACCCGGCGAGACCTTTTCTTTCTGGCGGCTGGTGGGCGATCCCAGCGAGAAAAACGGCTACGTCGAGGGGCTTGTGATAAATAACGGCAAACTGGGGCGCGGTATCGGCGGCGGGCTGTGTCAGCTTGCGAATCTCATACACTGGCTGGTGCTGAACAGTCCCCTTACCGTGACGGAGCTTACGCACCATTCCGACGCGCTGTTTCCGGATTCCGGCAGGCGCGTGCCGTTCGGCACGGGGACGAGCGTGTTCTACAAGAATGTTGACTACCGCTTCAAAAATACTACCGACAGACTGGTTCAGCTTCTTGTCTGGCTGGACGAAAACCAGCTCATGGGGGAACTTCGCACCACCGAGCCATACCCCTATACATACAGGATAACCGAGGAAAATCAAGGCTACGTTGAGGAGGACGGCGTTTTCTACCGGGTGAGCAGGGTGTTCCGGCTGACCCTTGACCGGGAGCGCCGGGTCATTCGGCGGGAGCTGGTGCTGGACAATCATTCAAAGGTGATGTACGACTATTCGCTGATACCCCGCGACCAGATAATCACTCCGGGTCTGAGGAAGCTGACATGAACGAAATTATCTACCTGAGCGGCGCGGGGACTCTCACGCAGCCGCAGCTTGAGCTATATTCCTGCAGGATAGCGGCATATTTATCGGCGCGCGGGGTGCGCATTGCCGCGGTTATCACCGGCAGATCACCGCTGGTTTACGCGGCGATACGGGGCTGCATTATCGCGGGGGTGTGCTATATCCCGGCGGACGAGGCTCTGCCGGAGCAGCGGCGGCGCATGATCCTTGCCGAAGCGGAGCTTGTACTGTACGACGGCGGGGGGCTTTCGGGTGAAACGGGCGCTGTCGATCTGCGGGAAATAGTAAATCAGGATCTGCCGGAGCAGGCGGAGCTTCCGCCGCTTTGCTCCGCGCGCCCGGCGTACAGGATATACACCTCCGGCACGACCGGAGCGCCGAAAGGGATAGAAGTTTCACTTGGCAATGTGGGGAGCTTTCTTCGGTGGTTCATGACGATACCTGCGATAGCGGAGATAAGACCCCGTTCGGTGCTGAATCAAGCCATGTTCTCCTTTGATCTGTCGGTGGCGGATCTGTACTATTCGCTGTTCACCGGGGCGCGGCTCACGGTGATAGAGCGCGGTCTTTGGCAGGACTTCGGCGGGCTTTTCCGGCGCATTCGGGACAGCCGCGCAGAACTTGCTGTATTCACCCCGGCGTTTGCGGAGCTGTGCCTGTGCGACGCGTCTTTCAGCCGGGAGCTTCTGCCGGAGCTGCGGGTGATATTCTTCTGTGGCGAGGTGCTGAAACCGGAGGTGGCTGTAAAGCTGTTCCGGCGCTTCCCCGGACTGAGGATAATCAACGCCTACGGACCTACCGAGTGCTGCTGCGCAGTCACCGCCGCGGAGATCACCCCGGACATGACAGACCGGGCGCTGCCGGTGGGGGAGATGTCCCATACGGCGGGGGAAGTCCGGGTGGAAAACGGCGAGATCGTGATATACGGCGAAAGCGTGGCGGGATATACGGGCGGACTGACGGGAGGATTCAGCGCTGCCACGGACGGCAGGCGCTGCTTTCACACCGGGGATTCCGGCTGTATCGAAAACGGAATGTTGTATTTCAACGGGCGGCTTGACCGGCAGGTGAAGATAATGGGTTACCGCATTGAGCCGGAGGACATTGAGAACAATCTGCTGAAAATACCCGGCGTCTTGCAGGCGGCGGTGAGAGTTTCCGGGCGGGGAGGCTCACGCAGCGCTCTGTCGGCGGAGGTTCGCACCGACGGCAGCGTGACCACGGAGGAGATACGCCGCAGGCTGTCGGAGCTTGTGCCGCAGTACATGCTCCCCGGCAGGATAACCACATCTGAAGCCCTGCCGGTGAGCGCTAAC
Organism: uncultured Clostridia bacterium; assembly: GCA_945873955.1. Classification (GTDB taxonomy): domain Bacteria; phylum Bacillota; class Clostridia; order Oscillospirales; family Ruminococcaceae; genus CAG-115. The sequence continues at coordinate 5,198 of CAMCFA010000009.1, read as the reverse complement.
GGCAAGCTGAAAAGGGGGAACTGAAATGAACATCACGGTGGAAACTATAATCAGTCTGCTGTCGGAATTCTGCGAGCACGACGGCGCGATAACCCCGGAAACCGAGCTGCTGGACAGCGGTATTCTGGACTCTCTGGGGTTCATTGAGCTGCTGAACGCACTGGAGGACATGGGCTGCCCGGTGCAGCCTACCCAGTTCCCGCGGGAGAGCTTCGCTACTCCCCAGAGAATAGCGGAAATATGCCATTTGCAGAATGCCGCGGCTGAACAATAGCTTGCAGGATATTCCCTAAAAGTATAACAAAAATATCATTGTGACGGGCGGCACTGTGAAAATCGTGAAATGCTATTGCTTTTTTTGAAAAGATGATGTATAATATGCTTATGTAATCCATTACATAGACGATCACATCAGTTTAAGGAGATCAACATGAAGCATAAGAAGATCCTCAGCATACTGCTTGCAGCGGCGGCTGCGATAAGTCTAACGGGCTGCAATAACGGCGGGGGGACGTCCTCCGGCGAAAGCAGCGTCCCGGAGGAGGACGTAAATACCCCGGTGGTGGAGACTCTGCCCGCGGGAGTATCTGAAAACGGCTGGAAGTTCAGTCAGGTTGCAATGGGCGGCGGCGGTTTCGTATCCGGCGTGTTCGCCACCAGCGAGGAGGGGCTTTACTATGCCCGCACCGACGTCGGCGGCGCTTATCGCTACAATAAGGACACCCAGAAGTGGGAGTCCATGTCTTACGGCATAAGCGAAACAGACTGCGGATTCCTTGGCATTGCGGGACTTGCTTTCGCGGAGAACGAGCCGAACAAGGTGTTCCTGCTGGCGGGTACGAGCTACCTCAGCGAGGGCAGAACGGCACTGTTTATCTCCAACGACTACGGGAAGACCTTCACCCGCACCGAGCTTACCGGAATGATAAAGGTTGACGGCAACGGCATGGGCAGAGGCAACGGTGAACGGCTTGCAGTCGATCCGAAGAACAGCAATATCATCTATGCCGGAGGAATGAGCAGCGGCGGGCTTATCAAGTCCACAGACGGCGGCATGACCTTTACTGCGCTTGACCTCGGCACGGACACCACCACGAACAACATGAACGGTATATGCAGTATCCTGATCGACCCGACTTCCGGCGACGAGAACGGCTGCACAACGATATACGCTGCGATTTCCCGCAAGGGCGACTACAACATTTACAAATCCACCGACGCGGGCGCGACATGGGCTCCGGTGGAGGACGCTCCGCAGGGAATCATGGTTCAGCGCATGAAGTACAACGGCGACGGGAAGATCGTCATCACCTACGCGGACAGCGAGGGTCCGTGGAACAACAACCGCGCTTCCGGCGGTATACGTCTGCTGAATATCGCGGACGATACCTTCAATGACATCACCCCCGCCAAGAAAGGCTACGGCGATGTAGTAATCGACCCGGCAGACCCCAACAGAATGGTAGCCTGCACTGAGAACATCTATGTACCGCAGCCCAACGGCGCGTTCGGCGACGAGTTCTATGTCACCACCGACGGCGGTCAGAGCTGGAAACTGCTCAACGACAGCATGAAGCTCACCGACGGCGGCGTGGAGTGGCTTGCCACCACGTCAATGCACTGGTGCAGCTCAATGGCTATCGACCCGAACAATACAAACAAGGTCATGGTAGTATCCGGAAACGGAATTTTCTCCTGCGACAACATCTGGGACGAGGAGCCGGAGTTCTACTTCTTTGCCAAGGGCGTGGAGGAGACCGTTCCCTACGAGCTGGTGAGCGTTCCGGCAGACGAGGCTTACCCGCAGGGGCAGCTTGTGACGGTCTGCGGTGACTACGACGGCTTCGCGCAGGTGGACGCTGCGGAATACGGAAACGTACACAGCAGCATCGGCGGCTCAATGTCCGGGCTGGCAGTCGCCGGTCAGAACCACGACGTATGGGTGAAGTGCGGCGGCGACAGCGGCAACAACGGCTTCTGGTACACCGAGGACAGGGGAGCTACATGGACAAAGGTTGAGAATTCCCCGATAGAGGGACAGAAAGCCCACGGCGGCTCTGTGGCGGTATCTGCGGACGGCAGCACCTTCTACTGGGCGCCGGAGAACAGCGCGTTCATCTTCCGCACCGAGGACAAGGGCAAGACATGGACTCAGTGCGAGGGCGGACTCAGCTCAAAGCGGCTGGTGGCTGACCCGGTGAACCCCGACTATGTATATGCGGCGAGCGGCAGCGCGTTCTATTACAGCGACAACAAGGGTGAGAAATTCACCGCGAACAACGAACTGACGATGTTCTCCTCCACAAGACCGGCGGCAGTTCCCGGCGAGGAGGGCAAGCTGTACTTTATCGCAATGGGGCTTCAGGTGACCGAGGATCACGGCAAGACCTTCAAGCGTATCGACACCGTTGTAAGCTGTCAGGCGGTAGGTCTTGGCAGAGGAAAGAACGACGGCGATCCCTGCACGATATTCATCTGGGGACAGCCCACTAACGACGATCCGGTGGGTCTGTACTGGTCAGAAGACGAGGGACAGACCTGGAGCAGGATCAACGACAGCAACTGCGAGTTCGGCGGACTTGGAAACGGCGTGTTCGTATACGGTGATTTCAACGTTTACGGCAGAGTTTATATAAGCACCCTTGGACTTGGCGTTGTCTACGGCGATAAGCTGGATAAGTAACGTTAAAACGGCGGCTGATCTCTTCAGCCGCCGTTATTATATCAAAATTAAACCGCCCTTGACATTTCAAGGGCGGTTCTGCTGTTATCAAGACTTGATCTCAGTTCCAGGAGGGAGCATATCATACCGTGCGAATTCCGCTGTGAACTCGCCGAGTCCCTGTGTTATCTGGCGCAGTACCAGCGCGAAGTCCGCCAGTTCTGCTTCGGGGGCTTCCGCAGTAAGCTCTGTCATGCCGTTTCCAGTGGAATTCATGCCGAGGACTGAACCTCTTTTCTTTGACAGTACGCTCATTACGTCGCCCTGCTTGTCGTCCGGAACAAGTATTTTCAGGCTCTGAACAGGCTCAAGCAGGTAGGGCTGAGCCTCCTTCATGCAGTCCTTTAACGCCATTGAAGCGGCGGTCTTGAACGCCATTTCGGAGCTGTCCACCGGGTGGTAGCTGCCGTCGATAAGCGTAGCCTTTAATCTTACGACCGGGAAGCCGCCGACTGAGCCATGCTCCGCAGCCTCCTGCAATCCCTTTTCTACCGCCTGGAAGAAGTTCTTGGGAACGCTTCCGCCGAATATCTTCTCCTCGAACAGCAGCGGCTCGTCGTCATACGGCTCGAATTCGATCTTGACGTGACCGTACTGCCCGTGACCGCCGGACTGCTTCTTGTACTTGCTCTCGATAGTGACCTTTTTGCGGATAGCTTCGCGGTAAGCTATCTTCGGCTCGGACATTTTGACTTCCATGCCGAACTTTGCTTTCAGCTTTGCCGCCGCAACATCAAGGTGCTGTTCTCCCAGACCGCCGATAATGCGCTGGTGAGTTTCGTGGTTGTGGACGTATTTCAGCGTGGGGTCTTCCTCAAGAAGCCGTCTGATCGCGGTTGACAGCTTGCCCTCGTCGCCGTTTCCGGCAAGAGTTACCGCTCTGAAATAGCAAGCCTCCGGGAATGTTGTGGGAGCTAACGCCGCAACAGACTCCGGCGCACAGATCGTGTCGTTGGTGGCAGCCTCCAGCTTGGTGACTGCGACGATATCGCCCGCCAGCGCTTCGGGGACTTCCTCCTGCTTCTTGCCGACAAGTTTAAGCAGCTTGCCGAATTTCAGCGTTTCGCCGCTGGTGGCGTTCACTGCGGAGGTACCTGCGGCGAGCTTGCCCTGAACTACTTTAAGAACGCTTATCTTGCCAACGAACGGGTCTGCGACGGTCTTGAACACGAACGCCTTGAGTGGCTTGTTCTCGTCGTAATCCAGCACCTCGCCGTTGAGCGTTTCCAGCTTTCTCTCGTTGGGGGAGGGGAGCATGGAAACTACCGCGTCAAGCAGCATATCCACGCCGGAAAGAGTGTCGTTCGCGCAGCATACAAGTGGCGTGATAGCGCCGCTTGCCACGCCGTCGTGGATACCCTTTACAAGTTCCTCATGGGTGAATTCCTCGCCGGAGAAGAACTTCTCCATGAATTCCTCGTTGGTTTCAGCGACTGCTTCTGCCATAGAAGCCCGCAGACCTGCGATACGGTTTTCGGAAGCGGGTATGGGGACTTCGGTGGGAACGCCCTTTGTATCGTACTTGTATGCTTTCATGGTGAGCAGATTTATGTAAGCTTCAACAGGGCCGTTCTTGTCGTAGGGAACTACTATCGGGCAGACTGACGGACCGAAAACGGTCTTTAGCTGGGTGTGAACCTTGTAGAAGTCGGAGTTCTCCACCTCCATGCAGGTAACGGCGAGCATACGCGCCTTGTTCTGTCCTGCGGCGAGGTTGTACGCCTTTATCGTGCCGGGGCAGACCCCGTCCTTGCCGTTTACGGTGATGATGACGGATTCCGCCGCGCGGATACCCTCGTACATACCGCCTATGAAATCGAACTGACCGGGGGCGTCTATGATGTTGATTCTGGTGTCCTGCCATACGGTAGAAGCCAGCGCAGAGTTGATAGATATCTTCCTGCGTATCTCCTCCGGGTCGAAGTCGCAAACGGTGCTGCCCTCGTTGGTGCTGCCCATGCGCTCTGTCAGACCTGACTTGAACAGCATAGCCTCAGCTAACGCTGTTTTTCCGCTGCCGCCGTGTCCGGCAAGTAATATGTTTCTGATTTTGTCAGCAGTGAATGCTTTCATCGGGTGACCTCCAGAATATTTATTTGGCTTTGAATAAGATGTGCTTATCGAGTCCATATCTTTATTATATAGTAAATTTGTATAAAAATCAACCGATTTTGTGAAGTATTTTTGATATCCAACATACAAATATTTGCGCGTGTTTTGTGCAAGGTGTACAAATTCCCGGCGAAATTCGCGCTTGAATATGGCAATACGATAGTGTATAATTAAAATAATCTTTAATGTACATGATTTGTTGATTGATAGGTAAATTGTAATTTGTGAGGGAGTTTGTCCGTGGCTGCCATTGGCAGCCAACGGACATGGGGGAAAACTCTTGTTTTCCCCCATACCCCTTTAGCGCCTTGTACGCGTTATATGGCGCTTCGCGCCAAGTGGCGCGCTGTCGCGCTAGTAACGC
>CAMCFA010000008.1 GCA_945873955.1 uncultured Clostridia bacterium | reverse complement strand
CAAGAATGCCGGTTATCTGGCTCATGTACGGACCGAGGGAGTTGTTGACTTCCTCGTGGATATAGTTGCGTATCAGCGATTGATTTGCCCTTGCGGCTTCTACATCAAGGCTTTCCTCAATAAGCAGTCGTACAGCCTCTGAGAAATTGATGTGTTTGCTTGCAGCGAGAATGTTTATCTGGTCGATTGTATCTTCGTTCAGATGAATGGTCTTTCGGATATTTTGATTCATGTTTTCCTCCTTAAAATCAAAAGCAGCCGTAAGCCGTTTATCATACGATTTATTATAGGTATTACCTTGCACCGCCTTTGGCGGTGCGGTGTTAGGTAGATGTGGTCACACATCTATTCCTGCCAAATGAGATTTGGGGGTTGCTTGGGTCACAGAAATTCTATAAAGATGATTGCTGAAAAAAGAAAATTCGGTCAGAAACGGGACATGATGTCTCGTTTTACATTTCCGGCTGTTCGTCGTTACTTTCTTCTGCGGCAATATCTTCACGAGCTTCTCTTGCCCAAGTGGGGATACATTCTTCACGCATTGCGCCGAGGAAATTATCGCTGTGGATAGCAGCCGCCTCTCTGTCGTACAGGAATACTCCGATTATCTGACTACCGCACTTTTTAGGGTCGCAGCCGGTGCCAAGCTGCGCGAGGAAAAGCTGATTTTCGGGGATACGCATATCCGGTTTCAGATATTCGGGGCGAAGAATCATTACCCGCCCTGCATAGTCGGATATATTTGAACGGTCTACAAAGACATTTCCGTACAACGCGGTGTTAGCAAGCTCCACAATATCGTCCTCTCGCTCGCTTATATATGCCTCAAATTCATCGTCATTGCCGTAGCCGAAATCATCACGGTATTTATCTGCCATTTCGGTGATTATTCTATCCATGCCGGGCAAGGTAATATCATAACCGTTTTCGCAAAGCAGTTCCTTAAAATGTTCCTCGACATTCTGCTGCTCAACCATATTCCACACGCCATCGCATTCCTCGTCGGTCAGTTCAAATCTCATTGTCTCACCGTTAACGATTCGGATAATAGAGCCTGCCTGCGGTTTGAGTTCCTCAAATGCGGAATGTTCATTTACATCTGACAAGGCTCGTGAAAGCAAGTCGCGATATGCCGATATTCTATTATTTTCCGAATCGGTTGAGGTATAATAGTGTCCCCACACCGGAGAAAGACCGCCGTTATGGTCGCTGTTGTACCATGTTACATAATGGCTCGGCATATTCTTGTTCTGTCCGAGAAGAAATTCGGCGGTCGGGGTTTTGACTGTCTGAATAATGCGGTAGCCCTCAACTACCTGCTGATTATCCTTGTTTCTCTCGCGAAAAGTAAACCGCACTTCTTCCGCAACGCTGTCTAAAAGAACGGGGTGAGTTGTTCCAAGCGTACTGTCGGCGACCTTTTTCATTGCCTCGGCGTTGGGATAATCGGCAAGGAATTTGCTTGCCCACTCTTTATTTGCCTTGTCGATACGCCCGTCCCATTCAAGGCTGTTGACGCGGAGAGCAAGCATAAGCATTGCTCTTTCAAAGCCGAATTTTTCAGTGACTTCTGCGGTGATTTTCTTCACATCAAGGAAATTGTTACGGAAATTATCGCCGATTGAACGGTGAATGAATAAACCGCATTCCTCATTCATTTTCATGCTTGCGCGGTACTGTTCAATCTCGCCGTTTTCTTTTGCGTGAGCGAGGGTATTCTTGTAAATATCCATTGTATTCCTTTCGTAGCAATTAGAAACGGGACATGATGTCTCGTTTTACATTTCCGGCTGTTCGTCGTTGTCCTCTGTCGGTTCTTCCTCGTTAGGACCGTACCCGAAAACCTCTGCGGCAAACGCATACGCTTCTTCGGTTAATTCCTCCGGCGAATATCCGTCAACGAATTGACCGTTCTTATATGTACTTCTGCCGAGGTTGCAGCCATAGTTTTCATCAGCCCAGCGGTGTTCGAATTCAAGAGAGGGGAACATCTCTGCCAACTTGTCCACAATAGGAATAGGACTAGCCCAAGCAGTACAGAACGAAAGCGTATTTTCATCGGCGGGTGTGGGATAAAAAGCGTTCCATTTCGTTCCCCAGTGCTTTATTGACCACTCATACCAAGTCGGGTCGCCGTGGTTCAAAATGTTGTGAGCAAGCTTGTCGCCCTGCTGTGCTTCCTCGGCGTTGGGGGCAGGCATATAGCAGTTAAGCAGATGAGAGTTTTCCTGATTATAGTATTTGCAGAGCGCTTTATATAGCTCTCCAAAATCCTTGTCGCTGAGTTTTTCAAAACCCATTTCATAGTCCGGTGTATTGGGATTTACCATTGTGAGGTAGTGGTTGATATGGTCGCGGATTCTGAATGAACCGTCATTTGTCACCATTAACTCCTCCGGCATAGGAATGAGCTTGTTGAAATCAAAACAGGGAATTCCTTCTTCGGTCATTGTTGTAACCGCATCCATCATTCGTTTTACCTCGTCTTTGTCGCCGGTTGCCTGAATGATGTTATATACATAGTTTGGCATTTGGTCTCCTTTCAATTAAGAGAACGGAACATGATGTCTCATTCTCAGGGTTCGGGTTGGTTATCTTCTTCCTCTGAACGGTCGAGAAACTCATCAATAGTGGATTGTGTTCCGAAAAAACAGGTATCATCTTCGGTTAGTGAAATACCGTTTTCCGCACCGTCAATAGGGTTCTTTACGATAACCGTGCCAAAGTGATTAACGGTGATATGGTCTTTCAACTCACAGGCTATACCATTACAACTGTCTCTCAGGTCATAGGCATACAAGCCGTCGGGGATTGTGCTGCGGTCGATACGATAGTTTGAAAACAGGGCGTTCTGACCGAGAACCTCGAATTCTTCATAATCGCCCTCGCTTGCAGGAACGGGAATCATAGTTTTTTCCTCCATTTTGTCGCCGTCAAGAACAACGGTTATGTTGTGCGTGTTTGCGTAGTCGGTAATTGCGCTGCGAACATTATCCCAATATGGTACATTCAGGTCATCATAACGGTTAATGACGAGCAGAGCGATTTTACGAATGTCCTCGTCGGTAATCTCGTGATTGCTGAACATCAGTTCTTCGCACTCAAAGTAAATGATGATATTGGTCTTTGTAATTTCAAGCAGACGGGAATTATAGATTTCGCTTTCCTCATCGTCCGAAAGCGTAAACAGATAATCCGTGCCGCGAATATGGCGCTGAATAACCATATCGGAGTTTTTCTCCGTGCCTTCCGCAAAGCCCATCATGATATACGCCCGCCATTCATCGGCGTCAACTCCGAACAGACCGTTCCAATCGTCTATCCTTGACTCGTCCTCTATCAGCGATTCCGAATCGTCAGAATAAAGAGCATATAGGTTAGCGGTGGTTTTGAGAATAAACCTTGCAACCGCCTTGTCTTGAATGGGCAGCATACCTTCCCATTTGTAGCCGTATTTTTTCATATCTTCCTGTGTGCAGGAAGCGTCGGGCATTCTTATTTGGAGCTTAGCACTCAATAGTAATCACCTCCGCAGAATTTATTCGAAACAAGACATGATGTCTCGTTTTCGTATGGTTCAAGCAACATATCCTCGATTGTACGCCATGAGTTGATATAGTCATTCAGTGTTGTGGTTTTCCCAAACAGCGTCATTTCTTCTTCAGTAATGACAACACCGCAATCCGCGCCGTCAATCGGCTTGCAGATTATGAAAGTTCCATCGCGTCCGTGGCGGATAAAGTTGCGTATCTCGCAGATTTCACCGTCTCCGATAGGGTCGCGTATATCGTAAGCATAGTATCCGTCGGGGACAGAATGCCTGTCGATAAGGGATTCCGTGTAAATTGCTTTCTGCCCCATAATCTCGCATAGCTGATAATCAGCAGCATAAGCGTCAACAGCGTCCAAAATGCTCACCTCACATCTCATGCTCGTTGTCCTCGGAATCGTCGCCGTTGTCGTGTTCGTGTTCCTCAATTTTGTGAAAGGAATCGACTTCGGGGCATATTCCAAGCATTCTGCCGTTATCAAAGGTGCAATGCAGAGTTCCGGCGTCGTCAACGCAATTTACCGTTCCCTTAGTTCCATCGGGAATGGGGCGCGGGTCATCATCGTTCATGTGAACAAGCATTATCCGCGTTCCCGCAGGATAATGCTCTTTGTAGTATTTAGCAAGATGTCTGTCCATTTTATCCTCCACATAAAAAGGCAGCCCTAAAGCTGCCACAAGAATTATTAAATTTCCATTTCTGCGCTTTCGCCCTCGTCCTCGCCATTGTCATCAACGATTTGGTTGTCGTTGCTGTCGCTGCCGAATTCAAGCTGTGCGTTTAGGTACGCCTGTTTTTCGACCAGTTCTTTCAGCTCGGCAGCGTATTCAAACGGGCGGTCATAGAGGGATTGAGCGTTTGCAAGCTGTTTTTCTGCTTTTTCGATAGCCGCCGCAAATTCCTCCGGCTGCTTTTCAAGCCTTTGGAGCATATTGTCAATTCGGGTGATAGCGCCTGTTCCGCTGTTGTTGTAGTCTGACCTGTAAAGGTTCGCACCCTTGACAAGTATGCTGCAATTGTACTGATCCGAACGGCGCAATCCTATTTCAAAGCCGTGGTACTTGGCAAAGAAAATCGGCTCCCCACCGCGGAAAGCCTCGCTGACCATATATGCGTGAGCCTGCTTTTCGATTTCAGCAGCAGCTATTTCTTTTTCAGCAATCATTTGCCCGTTCATTTCTATGTGGAAACAATCTTCTACATAGGGATTGCTGTTCAGCGTTTGAATATCGGAAATGGCATTGTCGCGCTGTCTGGTATAGCTTTGAATGTTCTTGGGATACACCTCCTGAATATCGTGGGCAAGCTGTCTGTGGTGAGATAGGTAGTCGGTTTCAAGCAGCGAAAGACGGGCAACCTCGTTGTCAACCGTGAGCTTTTCGGCTATCAGCGGATTGTCTGTTGTGGCTGCTTTCATTTCTGAAAAAGTAAGAGCAACCTCGTCGATGTCCTTGCAGCTGCGGGATACGGGCTTGCCCGACAACACCTTTGATGAGGTTTCCTGTTTTTTCTCCAACAACTGCCAACGGTAGGTATCGAAAGTGCCTTTGGTAGCGTAGTAGATTACGGTTACTTCGGGATTGTTGTTACCCTGCCTTATGCCGCGACCATTTCGCTGCTCGATGTCGGAAGGACGGTAGGGAGCGTCCAAGTGGTGCATTGCAATAAGGTTTCTCTGAATATTGACGCCCGTGCCGAGTTTTCCCGTAGAACCGATTATGAGCCTTATTTGGGCGTTGTTTACCTTTTCAAAGATTTCAAGGCGCTGCTTGTCGTTTTTAGCGTCATGGACAAAAGCTATTTCTTCTGGTTTATACAGACCGGACTCCACAAGTTTTCGCTTTATATCCTCGTAAACGGTGAATTTGCCGTCATACTTTGGCGTATTGGTATCGCAGAAAACTACCTGCGCCGTATTCGGGTGCTGCCGGTCGATTTCAAGAATACGCCTTACGCATTGGTTTATCTTTGAACCTTCGTAGTCCTCCGATTCGGGGTCAAGTATTCGTCCGTCAAGAGCTACCTTTGTCATATATGTGCAGATAGCAAGCATATTGTCTTCATCCGGCTTAACAATTCCCGCCTCGATTTTCTTTGCTCTCTCCATACCCTCGTCGCGCTGTTGTTCCTGTGAGGGAGAGGGTTCGCAGATTATCATTTCGGGCTTTCCACCTGCTATCTGCGGCAGTTTAAGATAATCAAGGTCGCCCGTTTTTACAAGGTCTGTGACCTCGCCGAACAGGTTGCATAACTCCGGAAGATTGACGAAATTTGCGAAACGGGTGCGCATACGAAAACCGCTGCCGGAGGGCTTTACCTCCATTGCCTGTGTTATCTCTCCATAGATGGACGCCCAGTTGTCGAAATACTCAATGCCGAGTTCGCGCAGCGTGGGGAATTGCAGAAGATACTGCCACACGAACATTTCGGAGATAGCGTTGGAAATAGGAGTACCCGTCATAAGGCACACACCGCCGCCGTTGTTCAGTTCTTGTATGTAGCGTATCTTGATTTCAAGGTCAAAGGCTCGCTGTGAATTTGAGCTTACATTTACGCCTGCGACATTGTTCATCTTGGAGAAGATTGCAAGGTTCTTGTAAGCATGAGCCTCGTCCACAACAAGATAGTCACAGCCGAGGTCCTCAAAGCAAAGGAGATTGTCCTTTTTGAAGGCTGCTCTCAGCTTTTCAATCTTTGTGGAGATAGTTTTCCTCATGCTCTCCAGCTTTTTTATCGAAAGCCTTTGCCCTTTGTCTTGTTTCATCATCTCAATGGAAGCTGTGAGTGCGTCTATCTTTCGTCCATAATATTCCTCCTGTCTTTCAAGAGAAACGGGTATCTTCTCAAACTGCGACTGTGAAATGATAACTGCGTCAAAGTTGCATGATGAGATTTTCGCGAGGAATCTGCGGCGGTTGTTGGTCTGAAAATCCTTTTCCGTTGCCACAAGAATATTTGCTTGCGGGAAGAACCGCTGAAATTCCTCTCCAAACTGACCGATGACGGCATTGGGGACAACATACAGGGGCTTGTTTATCGCACCGATTGATTTTAGGTACATTCCAAGCGCCGCGGACGCTGCTGTTTTGCCTGCGCCTACCTCGTGAGCCATAAGTCCGCCGCCTGTTGCCGCAAATCTTGCGATTACATCTTTCTGATGAGGACGGAGTGAAAGGCTTTTTGCCATGCCGGGAATTTCAATGTAGCTTCCGTCATACTTTCGGGGAGTAATCGCGTTGAAACGGTTGTTGTATATCTCCTCAATGGTTTTTATGCGGGTGGGGTCTGCAAGTATCCATTCGCGAAAAGCCTGTTCTATCTTAGCCTGTTTATCACGGGCAAGAATGGTTTCTTTGCGGTTCAGAACATACTTTTCATGCTCTCCGTCCTCGTCGCGGTAAGTTACCTTGTCTTTTACCTCGGCTTTGCGCTGGTTTAAAACAAGTTCCATCAGTTCATAAGCGTTCAGACGCTTTGTACCGAATTCCTCATCAACCTTAACGCTGTGTTCTGCGGTTTTGTTCGGTATGCGCCATTCGTTGGTGGCTGCGATATATTCGCAGCTTATCACTCCGCGAGGTAAAGCGGAGTTACGCGCCCACATATTGGTTTCAAATGTGTCATACATGAACTGCGTAAACATCTCCGAGGGAATGAAAAACGAACCTAGCCGAAAGCTGATGTCCGCTATGCTTAACTGCGGCGGCTGGTGTTCTTTGAGCGCCTCCACATTTCTGATGAAACGCTCCGGATTTTCTTCAGCCTTTACAATGGCAAGACCTAACTTATCGCGCGTTCTGCCCGAAAGGTATTCCTCCGCCGTCACCCAGCCGCTGTATTTGTCGCCGTAGTTTAGGGCGGGGTCGCAGTAGATAAGGTCGCCAAGCTCCTCGATAACCTCGTCCTCGGTTTTGCCACATAGTCTAGCCATATATGACAGGTCTATCTTCTGCTTTAGATTGAGGGAAAGGTGCATAGCTTCTATAGCGCTGTCAGCATGGGTTGGGTTGCGGTACTGATTTACGGTGCGCTCATAGAAAATATCCGCCTTTTTGATAACCGCCTTGTTGTTCTCATCGCGGGTTTCTATTTCAAGAGAAAACAGTTTCGGGCTGCGTACATCATCGGCAAACCTGCGCTGATTAACCGCGGAGGACAGATAACCGTATTTCTTGACGAACATATCATAGGTGTTATTGAGCGCAATACGTTCGCTCTCAAACACCTCGTCGGAGCAGCCGCTGCGCTGACTCATGATGATATGGTCATAGCGCTGAACTATCTCTACCATCAGCTTGATTGCTCTTTCTGAATTGGCGTCGCCGGAATATGGCTTTGCTGTGCGGTTGTCCGCAAAGTAGAGCCTGTTATTCTCGATGTAGTAGGTGAACGGCTTTACTCCATCGGGGATTGAGATTTCTTCAATTTCGCCCTCGTCCATTTCTTCAATGGTAGGCTCTGCGGAGAAGGTCGCCGACATTCGGGAAATAGCCGCGTCAAGCTGCTCCTGCAAATCTCCGACCGGCATAACGGTAATCTCTCGCCCGAAACGACCTGTTATTTCTTTCATTTCGCCGAGAATATTGTCGCTGTGCTTTTCATAGTATCGGTTTCCCTGATACCAGACATCGCCGACTCTCAGGCTGCCTCCGGCAGTTACCCACGGAGCGTCCTTGTCCAAATCCATATCCTCAACTTCCTCGTCGGAAAGGACGGTATCCCTTTTCTGAAAGAAAAGAATGTCTGTTACCGTTTCGGTTCCCGCCGACTCAAAAGCGTTGTTTGGAAGACGAACTGCGCCGATAAGCTCGGCTCGTTTCAACATCTCAACTCTTGGCTGTGATTGGTACTTGTCGAGCGTACCCTTTGAGGTAATAAGCGCGGCAATACCGCCGGGTTTGAGGTTGTCCAGTGACTTTATGAAAAAGTAATCGTGGATAAGGAATTGGCTGTCGTACTGTTGGTCGTAGGGCTTAAAATCACCAAAGGGAACATTGCCGACAACCACATCGTAAGGCGTGTTTATTCTTGCTCGTTCAAAGCCCTTGTTCTGAATGCTTGCACGAGGATAGAGATAATGCGCTATCCTTGCAGTAAGAGTATCAAGCTCCACACCGTCAAGGGTGCTGTTGTTGCGCATTTCTTCGGGCATATTGCCAAAAAAGTTACCGGTACCCATTGAGGGGTCAAGTATGCGCCCGCTTTTGAACCCGAAATGTTCCAGACCCTTGTATATCGACTTGATGATTAACGGGTCTGTGTAGAAAGTTGTGTTTGTGCTTGCCCGTGCGTTTCGGTATTCGGTTTTAGACAGCAGATTTTTCAGCTCGGTATATTCGCTGCTCCAACTGTCGTTTCCCTTGTCAAAGGCTTCGGGAATGCCGCCCCAGCCGCTGTATCGTGCCAGAATAAGCTGTTCTTCGGGCGTTGCAAAGCGCTTTTCAGTTTCAAGCAGATTGAGCAGCTTTATGGCAGCGATGTTGTCTTGGTACTTTGCTTTTTTGCCGTGAGAGTAAGCAAAATCGTCGGGGATAACGAAATTCTCCGGTCTTGGTCTTTCTTCGACAGCGGGTTTTTCCTCCGGAAACGAGACATCTTGTCCCGTTTCTGCGGGGACTTCGGCAGGCTCGGCAGAGGATATGAGTTTAAACCCACCTCCTTTTATTATTTTGTCTTTCCAGTTGCCGACAATTGATTCAGCAGCAAGGTTATTGTATTTGCCGAGATTTTCAAGACAAAGCATGAAATCTCCGTCAATATCGGTTATCCTCCATGTTTCATCTCCGTACTCAATAACATCGCCGACCATCAGCTTGTCGATACTCTTTGAACCTGTGCTGTCATTATTGGGAACGCTCGGAGCAGGCTGTTCAGCCGAAACCGCATTTTCTTTTTCAGCAATCTCGATTTCAATTTCAAGCCCATGGCTGTTGAGATAGTCAATAGCCGCGTCAATATCCTTAAATGACTGAATAAAGCAATCAACTACGCGGGTGCCGCCAAAGCCAATGTTGTCTGCTCGGAGAATAAAGCCTGTCCCATCGGGAACTAATTTCCAATTCTCGAACTGTAAGGAGTCTGCGTCCTCTATGGTATAGCATTTATCCCCGACCTCATGGGTGTTTATGAGAGGGACTTCTTCGGCGTTTCGTATTGCCTCGTAAAGCTCTCGATAATAAAAATCGCGCTTGATGAGCTGCTCTTTTAGAGTGGGAAACGAGACATCATGTCCCGGTTCTGCGTCCATTGCGGCTTTGATTTCCTTGAGCAGCTTGTCGTTTGACGAATAGCACATATCCTTTAAGGCGACATCTCTGCCTATCTTTAGGAATGTGATATTGTGTTCGCTCAAATAATCGTCTGACAGCGTACATTTCGGAGCGCAGATAACATATCTGTCTGCTTGATTTGTTCGCAGGAGATTAACAACACATACGGAGTCGGGAAAAAGGTAATAACCTGTGCCGTTTTCCTCGCCAATGCAATAATCATAACCGATAGAATCAAGGTAAGCGATGGCTTCTTCCTGTACCTTAATATCGTATGAGTCGCGGTGGTCAATGCCGTATCTGGCATGGTAGACGCAGGATTTAAGTCGGTCGTCCTTGTCTTTCTGCGTGATGTACTCGTCGTTGGCAAGCAGCTTTGCAGCCGCTTTTGCAACGGTGTTCCATTTGAACAGCACATCTTCACCGTTGTTCATGGTAATCTTGATACCCTTTGCGTCATACCATGAGAACTTAAAGTTATCCGTGCGGCTTGACGAGCCGCCTATGCCGTATTCCTTTTTAAGAAAAGCCGCAAGTTCGTCAATAGAGGGATTTCCGGTTTTATAGAAATCGTCAACGCGCCATTTTCCGCCCTCAAACCCTGTGCCGCCCATTATAACCTCAATCAGCGCGGCGTCGTTTTCTTCCTTGCTTGTTTCGGCAGCGGGCGGTTCGGTCTCAAACAGAGAAAACTGTTCACCATAAAGGAACGAGGCGGATTCTCCGTCTGAAAAATCCACCTCGTCCTCATATTCGGTTGTTTCTGTTTCGGTTAAGCCGCCGTCATCATTGAGAGCGTTATCGTACTCAGTTCCGCTATCGTGTTCCTCGACCGGCACTCCGCTATCAGCCAGTTCACGCAGCTCCTGATTGTATCCCATGCCGAGTTCTGCGCCGCTGTGAATATCTCCGTTAACTGCTGCTCTCTCATCTCGGTGTTCGGGCTGAACTTTGTTTTCTGTTTCAGCGCCTCCAGCGTTTCGCTGCGGCTGTTCTCTGCTTTCTGAGCGATTTCCTCCCATATCGTCCGATACAGCCCGCTCATGTTTATGCACTGAAGAACCGTCCTGTCCAGCTCCGCCATCATATCGAGGGCTTTCAGAGCGAGTATGCTCATGTCCTTCCTGCCGTAGCTGTCCATCTTCGCGTAATAGACTCCGTTCTTCTCCGTGTAGGGAATCTCGCAGATGTCGTCCGCGAACATCACTTTCATCGTTGTTTCGCTCATTGATTTCACTCCTTACCATTCTGTCGATTTCTCGCAATACCTGCTTGGCAAGTTCAAAACCGGCGTTTCCTATCTCTATCCTCGAAATTTCTTTTTTCAGCAATTCGATGTTAGAGAAGTCTGCCTTTATCTCGGAAGGGTCGATACCGCAGCGCGTCATGCAGATTACTTTCGCGGAGTCGTAGATAAGCTGTCTTACTCTGCTGTCGGTCGCCGCCGAAGGTATGCCCTTGCAAATATAATTATAACTACAAACTAATTTTTTGTCAAGGCTTTTCGAGATTACAGACTGTAAGTTTGTTACATTTTCACCAAACTCTGTATTGTATTTGGTGATAATGCTATTAGCCAGCCGTTCGTTCATTTCCCACTTGGGAGTTATCGCGTTTCCATAGGTCTGGGAAATATCGAACAGATATTTGACCTCGGTGTCAAATTCGCTTGCGAAAATCAGAACAGACTTTTCGCGGAACTTGACAAATCTCCCCATCTTCTTCCACTGCTCAAAAGAGGCGACCGCTGTTGCGTTTGGGAGCTGTTCGGTAAGCAGCATACCCTCCGTAAAGTTTGCGAGTTTCCAGAACGGGGCAATCTGCCGCAGCATTTTATCCCAATAGGCAGCGCGTGAAAGACGGGGAATAAGCTGACGGTAAAGCTGTTCGACCTTATCGTATTTTGATGACATTGTGTTACCTCGCTGTTTAGAAGAACTGCTGTATTCCTACAATTATTCCGGAGATAATCACAGCAGATGTGACTATCTCCACCGCTTCGATAAATGATGTATTGTTTCTGCGCATTATTCTACCTCTATGTCTGTATGCTTTGCAAAGTATTCCTCAAGCGCCTCTGCGATGATTCGCTCTGCGAAATCCGCTGTCTTTCCGCGGAACCAACGCTCACGCACGGAGTCGGGTATTCTGATTTTCGGCGCAGGCTTTGGCTTTTCCGTTACGATGTCCCGCATAAGCTGGGTTGTGATCGCGTCCTTACTGCCGGACGGCTTATGCAGGGCAGCGTCCATAACCTCTGCGGCAACTTTGGCGGTCAGCTTTCTGTCGGTACTGATGAGGGCTTGTGCAAGCATTTCCTGATATTTACGGTCAAGGTCACGAATGATTACTGCCACATCAAGCGGAATAACAGGACCGACTATGTTCAGTATCGTTAGGTTCATATCCGAAATCAGAGCGAGTTTTTTGAGGTCATCTTCGGGTATTCGGGTGAAATAGCTTATTCTGTGGTTGATTTCCTCGCAGTTTTCCAGTACAGCTATCGTCTTAATGAGTTCAAGCGCTGTCATATCCTTTGCGCGAAACAGGTTGGTTACTGCCATCACCTGATGACAGATTTCGTCCGTGAGAACGCTCTTTCTGCCGACTCTGCAATACAGCTTTGACCATGTGCCAAGCGTAATAGCTGCCTGTTTTCTGTTGTGACCGGAGATTATCTTGTAAATGCCGTCATCGGCAGAAATTACAAGCAATGATTCAGACATTCCCTCATCGGCAATTTCGTCACACAGCCGTTTCATAGCCTGCTTGTCAAGCGGTGCAAACATCATATCGTGATAGGGGATTAACCGCGATATATCAATCGGCATATCGTCTATGGGAAAATATTTGTTCACGAAATTCTTGACAAACGCTTTCAAGTCGTCGTTGGATATGTATTCCGGTTTGGGTGGGGCAGGTTCGATAAAATCGGGCGGGGATTGCTCAGACTCGGTTTCGACAGGCACTGCGTCAGGCTTACTCTGCTCGGCAGCTTTGGTTTCCTCTGCGGCTTTTCGCTCGGCAGCCTCACGCATATCAAGCTCTGTCATATCCATCAGTACCTCGTCGGGTATCTCTGTGTGTACCTCGTCGGGTACGAATGTGTCGGGTATATTATCAACAGCCGGACTATCGTAGGCAGGCTGTTTTGTTTGCGCTGTCGTTGTATCAATACGCTTTGTATCCGCATTTCTGGCGGCTTTCGCGTGTTTGCTTATATTTGAAAGGTTCATGTTGTCTCCATTGTAAAAAGGGGCATTGCTTTTTTTACAATGCCCATAAATGTAGTGTTAATCAGATTTCTTATTCTATATTGTTAAGGAGTGCGCTCTCAATAAGAGCGTTTACTACCACGGCGCGGACTTCCGACGTTTCTTCATTCAGAATGTCAGTGATTTCATCGGAAGCTCGCTCTAACACGGCTAATACTTCATCAATCACATCTGAGCAGTAGATTCCGAAATCCTCATTGTCTGGCGAATCAGCGTCATCGGAGCATAATACCGCTGCGACTTTCTCACTTGTCAGGCAGTAGTAGTCGGATAAATTATAAAGAGAGTCCTTGCCGTTAGCGTTCTTCATCATAGGGCGAATACACCCCTTTGAAACAAGTTCGATTAAATTGTCGTGCGTAATGTTGAATTTGCGCTGAAAGTCCTCCTCGGTCGCGCCGATACGGAAAACAGCTGCTATGTCAGAGGGGCTTACAACCTTGCAAAGATTAACGAAATACTCGTCCTTGCTTGCGCGAGAATCGAGCCTTATTACGGCAGTTTTCGCCAAGCGAACAAGGTCGTGTTTTCTTATGGGGTTCTGCCCTCCGCAGTTGTAGTTGACAAGCACTCTCAAATAGTCGGGGAGGTTGGTGTAGTTCTCCTTTTTGATGTTCATAGTTTTTTCCTTTCTGCCGATTACGGCTCATTTTCTTCGATGTAGTTCGGGCAACAATCCGTGTAGAAAATCAAATCAAAATCCTCGGAGCAGTCCATATCAACCACCTTGTCGGGGTATTCCGTAAAGATATAATCCTGCACTTTTTCAAGAACATCGTTATCGGCAGGGAGAGTTGTGCCAAACTTGGCATTTATCTCGTCAAAGTCAATGTGCCAGTTGCCCGTTGTTGTGCTGTTGATACCGGTTTCAACTAAGTATTCGGCTATCTTCTTGACCATGTTATTTTCACCTCGGTTCTTTGGGAGAATAAAAAAGAGCGCACTATAATGCGCCTGTAATATACATCAATACTCTGAGCAGCAGCGCCGCAAGAGTACACCCGCTGATTATTGCTATTCCGAAGATAAGCAGCTTGGGAGGTTTGCGAGGACGGTTTGTATCGTCGTCTGATTTAACCTTGATTTCTTCTTCGAACATTTATTGTTCCTTTCTTTAGTGGATTATTGACTTTTATTTATAGGTATGGTAAAATAATAGTGTAAGGTACAATTGTTTTTTTGTTTATGGAATGTGAAAGGAGAAAGCATGTCAAAAGTTTATCCCTCATATGGTCACCCAAATGGAATCTCAGCAATGCCATGGTTTGAAATACGTGGCAAAGAACTATTCCCATCATTTGGTCACCCTGATGGAATATCGTCAATGCCTTGGTTTGAGATAAAAGGAAATGAACTATACCCATCATTCGGTCATCCAGATGGAATTTCAGCATTGCCTTGGTTTGAAATAAAAGGAAAAGAATTATATCCTGCATTCGGTCATCCGAATGGAATTTCTGCAATGCCGTGGTATGAAATTAAGTAGAATATCTCATTATAAATTCGCACCGAGTTGTCTGCTCGGTGCTTTTCTTTTGAATTGCGACATCATGTCCCGTTCTTCACATAGAACACTCCTGCTGCTCACTCTCATCGGGAGCGTTCTCAATCTCCGCTGCGGTCATCGCCAGAAACTCATTAACAGGAATTGAACAGCCGCGGTATTTCAGCAAATCCTCGTTCCAATCCTTGAAGATAGGACTCACCGTTCCAACGATAATGTGCCTGTCGCGGTATAGGGATAGCAGCTTGCGCTGAAGTTCAAGCGCGGCTTTCTGACCGGCTGCGTCATTGTCGAGCGCTATGCTAACTCTGCGTATTTCAGGGTGGTCTGAAATATACCGTTGAACTGAATTGAAATTACCGCAGCCATTTGTGCTGATACGGTGGTCTTTTGTCCAATCCTTTCCGAGCAGCTTGGTGAATGTGGCGTGAGACATTGCGTCAATTGGGGACTCGAACACACGGAGAGTATTGGAGGTGCCTTTCATCACGAAAGAATAGGACTTGTCGCCGCCTGCGACCTCGCCGCGGAATTGTATCGGAGTTGTGCCACGGAGGGCGCAGCTTTTTATATTACCGTCGCCGTCCTTGCCGAAAAACAGGCAGTTGTGATGTATTTCGTCCTCGGCTATCATTCTGTGTTGTATGAGCGATAGAACGATGTCCCTGTCAATACCCCGCGTCTGAATTAGATAGGCTATTACCCTTGACGGGGTAATGTGGTGCGGCGGTACGGCAAAGACCGCTTTCGGCGATTCGGTTTTTGGTTTGGGAGTATAGTGAGTTTCCTGCGCATAAACGCCGTTCACAACATACTTAGCAATAAAGTCAAGGGCTTCCTCGCGGTTGCAGCCCAGTGTATCAGTAACAAGGTCTATCGGAAATCCCTTTGCTCCGTCTGAATGCCTGTACCAGTTGTTTTTGTCGGGGAATACATACAAACCGCCGCTATCCTTGATGTGAACAGACTTTGATGTAGTCTTGCTGCCCTCGTCAATCGTCATTCCAAGGGCAAGAGCGACATCAAGACAGCTTGCACCCGCAAGTTTCATGTAATCTTCTTTGCTGTATTTATACATATAGCACCTCAGTTCATATCGGGCGAGTCGTTATCCTCGGAGTTGTTATCGCCGCGAAGTTCTGCAAGGTTTTCTTTTGCCCATTCGGGAAGATATCTCTCATCGAACACCCCGAAAAAGTCCTCGCGGTTCATTCGGGTATCTTCCTTATCGAACAGGAAATGCCCGATTACCGCACGACCGCTGGATTCGGGATTACAGCCAAAGCCGCCCTCCGCAAGAAAAAGCTGATACTTTGATTCTCTGTATTCCTCTGAAAGTGCGTCGGGACGCAGCAGCATTACCATGCCTGTGTAGTCCGAGCAGGGAGATGTGTCAAGATAGCTCATGTCGTACAGTTTGGGAGCAAGGTCTTTTTCAAACTCGGCGATATGTTCGGTGATGTATTCCTCAAGTGCAACATCGTGACCTAAGCCCCGATTGAAATCGCTTATAAACTTGTTGGCGATTTCGGCAATGACCTTTGCATTGTTCTCTGAAAATGGGTCAATGTTTCTATCAGCAATCTTCTCCGAGATTGACGCAATTATGTTATATTGCTCAACTGCATGATGTATCATATACATCTCGCCTTGCGTAAGCCCGAAACGGTGGCGTTCGCCGAACAAAGTGCGGAAGATAGCAGATGTGGTGAACTCAATTTCTTCTTTGGGGTAATTGTTGTTGACCTCGGTCAAGGCGCGCTGGCAAAGCGACTTTTCTGCCGCAAGGAGGTTCTGGGTGCCGTCCTTGCCCGTGAAATACGCTCCCCACTGAAAATTGTCGTGGTCGAAAACGCGCCATGTTGCGTAGAATTCGGGGTTATTCTCGTTCTGCCCGATAACATACTCCGCGTTGGCAACGGTAAGCGACTTGATTATCTTGTAACCGGCTACGGTTCTGTTTTTGTTGTTCATGGTTGTTCCTTTCTATATAGTAATCGTATGTGAAACGAGACATCTTGTCCCGTTATTAGTGGGAATTGATTGACTTATGTTGTCAGATGTGGTATAATAAGTTGGAAAACAACGGAGCGACATATCGTAATTTGTGGAGAAGTGAATAAAATGTATAAAGAATTGATATCAGAATTGACACGAGAAAATCAGTGGGTAAAAATCCAACCTCCTTGTTCGGAAAACGATATAAATACCGCCGAAAAAGCAGTTGGTTATCTCTTCCCAAAGGAACTCAGGGAACTTCTTCTGGAGATGAACGGCGACAAATATCTTCTTTTATCTGTTGAAGAAATTGTTAAACAAGCCAAACTCAACCGTGAAATTCAAGAAGAGTACAAGGATGAGGAATTTGCGAAGGAATTGGATAAGTTTATCTTCTTTGCCACAAATGGCTGTGGGGATTACTACTGCTATCATGCAAATGATGACGGAGTTATTGATGAAACCTCTATCTATTTTTGGGAACATGAAGAGTTTTGCTGGAAGCAGGTTGCTTCAAACATTGCAGAACTACTCACACGATATTATCATGACGAAGTATGATGAGATTGTAAATTCCCATAAGTCGAGCAGTTCCCAACAACTTAATCCAACCCATACCTGCACCGAGTTATCCGCTCGGTGCTTTTACATATCATACAGGTTCGGGTTGCTCACAATCGCTGCTCTGCTCGGCTTTGAATACCGTGGGAAACAGCAGCATTTCTATCTGCCTTGCCTCCTCGGAAAACGGAAGAAACACCTGCTCGGAGATTGAATGCCCGTTTTCGTAGGTGGCAGCACCGGCAAACCGACCGCCCCAACTTGCCCAACGATAGCGGATTTCTACTGACGGGTAAAGTTCCGCGAGCTTTTCCACAACCTTTCTTGACGGGGCAGTATCGGTGTCGAAAACCAATCTGTTATGGTTGCACACGGTAATTCGCGGGTTTTCTGCCTGTCCCCAATTCTGCCTGCACCAATCATACCAATGCGGCGCTCCGTATCTTCGCAGAAACTCCACCATCTTACTGCCGTCATCGAAAAACGCCGCGCGGGGTGGAATGTACTCGCCTGTGATACGGTGGCAGTAGCCGTCGTTGCAATCGAAATAATCCGTGACTAGCTTGAACAGTCTGTCGTACTCATCGGCAGACAGCTTTTCGCGGTGGTAATCCGCCGTTTTAGGATTAACCGCCGTAAGGTAGCAATCTATTTTTACCCGAGCAAGGTTTGCGGGGATAGGTACCAACTCGCTTGGAACAAGGAGAATATCATTTAAGTTGAGCGTTTGAGACTTGCGGTTAACTACGCTTTCAAGCATATTCATTATGGCTGACTCATCACCGCTGAACAGCAGTTCATTTCTGATATTGGACATCGTTTTTCCTTTCTGAAAACAAAAAGCCAATTACATTTCTGCAATCGGCTTTTGAGTGTTCAATTGTGTGCTGTGTTAAGCAGAGGTCTTTTTAGCAAGCTCCTCTACTACTGCTTCATCAAGACCTGCGATTTCTGCAATCTCCTTAATGGAGTAGGTTTTCTTTGCAAGCATTCTGAGAGCAGTTTCAATCCTATCTTCTTTAACGATTTCTTCAACAATTCTGCACATAGTCTGTACGCCCTCCTTTGAGTTTTTATAGTAGCCGGCTCTGTCCGCAAGGACTTTGTAGCTTATAGCGCTTGGGTCAACGCAGGAGAAATCTCTCATCAGCTTTCCGAGCTTGGTGTCGTCCTGTATTCGGCTGTTCACATATATAATATGCGAACCGTCGTTGAATTTATCCGCTGTTCCGTTTACTGTTCTGTCGATGACGTACAGCGGCTTGTTGCCCTTGAGAACATCGCTTTCCGTAATAAAAATCACGAAACTTTCCGGCAGCTTTGAATAATCATCACCCACAAGCAGGGTATCGGAGTCTATCATACTGCTGATATAACGGGCGCGTCTGGGATTTGCTCCGCCCTCGCTGCGCTGTATCTCAATGTCGTATTTTGTGCCGTTTGTGTCCTCGGCATACACGTCAAGTCTTACCGAGTGAGTCCTCAAGCTGCTTATCGTGTACTGTGTCTTGGTTTCCTTAACGATAATGTCATCTCTGTCAAGGATAATTCTTATGACCAACTCCGCACAAGCCTTGTCAGAGAGGACGGCGGTCATAAAGTTATCGTCCATAAGACGCATTTGCTGAATCTTTTCAATTATTTCAGCGCGTCTTTTATCCCTTGTCTGTTCGTCCATATAGAACCTCCATGCTGTTCTGATTTTATTTTATCACAAATATTTGAATTCGTCAAGTGGAATTGCCCTGTTTACCTTTGTTTGTTGAATATCTGCAACCAATTATTAAACACATCATCCTGCTGTAAGCAGTAGTTCAGATACTCACGAACCATATCCTCACCGACCTTGCCGAGAGTCCTGCGTATCGTTTCGCGGTCAAAGCTGACGGAGATGTCGGGCAGGTCATCGTATTCAACCTCGCTTGTTATAGGTAAGGTTTCAACCGAAGTTGACGGATTGTTGAGAACCTCGTCGGGCTGTGTCTTGCTCTTGTCTGAATTGCTTTCGGCAGGCTTTTCCGGAGGTTCGTCCTCGGTGATTTCGCTGTCGTTATGAGGTTCAGAGGGCCGTGATTTAGGCTTTGCTGCCTTTCCCGATATGATTTCGGAAATATCGTCCTCGTCAAAACCGAATCCGTTTCTTGATATGAGCAGCATTGCCGCCTTTTCGTCAATAACCGCTTTCGGGTTGTCGTTCAGCCAATCGGCAAGGACGGACTGATTTCCCGCGGACAGGTTGGCGAGATGAACCGCCGTCAGTATATTGAATCTGCCGTCGTTCAGCAGCGTGAGCAGGCATTCTTCAAGATTAGCGCATTTGAGATAGCGCTCGATAGTCTTGCGGGTAACGCCGTACTGTTCAGCCATCAATGTCTTTAAGCCCTTTTTCTTGCCCATTATCCTGTTGAGAACATCAAACTGCATTTTGTAGGCTTTTATCAGCTCAACGACCGACAGGCTGTGACGCTGGCAGAGGTTTGTGTCCAACATCATAAGCTGCGCATGGTCCTCATCGGTGTCCTTGACAATAGCGTCAATTTCCGTCCAGCCGAGCTTTTCACAGGCTCTTGCGCGGTTGTGTCCCGCGATAATGCGGTACTTGTCACCGTCCGCGGTAACGATTATCGGGGAGAGCAAACCGTTTTCTGCTATGGAAGCAGCAAGGCTTTCCAGAGCCTCGTCCGTGTACGGCTCGAACGGCTGCCCCTCCCATGAAACAAGGCTGTTCAGAGGAATTTTCTTTTCAGCAATCTTTGTTTCGTCCTGGAAGAAAGCTGCTCCATCGTAAGTGCCGCGGTTCCTAGATAAATTCAGACCCATTATAATTCCTCCCTTGCCAGAATTTCGTCCACAAGCTCTCTGTACTGCGTACCCATGCTGCTGTTTTTCCTGCGTATAAGCGACCTCCTGTCGGCGGAGCTGTATGCTGCCTCAATGCGGCGGGTTATCTTTGTTGTGTAAACAAGGTCGGAGTATTCTTTCGTAAGCACCTCGTCAACTTCTTTGGTCATCTTCGTGTTGTCAACCATTGTTTCAACTATGCCGCATATTGTCAAGTCCTTATTGATGTTCCTGCGGATAGCGTTTACGACCTGCTCAAACTGTATCAGACCATTTACGCTGAACATCTGTGTTTGAACGGGTACGATTATGCTGTCCGCTGCCGCAAGAGCGTTGTGAACAAGCATTCCAAGCGAGGGTGGGCAGTCGATAATGATGTAGTCATAGCTGTCAAGCTCCCTGTCATTTTTGAGCGCGTTACGCAGAATTTGCTCTCTGCACATCATCTGTACAAGGAACATCTCGGCGCTGGAAAGCATTATGTCGGCGGGTATGTAGTCGATATGCTCGTCCTTGTTGGTTACAATGCACTCATGGGGTTCAGCCTCGCCCTTGAGTATGTGGAGCAGGGTGCGGCGGCTTGTATCGAAATCGTAGCCGAGGTAATCGGAAAGGTTTGCCTGCGGGTCGGCGTCTATGCAAAGCACTTTCTTTCCTTTTTCAGCAATAGCTGCTGCTATGTTTACGACGGTAGTGGTTTTACCAACTCCGCCTTTCTGGTTTGCAACTGCGAATATTTTCATTGTCGTTTCCTCCTAAAATCGTTGTTCTTCCTTTGGGTGAATATACGCATAGAGAGGCGGCGAGGAAGATTCGGCTGTTCGCCGACACCGCCTGTCGGGTAGCTAGTCCGTCTATGCGCTGCTAAAGCTCTTGTGAGCTGATGCCTTACAAACTGAGATAAATCTTGTAGAAATCTCTCATTTCAGCATAGCCCTCAAAACCAAACTCATTCTGCGGCAGCATCAGGTATTCACAGGTCTGCTGAAAGATAGCTGTCTTTAAGTATGCCGGAAGGTTGTGTATCTTTCCGTGTTTTCGATAAACCTTGTCGGACACCTGCATGATAATATCCTTGTTGACATGGCATATCGTTTTCTTGATATAATCGGGGGCTACCGTGCAGGGACCCAGCTTTACGGGCTTGTCCGATGTCATTAGTTCGCATATTGCCTTGACAGCGCAATCGGCGAAATTTGGTCCGGCAACTGACGCGATAAACGGATAACCGATAGACGCACGAACCTTTTCGGCAAGTTCCTCCGGTGAGTTTTCAACAATCGAAGGTTCCGTGCTTTCGGCAGGGCAGGACTTATCAATCATATTAGGATTATTTCTTTTTGATTGATTATATTTAGATTTGTCCTCCCTTTGGGCGGAACTTGTTCTGCCTTTTGGTCGGAACCTGTTCTGGCCTTTCGGCGGAACCTGTTCTGACCTTTCGGCGGAACCTGTTCCGACCTTTTGGCGGAACTTGTTCTGACCTTTCGGCGGAACTTGTTCCGACCTTTTGGCGGAACTGGGCAACCATGCGGTTTGTGGGCTGTTTTCATCGGAAACTGCTGTGTTTTCGCCGCCGTTTTCGTGAGTATCTTCTTCCTCCGACTGCCGGAATTGTCCTTTTGGGAACGAGTCTGTATCAAGGTTTTCGCTGTCGTAATTGCTGAAAGAAGAATTTTCCTCGGTGGTTGATTCGGGGTTTTCAACACTTTCAACATTGGTTTTTCGTTCTTCTCTCGCCAAAACCTTGAGTTGGTTTTTCTCGTAAGCAGCAGGTTTTATTTCTTCAGAAATCACCTTGCCTCTTTCAATGAGGTCAACGATTTTCTCATAATCGTCAATAAGGTAGAAACTTCTTCGGGCGGGCATACCTCTTGTTTCGCACTTGATAAGCTCAAGGTCGATAAGAGTCTTGATACACCGTTTCTGCTGCTTCTCGGAGAGAGATGTGCTTTCCTGCAGGTCGGGGACAGTAGAATAGAACCAGCCGTCCTCATCGAGCATATCTCGCTCGGAGTAATAGTACCACTTTGCAACAAGCGCACCATACAGAATGGTTTCGCAAAGTCCAATGGCGTGGGCAAGCGGACGGTTGAACGAGATTGTATTATCGGGGTTAAGTACAAGGTAAAACGGATTCATAAGAGCCTCGTTTTCTTGCAGCACCAGTGTGTGAGAATTGATTTGTAGGTCATATTGGTTCTCCAATCAATCTATTATAGGGTTCTGTGGGAAAATATTGCATAGAAAGGCGGCAAGAACCCTAACCTATGCCGCCGTTTCGGTTGATCAAACCTATCTACGCTTGTTATCAGCTCATGACAACGCATACAATACTCTTGCGTTCAGAGCTAGTAACCAAAAAAATAAGGCGGACACAATCGTATCCGCCAACGGTTATTTGTATGATAATCGCACAAATTTCCCACGGTTTCAACTGAATTGATGTTGTTTGTGGAAAAGGTGGGGTTATGTGCTGTTGTTTTCTAAATTTGATTTCTGTCCCTTATCTGTCCATCAACAGGAGAAATATCGGGACAAATTAACCGATTTTATGCTTGGGATAAACTGCTCTTTTTCCGCTTAAATAGGGGATTTGTGGTAAATGGACTTACGGGAGAACAAGCGTAAGCCAAAATTCAATTCCCGTACGGGTCACCATACAAGAGCCAAGCGAACCCCTCCCAGCTTTTCATGATAAATGGAATGTTTATTTTGGAGGTTCGCTTGAATATGTAAATTTTTACCCATCGCATTAGCGGTGGGTTTTTTGTTTATCGCGTTAATTATGACATCGACAAATAACTAATTTCGTTATTTTCTAACAAAATCCTGCAAAAAGCTCCAAAAAGTGTTAGAATTTTACGAAAGGAGTGATTTGCTTGATTAGGATCACACTCAGTCGTAAGCTTGGCGAGCTACGCTGGACACAAGCAGACCTCGCCCGCGCCACCGGGATTCGACCGTCAACAATAAACGAGTTGTATCACGATTTGTGCGAACGGGTAAACCTTGAACACCTCGACCTAATCTGCGAAGCACTTGACTGCGACCTGTCGGAAATTATCGAAAGGGTACCAAGCCCTGATACGCAGGTAAAAAGCAGAACAGGATTTGCTTTGCAGGAACATAAGTAGCCGAGTGTCCAATTCCCCGGAAGACCTACGTCTTTCGGGGAAATTTTTTTAAAAAAATTTTTAGTTTTTTGTAAAAAGTAGTTGACAAACCATACAATGTATGGTACAATAGACTTGTAAGAAAAAGGAAATACACTTACAAAAAAACAGGAGCGGCCGCCCGTGGAAAGAACGCCGCTCCTACCCCAAGGAATGGAGTGCTGGGAGCCATGCCCCAGTCACCTCCTATTATAACACAGTATGGCGTTACTGTCAAGGAGGATATGACAATGCTTATCAAGGAACAGAATTTCGGAGTAGAAATTGAATTAACCGGTATCACACGTCCGCTGGCTGCTCAGACTATAGCAAACTATTTCGGTACAAGCTCTTTCCCGATCGGTTCTTATTACGATGTATATGGAGCTAAGGACAGAAAGGACCGCACCTGGAAACTAATGACCGATGGCAGTATCAATACTACTAGACGCGTTCGCGACAGACAGGTAGCTGCCGACAGAGCTTACAGTTGCGAACTTGTTACTCCGATACTCCAGTATGACGACATTGAGGATCTTCAGAACATAGTACGGGAACTGGTGAAGAACGGAGCAGTTGCAAACTCTTCCTGCGGAATTCATGTTCACGTTGACGGTGCAAATCATACACCAGAATCCCTCACCAGATTGCTCAATTTTGCAATTGGCAGACAGGATTTGTTCTATGAAGCTCTCCAGATTACCAACCGCGCAGACCACTGGTGTCACAAAATGAGCCGCGAACTTCTTGGTAAAATGAAGAAGGCTGACAAGACCAGGGCAAGCATGGAAGCAGTTTGGTACAGTTCGGCGAATGACGGCTATGTCGGAGGCATAGACCATGCGCACTACAATGCAACTCGGTATCACGGAATAAACCTCCACGCCTTCTTTACAAAAGGAACGGTAGAATTTAGGCTTTTTAACGGTACCACTCACGCCGGGAAAATAAAGGCATACATTCAGTTTTGTCTCGCGATGAGCGCATGGGCAATAACTGCTCCGGATAAGATGTATTACAAGTCTTGCGCAGGCTACACACAGGAGCAGAAAGCGGAGCTGATGAAAAGGGTACTTGTCAACCGCCTCGGACTAAAAGGACCGGAATTCAAGACCTGCCGATACCACTTAACAAGTGCTTTCCAGAACAGGCAGGCTGACGTAGCATAAGATTACTTATGGCTGACCCAACGGCCAGACGGGGGAAAGGAGCAATCAATGACGATGACGGATATCAGAAAAAGGTACGGACTGACGCAGAAGCAGATGTCGGAGGTTACTGGAATACCCAAGCCTACAATCGAAGCTTGGGACAGAGGAACACGAACGCCGCCAGAATGGTTACCCAAAATGGTTGAAGCGTTTCTTGAAAGGGTCTTTCCCCAACAAAAATAAAATAGCCCCTGGATTGGAAAACTCCAATCCAGGGGCATAATCATTTTAGCATATCAGCCAATTCCTTGTAGAATGCTTTCCGCGCCGCGATATCTTCCGTTAATTCAGCGTTATCCCAATTCTCACAGTTGATAGCTTCGACTACGAACGCTTCTTTTTCCTTGTCAGAAAGCGAAAGATACATTGCAGCTCGGTTGACAGCGTCTTTATTCATTTCACACATATCTTCCTGCGATATATTGTATTTAACATGGGCATTTTCAATTACCTCTCGGAAAATGAAATGCGCAAGAGCTTTCGCAGCGGCGTCACCTCGCGATAATGCAACATGATACATTCTTTCCTCAAATTCCATTTCAAGCCTACCTTTTTTTATTTGATTATAACACTAAGGAAAATATATGTCAAGCGTTTCAAAATAAAAGAACCCCCGAAGCCGAAGCTCCGGGGGTAAATCCTTGCGAAATGAGGAGTTTGTATTGTGTAGCATTATTATTGTATCACAGGGAACTGAAACTGTCAAGTACTTTCCGAGGTCACAGTAAACCCAAGGCTTGTAAGCTGCGTCTTGATTTTGGCAAGCTCCGCAGATGTTACAGTTTTACTTGCAGTTACTGTGATAAGGGGTGCATTTTTGCCAAACTTCTTAATTTTCGACGCATAACCAACGTATGAGATGTCTACGTCAATAGCTCCGCCGGATCCATTGACGGTTCCGACGTCCGTTGCATACTTCTTTGCGACCTCTGCAGCAGTTCCGTATGCGGCATACTGCCACATTGTTTGTCCGTATGAAGCAGCAGGCTTGCCGTGTGTCCAATGAGCGAGCCAAAGATCGTATTTCTTCAGCGTTGTATCGGTGATTCGGTTAGCTATGCTGTCCGGGTTGGTATAGAGTACAACGTAGTAGTTGTTCTTTTCCAGTACGGCCATAAATGCGTCAATAATAGCACTGTACTTTTCTTTGCCGAGTTTAAGCGCAAATAAAGCACTGTCCTCAAAATCGAGGGCGATCGGGTAGTCAAACGCATATCCCTTAAGGAGATTGCAGAGCCATTCAGCTTCCTGTCTTGCCTGGGTGAGGTTCTGTGCCTTAAGCCAATGATATCCGCCGACATATATTCCGGCGGATTTGCAGCCGGCATAGTGCTTGTCTAGCAGCGTATCTTTCTTACAGCCGTAAGAAGTTCGCAGCATAGCGAATTTGACCGCGCCGCCGTCGATTTTACCTGCTTTGAGCTTCTTGTAGTCCACGTTCGTATTGCAGTAGCTCAGATCTACGCCCATGTATTTAGCCATCGTTATCCTCCTTATCTTCGTCGTCAACATCTGCCGCCTTTTCAACCCCGCCCTGAATACGTTTTGTAATTTTCAGAAGGAACGGCGGCAATTTCACTCCAATGTCAGCCATGTTTTCCAGAATAGAAATAATCTCATTGCACATCAGCCAGACGCAGACTATTGTTGCCACGATTATCGACTGGAACTCAAATCCCATGTTTTCGCCGGCGTACGAAATGAGCCAGTCGAGTACGCCTCCAACTACCACCAGCAGCCACATACATATCTTTTTGGCTATGCCCTTGAAGGACTTGTATGAGCTTATTGCCTCGTCCCGGTATTTAGCTGCGCAAAGACCAGTAGCGTAGTCGATGATTTGCAAAACTACCAGCAAAAGAAAAGGAACTGCAACAATCCCTATCCAGGAGAACAAGGCAGATAACAAAGCGGTAATGCCTATTCGTTCAACCTTTTCCATAACAACACCTCTTTCAAAAGAAATGCCCCGACTATTCATCGGGGCAATTATTATGTTGATCCTCGGCATAATGCCGAACCAGCACAAAGTCATCGAGAAGCTTCTTCCGAAACGCAATACAATCGCAATGACGCATATATCCAAGATAGCTTCTTATAGTTGCAAGAGCATAATCAAGGCTGATCTCGCCTGTTGAGTAGTGTTCCATAATGTATTTCAAATGACGCTTCATGTGCAGCGAGGTGGATTTCCTCATAAGCACCTTGTCCGGCCACACTACTTTTCCGACAAATTCAATGCCGGAATCGTATGGAACAATACAGGTTTTATTGTTGAGAACTAGTCCGAGCCTGTCCTCGAGGAATATCTGAAATCTTCCTAATATCTCATGCGCCTGTTCCTTGCTTGGAACAAGAAAAATCATGTCATCCATATACCGTATGTAATATGGTGCGCGAAGCTCACGCTTTATGAAGTGGTCGGCTGCCGTCATCACTACGTTTCCGGTAAGCTGAGAAATCAAACTGCCTACCTGCATACCGATACCCGTGATACGTTCGCATTCGGTTACGTTTGTAGCGTCAACGGGCAGACCAAAAGGGCGGCCGTCGCATTTTATAGCTTTCTCAAGAAACCACATCATGTCGGGATCGTTGAGAGGTTTTCCAAGTGCTTCGAGCTGAACCTCGTAAGGTATTCGGAAAAAGAATTTAGCTATGTCCATCTTACAAACCCACCATTTCCCGGGCTTATTGCGAACCAGCTTTAGCCAGTATTGAAGCTGCTCCACTGCCTTGATAGGTCCTTGTGATTTGATCGAACCATAGCTATGCTCATAAAAAGAACGGCTGTATATCGGCCATAGGACGTTATACGCCGCGCAGTTGACTACACGATTTTCAAAAGGCATTACAGTAATAATGCGTTTCTTTGGATAGTATTCGATGAATTCATGCATACCAGTCACCTCGTATGTTTTCCACATGAGGTGGTTCTGTGCATTGATAAGATTTTCTTCCAGATTTGCGGTGTAGGAAAGCACATCTTCCTGGTAGCGTTTACATTTGCGTGCTGCCAGATATCCGTCATACAAATTCTCGAATTCAATAAAGCGCTCGAAAACGTGTTCGTGCTTATCCATACACAGCGCCTCCTTGTTACGCTTAGCGGCGTTCGCAGCTTACGCAACTAGATCTTTTTTCTCCCTGCCTTTCAGCAAGTCGAAGGAACAAATCCCTTTATACCCTTGTGCTGAGTGATACCCGGTAGGTGATCAATATCTGACGTGGGGGTAAAGCGGAGCGGAAGCCGAGGTTGTCGTTCGAGTTGGAACGGGGGTTGTTGCCGTTGACGTTGAAAACGCCAGCCCTCACAGAATTAGTCCAGTTGCCGCCGGCAATGAAACACGCAACGATTTGTTCCTTATGTCAGGAGTTGGTGTTGACGGATTTCAGCCAACCCCCAAGCATCTTTCCAATCTCTACTACCTTGGCGCTCCATATCTCGTATTTTTTCGGAGGAAGAAAGCCAAGGTTAAAAGAGAGCCGCAGGTATGCCTTGAGCTTTGTGTTCTCAACGTCAAATTCCTGCAAAGTAGATTTCTTGTAATACTTTTTTTGCGCTTCAATGCAGCGTTCAAGCATAACGTTCATGCAATGCTTTATGTCTGTCGCCAAAGCGAACTTTTCAGATTTCGGGAATTGCGCTAGAGCGAGATAACCATACTCCATCATGTCAAAGACTTTCTGGAGGATCTTCATTTCCTCTGCCACAGCTTATCCTTCTTTCCGAATTGTTAAATACATTATACCAAAACCACTGTATTTTGTCGCGAAAATGTTATAAAATAACGAAATACGTTATTTAAAAATTCGATTTTCCGGCTCTGCTATCGCAGAGCCGGTTCAGAACACATCACGCAGTAGGCAGAACACAGAAAGCGGAGCGGAAGCCGAGGTTGGCGCCCGAGTCGGAACGGGGGCCGTAGCCGTCGACGTCGAAAACGCCAGCCCCCACAGAAACAGTCCAGTGGCCGCCGGCAAAGAAACACCGTTCGGCTGCGCTGTTGTTTGCCCAGAAAATATCTTCCTTGTACGCTCCTGTTACATCACTTGCCTTGTACAAACACAAAGCTTGGAGAATCCTCTGTGCTGATGCACATATAGTGGAATCAACTGTCGTGTTTTCAAAAACTGCTCCTCTGGTACTATCTGATTTGCTCGATATTGTTCCTGTGATCCATTTCCATGCGGACGATACAAAGTCAAGTTTCAAGCTGTTTGCTGTTGTTCCGCTGCCATTGGGAACGATAAGTGCGCCGGTGGTGCCGTCGATGGCACGCCACAGCGATGAATTTTCACCCTGACTGTTGACCGGATCGGCAGCGTCGTTGCCGAATGTTACGCCATCGTGGGACAGCACTTGCAGTTCACCATAGACAAGGCGTATGCCGGGCGTCCATTCCCATACATTGCCGTTGAGATCGGCAATGCCGTCCGGCGCATTGTTATGGTACCATGTAAGCGGACCTGTTCCTGTTGCTACTCTTGCAGGAATTCCATCCGCATTGAATACGGTCGGAATTGCCTTGTAGGTGCTTTCGGAAATATCCTTACCAAAGTTGTTATTGCCATTAGGCTGAAAGCCGTTCTTCAGGCACCACAGCGCAATTACGCACCACTCCAGACGCGTCATGCTGTGCCAGCCTGCACCCTTGTTGGTGCTGTATTCAATGGACTGGTCGTGGGTAACGTAAACAGCCGGATCTTGTGCAGGAAGGGAATAGCCTCTGTTGTTCTGTACGATATTCTCGTATTTAGGGAAATACAGTGCGTCAACGGTTTGTCCGTTCACGATGAATGCGGGGAATACCTCGGTAGAGTCACCTACGCCAAGCTGCGCCCATGTCATTTTCGGTATCTTTACCATGACGGAGGGCATACCCTTGTCATCATACACAAGCTCGTTGCTCGGGCATACCGCCTGTAGCGCAATATTTGCGACGTCGAAATTACTGCTCATCTTCGTTCTCCTTTCCGATTGCCCACAGTGTGAGTGTTACCTTGTCCATGTCCAGCGGGACGGGTTCGCGCCGCGTTTTACGCTGCTCTTCCTCTTCGGCTTCATCCTCGGTTTCGATGTACTCCCTTGCGGGTATGTCGATCTCTGCAACGTACCGTCTGCCTGCCGCAGCTCCGACTACCAGCGCACCGTCACCATCAAAGCAGATGTCGATGTGTACCGCGTCATCTTCCTCGCGCTTGGCAAGGTTGATAGAAAGGTCATCGTCAAAACACAGCTTATTTCCGTTCTGTTCGTAGGGTATCTTCTCACCCTCGTTTTTGTTAACGATTATCATACCGTATATCCTCCTATGATTTTGTAGTTGATAGTTACGCTTTTGGCGCTGCCGGTGTATGCGAGTTTAAAGCCATTTTCCAAAATGTCGCTTACCTCAATTTCGCCGACATTGCCGTTGCTTGCAGCAATTTGCGCCACAACCACATATTGAGCATTCGGACGTGCCGTTTTGAGAGCAACAGTCTTTTGGGAGTTATTGAACGGAAACCTTGCGCTGTTAGTCAGCGTTACCGTGCCAGTTTCAGATGAAACGGCGGTGCGAATATCGTCTTGATTCCATTCCTGCTGTTTTGCGTGGGTGATAAGCAGATTTATAGCCATCTCCTGCGCAACTAATGCTTCCTCGACCTTGTTGAAGTGCGCAGCGTCCTGAAACGTGCCCTGCTGCATGACTTCTCCGAACGGCGTAATCGTGAATACGTTGTCGCCGCCGTCAGCGCGAACAACTACATACTTCCCAGACTCGCTGAGAACATGATCTTGCCAGTATGTACGATTGTACATTAGCTTCCCTCCTTAATCGAAAAGTCAAACCAGTATAAAACACCCATTTGTCCCTGGTTTATTGTGATGTTGACGTCCTGGTGCGCCCACAGATCTCCATTGTTGTTGTAAATTTCAACACGGTCTATATGGTTCGCTTCCCCGGGGCTTATCATTGCCTGCACCCTTACCGTGCCGTCGGTGAGTACCTGTGCGTCGGTTATAGGTACCCTTTTCATTGTTCCGCCAGCGCGGTATTGCAGATATCCCGCCCGGTGCTTGACAAAATTCCGCAGGTCGATCAAGGCTGCTGTGTCAAGAGCCATATCGCTTAACCTCCTTTCTACAACGTTCCGAACGGTGTTCCGCACACACGGGTGCTATAAGCTGCACTCCCACCGCTGGTTGTAAATGATACATAATCGTCATTCACGCCGCCTTCGATTGCCGGGCGCGGATAGGTGCCTACCGTGCCGTTAGTTTTGGCTTGCACACCGGCATATTTCGGCGCAGCCATGACGGTTATCTCATTATCGGAAATACCACCCTGCACAGCAGGATACGGAAAAGTACCGCTGCGCCGTACCTCGTAAACTGCATATCCACTTTGCACTGACACAAGAATAGAGTTGCGCACACGATAGGTTATGCTGTCGCTTTCCAGAACCGAACGTACCGGCTTGATAGCGTTTACAACGCGCTCTAATATGTCTTGCGTGATAGGTATGCCATCACCTGTTTTGGTAACATCAAGGACCAGCGTAAAGTGATATGGCTTGCCGCCATACTCAAACCATTCTTCAACGTCTGATCCGGGGAATACGTCGCTTATCGCAGTAAGTAGGGCATACTTTGTTCCAAGGCAGCGGTGCAGCTTGAAGCACGATTTTATTTGCGCACGCTTGCTTTCAAGGGTACCGTCATAAAGGTACCAGTCAACCTTACAATCGACTGCAATAATATCCAGTAGAGCTTCGTCGAGTTGATCTATTCTGGCATATAGAGAGATTATGTCCTTTTCTCGGAAAAGGGCTTCAAGCTCATCAGCGATACAAGAAGCCAGGGCGAGCTTTTCCTTATCAGAGGATAAAACGTAAGGCAGCCCTTCAACGAGGTTGATAGCTGATATATCCTTACTCATCTTCATATCCTCCGTTGGTTATCTTGATATCCTTGAGCTTGGCTATCTGTGGCGTGTAGTTATCCTTGCCGTCTTTCAGCGGAGTAAATGACGGACTAGCGATGGTTACACGCTTTATGCCGGTGTCATGGAGTAGCCATTCGAGCTTTGAGGGATTGATGTCGCGCCCGATTTTACCGCGTTGCCAAGCAACATACTCACTCACCGCTGCGTTGACCGCAGCTTGTATATCTGTAAGCGAACGTTCGGCGTTGAGATTTATGTAGTATGTCAGGTCAATGTCATACTCCACAACATCAGCGTCCTTGACCTCCACAATATCGGTCAAAGGACGCACGCAATTATCGTTGCAGGCTGCGAGTATAGCCGCCTTTGTTCCGTCATCGGCAATGGATCCATCGTCCATTATAGCGAATATGTTGACGTATCCGGCATTGCTCTCGATATGAGATATTGTCACGCTTGAAGCGGCGCTAAGTTCGCCGTCCGATTTAAGTGTGACCGTCAACAGGTTATCTGCATACGACAGCGTGTAGTCAACGTTAAGGGCGGCTGCCGCGCCGCTCGGTTTATAAACCACAACGGAGGTTTCGTCAATGTAGTTGCCTCCTATGTAGCATAATTTATTGCCGCCAACTGTATTGACCTCATATGTTTTGGTTATGTTTTTGCGCGGCTGAATCACGCAAACATCAGCTATCTCCGAGGAAACACTCTTGGCCCAGTATTCGTATGCACCTTTTGGGCCTGCTGTGCTATACGCGTCGAGCCTTGACCGCATAAGCTCATAGTATTCTTCGTCAGTGGAGCGTTCGGCCCCACTGTTGCTGGTATCAATATTGGCGCATGAGGAAAAGTACTTTATGTTGTCAATATCGAGCAGCGTGTTTATTTCACCGGGAACATAGCCGTTGCCAACAGTTCCAGCAGTTTCGCATTGTACCATTACAGTTGTCGTTCTATTGCCGATAGCAACGAGCGCGTCTGATGTGGTATACCATGTCAGCTTCTTGCTGCTGTCCGTGACGCGGGTACCCTGCGGAATTAAAATCGCTGTTTCCTGCGTCTTTGAAATTGAAAACTGCATTGTGCAAATAGCTGGTTGAGCTTCCTGACGTTTTAAGTCGTATATCCATTCTCCAAGGGCGTCAAGATTTTCCCCTACCGCACGGCTTGGTAAGTTCTGGTTGCCAACATAATTTGTAAATACTCTGTCCTGCACGATTATATCTGCGACCCAAAGTATGAACAGCCTGTCGGGATCTCCAACCTGCAACGTTCTGCCTGTCTTTTCCTCGTATGCAGTAATAAGCTGCTCGATGACAGCAGATGTATCGGTCTGCACGAACTTGTAATTGCTACGGCTCATCTTCGATCTCTACCTCCACATTCAATATCATCTTACCATCTGCTCCGGCCGAAAAAGACACGTCGGTGACAGACGCACGCGGTTCGTATTCTTCCACCGCTTCTGTAACCTCGGTATATGCTATTGTTTCAGCAATATCAATAGGCTTGTCAATAAATTGCATTTCAAGGCCGAAATCTCTGTCAAGCGGTACGGTGCCACGTTTTGTTTTGAGAATAAGTGCTATATTCTGCAATACAGACAAATTAGGATCGTTCTGGTTCAGCTGGAGTGCGCCTTCTTCCGAGGAAACGATGTAATTGGCCATATAATCACCTACTTTTTGATATATTCCGACAAGGTTAATTGTACGTCGGC
The DNA here is from genome assembly GCA_945873955.1 of uncultured Clostridia bacterium. Lineage (GTDB taxonomy): Bacteria > Bacillota > Clostridia > Oscillospirales > Ruminococcaceae > CAG-115. Next base: position 34,584 of record CAMCFA010000008.1, on the reverse strand, counting down.
CTGCGTAAGGTTTCCGCACCTATCATAGTATTCCATGGTGTTGCTTGTCTTTGTAATTACCCAGCGATACCGACCATATATCTTTCGGCCAATAACGAGTCGCAGCGTCTTTCCATCGCGCATATATTTCATGATTTGTTTAAGCTGCTTGACCGTGTTCACACCAAGAAATTCGGACAGCCTTATTGAGAACGTAATAGAGCCGGGACTTGATCCTACGAATTCGTTTAACGTTGTCCCTCCATGACGTTTATGCGTGGAGTAGTCCGCTGATTCTGTCCACTTGACGTTTCGCAGGGTAAGGACGGTACTATCAGATACCTGAAACACAATATCACCTAGCGTTCCAACTTTCATTATAGACCTCCTATCACATACCCATCTTCGTTGAATCCGGGGTTGTAAATGCATAATACAAAGTCCCCGATATCCGGGAACCATGGCTCAATCTTAATCTTGTGCGCATGCAGGTCTTCGATTTCGGTCTGTTGCTCAACGCCTTTTGCCGGTATATACGGCGGCGATTTAAGCACCTTGAGCCAATCTGAAACAATATCAACGTCGGGGAAATGTACTCTCACCGTTCGTTCAAGATCGTTGACCTCGGTAACCTCACCGATACGCACAATATCATTCACAATTATACCCCCAGTAATTCGTTAACTCGCTTCTGCACAGCGGCATAGTCATACCCGGCTTCGGTGAGCCTACGCTTTCGTTCCTCTCCGTTGCTCCAGTCGCCCCGTATTACCGCCATAGCAATATCATCAAGGTTATCACTAGCCTTAGATGTTGAACTGCTCTCTACGGCGCTCTCAGCGTCTGATTCGAGTGCTTTTCTAAGGCTTATCTGAGTGGTGTAACCAGATGACCCAATGCTGTGCTTAGCTTGTTTGATGATATACTTGCCGTCAAACGCTCCCCACCCGGATAGCGTAACCGAGCTTCCGGCTACAAGCTTCGGATCTCCCGGAAACGTAAAGCTGGCTTCAAACTCATACTTGTTGTGCAGCCGCAGCATTTTATGAGCCAGCGCTTGTGCTTCGTCCTTGCTGGTGACTTTCTGATGTATTTCCAGGCACTGATTTTTTGTCTGGTCGTCATCGTTGGGTTCTTTATAATCCTCGACATAAGCTGTCGCAGAGATTACCGCGCCGCTCGATGTTGTGTAGCTCACTCGGCAAGACGTATATGTGTCGTTGTCGCCGGTGGAAAGTTTGTACTTGGTGTACCCTCCGGCTGCTCCGTGCTTAATCGTGAATACTGACTTTTTCTTCTCATATTTTGACTGGTCGAAAATTACGAGAATGTTATTTGTCACCTTCAGCGAACAGCCTGCATTATGGCACAGCTTTTGCAGAAAGACAATATCGCTTGTCTGGTATTGCTCAACACGTTTGTACGACGGATCTGTACCGCATTCAAACATACAAGCCATTCCGTTGGCTTCCGCGATTTTCTTAGCGATGGCAGAAAGCGTGGTGTTCTCCCAAGACTTGCTTTTCTTTGTCTGCCGTACGGTGGAGGAATATGATAGGCTTGTAGCTTTTATCGTTATGGTTGCCGGCGGGCCGGAAGCGTCGATACTGTCAAGCTCAAATTGACCGCAATCGAGCATATCATCTTTGCCGTCAGAATTCCAGTTTTCGCGGAGGATCACGGCGGATATTTTCAACCCTTTGCTTGCTGCCCGTTCCTGCGAACTCCCAGACGATACAGCCGATTCTCCTGTCAGCTTAACTTGTTCCTCAGAAAACCAGCCGAGATATCCGACGCAAATCGGATAAGGAACGCCGCTTTTCAGATTAAGATACGAGATCTTGCCCTTGTAGTTTGTCACGGCAGCTCCCGGCGTACCGTCTCCCCAGCTTGAGTATTGCGGTTGTCCGTTGGCGATAACCTCATCACCAATATTCCAATTTCCGGCCTGAACGGTGGAAACGGAAGATGTGGCTGTGACTGTGTTCGTGGCAGCTTTAGTTGTGGATTTTTTTGAAGAAGAACTGTTCTCGACTTTGACTTGCTGCGAACCTATACATGTAAGATAAGACATACTAACATAGGCGTTTTTTCGCTCGTAATCAAAATTCACCCAGCCGTCAGCAGTACCTTTTGCAGTAATTACGCTTCCGTAAGGAAGTGTCCCGTATACATAATACTGTTCACCAGCCCGACCATGAACTTTGACGCCGCTTGCCGCTGTAACCTTGTAGGTATAGATCGTCGTGTATTCATCGGATTTGCTTTCGTCAACCGGAATGCTGTCAAGCGTTTTACCACCTTCTGCGGCAGCTTGTATTGCATTATTAAGCCACTTTTTCAGCCAAATACCATCACGATCTTGCAATTTGATTTGCAAGTCGTCTGTTTCATCTTCTTCGTTATCGGTGTAGGTTAGCTGCATAAGGTACTCTTTCATTGATGACGTGATGTCTGCGCCGGAAAACTTAACTTGAAACGCCGCTCGCCGCGCCTGATTCTTATCGCTCATCCTTTAGCCACCTTCCATGGCGGCAGGTCGTCTGCCGCCGTGTATTCGTTCACCTCCGGGATATTAAGTTCGATCCCCGCCGAGAAAATATACACAAGCCCATATTCGGGATTTTCGCTCATAAGAAGGTCGGTGTATTTTTCATCTCCCAACTGATCCTTGGCGATTTTATCCCACATATCACCCTGCACAGTTGTATAGGTTATCATGCGTACGCATTCCTCCTTGCGTCAACTCCAGCGCTTTCGAGTGCGTCAATAACCATGCTCACTAGCGTATCAGAATATCCTTCCAAATCCGCTTGGCTTGCAGATCCGCTTACGTTGAATACTGGAGATATGGTGATTGTAGTCTGACCGCCGCCGGATATATTAGCTGCTATTGCTCTTGTTTCTCCTGCATTGTAGACACGTTCACCGCCCGACATCTGTATTAACTCTGGACCTTCTTCCCCGACAAGAGCTAAGCCGGAATCGGCTGATAACGTGCCTGACGCATAGCGCGACATATCTTCCAGCTCACGGAATCCACGAACAGAGCCATCGTATACTTTTTCTTCTGTGGTGCTGACATTTGCGGTACTGCCTGTTGCAAACGCGGCTGTAACCGCCGCAGATACCGCCGCCGCAGCGTCCGCAGCAGTAGTCTTACCGGAATTAAGCGCGTCAACATACGCTTTTAATGTGTCTTCTGCCGCTTTCTGGGCTTCATCAGACAGATTCATAGCGTCGATTTTTTCCTGCATGGTGTCGGCAATATCTTGTAAGCCTTTTTCCATGTCGACTCTAAGACCTGCCAGCCCCTCTGCCGTATCTCCCTGCTGTTCCTGGAGTTTCTTCCAGTTTTCGACGGCAGTTTTAAGTTCTTCATCAGTAGCCTGCGCAAATCCGGCCACTGCATTGACACTTTCTTCCGAGCCGTCTGAGAATGAGGCAAGCATTTCTTGAAGACCTTCGATGTCATCAGCTCGCTTGGACAGATTTTCAAGGTCAGTATTGTAGTTGTTCCAGTAGCTTATCTGCGTTTCCATTGCATCATTTATTGTCTGAATGCTGGTTGGAATTACCGTTGCTGCTGTGTCCCAGATTTTGTATTGACCTGTTATGCTGTCATACGCTTCATCGTAGGCTTTTTTATAGCTTTCCATAAGCTCTTCGGAGGCTTGTTTTACCTCATTGGTAGCTAACAGGATAGCGTCGTAAGAGGTCGCCATGGAGTCCGCTGCGCCCTCTACCATACCCTCGTATTCGTTGATGATTGCGAGGCACTCTTCAATTGCCGCATTACCTTCACGCGCGTCGGCTGCTGCCTGCCAATACTTATCCTGGGCTTCATTATACGCTTGTTGTATTTGGCCCTCGGTATTTGTGAATGCTCCAACGAAATTCTGCCAGATTGCTTTTCCTTGATTATTGGCAAGGACGCTTCCGGCATCGAGCATGGCTGCTTCAGCTTCATCTCGCAGAGTTTCAAGTTGTTCTTGGTTTTCTTGAAGCTGTGCAAGGGTATTGCGAGCATTTTCGTATTCAGCTTTCTTCTTCTCGGCATCTGATACGCCATTAACTTTGGCGATAGTTTCATCAAGATGACCGTTAACATCGGCAATGTTAAGCCCGAGTTCGGGGTACTGCTCATTCAGTTTTTCGATGATAGCGGAAAGGTCAGAATCAATATCTTGACCGTCCTTGGCAGCGTCGTTAAGGCTTCGCATTTTGGCAGTCAGCTCATTAGTGTACTGTTCCTGCCGATAGATTTCGGAATTTGTTTCGTGATAAGTGCCGAGAATGGTCTCATAGTTTGCATGAAGGCTATCCAGCTCATTATATAGATCCTCAACAGTCCGCTTATTCGCTTCAAAGCTTTCTGTCGCCTGATCAACATCGTATTTCAGAGCCTGCGCCTGTTCGCTATTTTCACCGTACTTTTCACAGGCCTCATCATACTTTGCAGTAAGGCTGTCCAGTTCTTCTTTCTGCCTTTGAGATGATTCTGTCAGAGTGGTTGTTTGAAAATCTTCAACCTCACACGCTTTGTTGAGCGCAATTACTCCGACTGTAAGTGCTGCTACGGCAGCGGTAAAAATGAAAATCGGGCTTGCTAACATAGCTAAGTTCCAGCCTTGCTGTGCTGCTGCTGCGCCTGTTGTAGCGGTAGCTTCTCCGGCTTCGGCTGCCGCTGCTGCCGCCGCCGCTGCTGCTTTACGTGCCTTAAGAGCGTTTCCAAGTTCGTCAAGTGCATTCTTGGCTTTTTTGGCAACATTCCACGCATTGTAAGCCAGAACAACAACACCGATTTCAGCACCGATAGCCATAATAGACTTAACAAGAACAGGATTCTGTTGACAGAATTCGTTGACAGATGTGAGTATTGCGGCACCCATCTGAGCAAGTTGCCGCAGTTCGTCATCGTAAAGCTCGCCTATTGTCTGCTTAAGTCCATCAGCAGCGGAATCAAGCAATGTAACATCGCCCTGAAGGTTATCCATGCGGATCTTGGCCATTCTTTCTGCGGCGCCGGTGCAATTGTAAATGTTGTCGCGCAATGAGCTGTATTCTTCGTCAGTCGAATTTAAAATTGCAAGCAAGCCATTATAACCGCGTTGTCCGGCTATTGCCATTGCATTGTTCACGCGTTCAGCTTCGGTCATTTGGTCGAAGTAGCCGCGTAATTCATCAATGGTTTGACCGAACGACTTCAGCGTTCCGTCAGAATTAAGTGCGGTAAAATCGACTTCGCCGATTGCCGCCGCCGAAAGTGTAGCGCCCTCCAATAAACCATTGAACGTGTTTTTAAGTGCGGTACCAGCCACGCTGCCTTTTACGCCCGAATTTGCCATGAGTCCAACAGCTGTGGCGACGTCTTCTATGCTATACCCAAGAGCACCGGCTATTGAAGCTGATCCGGAAAACGTTTCGCCCATGATAGCCACAGAAGTATTGGAATTAGTTGCGGCTTGAGCCAGAACGTCTGCAAAGTGCGCTGTATCAGCAGCAGTTAATTTGAACGCAGTCAAATTATCGGTCACAATGTCAGCCGTAAGTCCCAGTTCTTCACCTGAAGCTGCCGCTAAATTGAGCATACCGCTCATACCGTCGAGCATTTCAGTAGCTTCCCATCCGGCCATTCCCATGTAGGTCATAGCTTCTGCCGACTGATTAGCTGTGTATTTTGTTGTTGCGCCAAGCTCTTTTGCTTCGGCGGTCAATGACTGCATTTCCTCGGCATTAGCACCGGAAAGAGCTTCGACGGTACTCATTGTACCGCCGAATTCCATGGATATGTTCACGCATTCCTTATATGCGTCATATATCTCGTTCAGCCCTTTGGCTATTCCGGCTGTGACAAGCGCATCTCCTGCCAGCTCAAATGCTGAAGCAGACCTGTTTCCGAATTGTTCAGCTTCCTCTGCCGCTCGCGTTTGTTCTTCCGTAAGCTCTTGTGTTCGTTGCTGTAAACGCTGCTGTTCGTCAGCAAGCGCGTTGACATCTACTCCAGCTTCGGACAGCGCCGCGCCCATCTGAGAAAGACGTTGGTTTTTATCTGCTATGGCTTCCTCTGCGCTTCGGATTCGCTGTTGCAATTCAAGCTCACGATTTGCAAGCTCCGAACTTGCAGTTCCAGATTGCGCCATTTCGGCTTGGACATTTTCAAGCTGCTTTCGGTAGGTTTCCAACTTAGCATTAGTCCGCTCAATGTTAGTCTGCTGCCGCTGATAAGCTGTAATGTCAGCCTGCGTCTTGTTTAAGGTCTGTATTTCTTTCTCTGCCGCTTGAATGACTTTCCGAGCGGAGCTAAATGTTCCGTTAAAGTTCGAGCCGAGGGCTGCGCCTAGCTTGAACAATACCTCATATTCTTTCATTACAGACCCTCCGAATCACTTTTCACGTAATAATGCATTGTGTGCATTTACCCACTGTTGCAACTCTTGCAGCGGTATATTAAGCCAATAATCAACCGGTGCATACCCCGCACGCGAAAGAATAAGACAGGTTCGCCTTGCTGTATGTAGGCTTATTCGCCATCATGCGCAGAAAATCATCTTTCGAGAAATCGGATAATCTAAAGACCTCTTCCGGTTTCATGCCCAGTTGTTTTCCTATTTCATCAACAGACTTTCCGTCGTTGAGAAGCCGCTTGACGATTGCCTTCATAGGTTCGAGAAGGTGTGTGCCTCTTGCCCTGTTGTGCGTTACTGTTCCATATATATCTTCGTCCTTGTCCTTATGCTCTACCACCACCACCGGCACCTTTCCACCAAGTATAGAAAGCAGAGGTTCTTCGCCCGATACTGTCCATCTGTGGAAGCCGTCAATGATAGTATAATCAGGTCGGACTACAATAGGTAGCGTCCAGCCATTGGTGAGTATGGATTGAGTGAGCAGCTTCAAATTCTCGCGACTTACCTTGTTTGGGTTGTAATCGTTCGGCTTCAGTATATTTCTGTCAACCCATGTCAGCGTACTAAGAGGTGCAAATACATCAACATCAGCCATTGCTATCACCTCCCTTATTGCGGGATTTCTTACAATGGTCTGCATACGCACAGAATACGTCTTGATATATTGCACGCAGGGTACGCAACTTAGGGTCGCCTGCCTGGAGTGCTTCATACATCTTACGATAATCACGAGGTCGCGCCAGATTATCCACCTTAATCATCATCTTGCGGTATTGAGCCGCAACATGGAGCTGGTGGTCTGTGTGGAAGTACTTGCCCGGCTCCTTAACGAGCATATTCCAAAGAGCTGCTTTGTAATCTATGTTATCCTTTTTTTCGAGGGTCTTTCGCGTTCTGGTACTCCGTCCAAACATTTCGCTGTCCCAGTAGAGAGCTGCGAGATAGGCGTTTGGTTCGCGCCGAATGACCCTGTCCATAAGGTCTGGATAATATTCATTCATCTTCACAAGACAGCTTGCGGTATCGCTGGAGAAGAATTGCGATACTCTGAGCTGCCCCTTGCTTATTCCTGCCTGCCACATATACAAGTAAATTGACGGTATGTCGACGTGCTGCTCTTTGAGGAATAACCAGACATCAGAGGTTTTCCAATCATAGATAGGATAAATCATTCTGTTTCCGGTTATCCCCTTACCGCCCATTGATAACGCCGCCATGTATTGTAAACGCTGGACTGACTCCGAAGCGCGTACGCCTGTCAACATTATTCCGTCTTTGGTAACGCGGGGCAAGAATGCTTGATAGTTGTCTTCGCGGGGACGAAGAAGCGAACTCGATCTGATTGCCCATGGAGGCGGCTGCCTTACCCATACATTTTGCTTAGTGCTGTCCCAGCAGATGAAGCTTTCGTCTGCGGTGAGCTGATTGAAGCATGAGAAATGACGAACTTCAAGGCAATACCAACGGAATTGCGCCCCTGCCATGAGAAACTTTTTGCGCCATGTCTTAACCGTGTCCTCAATGCAAGGAAATATGGCTTCTTCGTCTATGAAGATGACAATAAGCTGTTTGGCACTTATCTCGCCGCTTCCTATCATGGAAAGAACGAGCTGCGCCAGACATAGGCTGTCTTTGCCGCCGGAAAAAGACATATAGACCGTCAGACCATTTGAAAAGACGTTCTTTATGCGTTTTTTCGCAGCGGTTACAACATCAATATCGGCTTGGACTCTTTTCACAGCCATATCTTCGCCCCGCATTCAGGACAGATTACGAAATTAGTGTTTTCGTTCTCTGCCGGTGCAGCCGAATTTGTGGCCGTTTGCCGCTCTGTCGCCGGTGTTGGTGTTGGAGCTGCAGAGGGTGCGGGCCGGTCATCAACCGTTGCCGTGCGGATCGTTTCGGCTTCATCGCCGTCCACAACTCCGTATTCTGACAACATTTCGGTTGTTTCAGCCGCATCCATTACAAGAGAATTCAGAAGGTCGTCCGTGTAGCCGGGGATATCGAAATCTCCGTCCAACTCCCTAATGAGCTGATCGAACACGGATAAATCGTCTGAGCCGAGGTCAAAGATGCGGTTGTCTGCGAGCATGAGCTTCTTCTTGTCGTTCTCCGACAGCCCTGTCTTGCGGCAGCAGTCCGCTTCTTTCCAGCCCAATTCGGTTATTGCAAGGAATAAGCCGTTTCCGATAAGTATGTTGTTGCTTTCGTCAACGACTATCGCTTTTGTTTGGCCGAATTTCTCCAGTGATCTCTTGTATTCATTGATCTGCTCCGGCGGGTGCATTCGCACGTTCCTTTCAGCCGGCTTCAGGTCAACAAGTTTGATTTTCTCGATTTTCACGCTTTACACCCCCTTTTCATCAAGGAAGCGCTTGGCGCTTTCAAGTTTCTCGGCCGCAGCTGTCACTATTGACGGGTCAATGTCATAGATCTCCCGCCAGCCGTTTTCTGTGCTTCCCGTCCATTGCCTTGCCGGCCACGGGTGCGTTCCGCACAGATATCCGTTCTTCCAACCGTAAATTGGAGGAAGCGGGATTTTGTTGTAATATATGAAAGCCAAGACTTGTTCATGGGTCCAGTCCGCTATCGGGCTGAACCTTGTCACGCCTTTGCTGTCGGTGTAGATATTGCCGCCTTTTCCGGTATAGTTCCCGTCGGCACGGCGCCGGCCAAGCATAATGATGTCAAGGTCATTCCGAAGGAAATATTGCCGTTGTGCCTTGTGCTGCACAATAGAAAACCAATGCCCGGCGATTGAGCTGTCCTGCGGAAAAAGCATATTCTCATGCTTCGCCAGCCAGTCCAGGTCCAAGCCCACGTTGATTATCTCACACTCCTGCGGCTTGTTTTGCTCGATCCACTCCATAAATGCCGGATATTCAAGATTACAAACGCCTATGAGCGACTGCTTATATCCAGCAGCCTCACAGAGCTTACCGAGTACAATGCTGTCCTTTCCCGCGCTCCACGCATACGCCGCTCGCTTTCCTTTGCAGGTTTTCTTGATTTCCGATACGGTCTTTTTGGTAAGCGCGTCAATTTCGGACTTTGTGACAGTTTCGCTGATATGAGCGACGGCGTCAAGCCATTCCTCGTTTTTAATGTTCTGCTTTCGTCCTAGCATTCTCTTACCGCCTCCTTATGAGATACGATAAGAGCCACTATGCCGCTCAGCAAGACGGTCACAAGGCTGCCAATAGTCTTTAATAGGGAATCGCCTACAATGTTGCCATAGGCGAAAATAGGCAGTCCTACGACGAAGGAAGAAAGAACGCCGAAAAATACTCCGTTCGCCGTAAGTTTCTTTCCGAGCAGCGTCATAGCCGTAGGAAGAAGCGTGGTCGCGCGGAGTGTGCAGTAGAATAAAAAGAGGTGAGTTACTGATAAGCCGGGAATGTTGGCTATACCAATGCCGAGAATGAGCAGCACAATCATACTGCCTTTTGCCATTTTCATGCTGCCGCCAAAGTCTGACGTAAGTGAAGCTGCTGCACAAAGGTTGCTGTCAACCGTTGAGAGAAGTCCAGATATCACCATGAACAAGAACAGAAGCATGGTCCATTCCGGGAACATATTCGTGATAAGCTCAAAATTTACAAGACCGCTGTCGGCAGCCTGATACTCCGAACCGGCAGCAACAAATCCCAAAATACCCATCGACAGGGGAATAATTGCGAACAGCGCCGCTCCTATTGCAAAGCTCTTTCCAATCTTGTCCTTGCGGGTTGCAAAAGCTCTTTGCCAGAAACATTGGTCGCCAAATGGTCCAGCGATAAGGCCTATCGCAGTAGGTATTCCAAAGGACAGTAGGACGTTAATTCCATTTTCGTCGAAAAGGTGCCGGAAATCGCCGCTGCGCCCACCTAAACCATTTATAAGGTTATCTACTCCACCTTCGTTGCAAAGCGCCCACGGCACAAATACAGCGCAGGAAACGAGCATTAAGATAATCTGAATAGCGTCGGTAAGCACTGAAGCTTTTATTCCGGAAAACTGCGAATAGGAAAAAGCGATGGCAGCGAGGATAATCGTCATCAACCAGAAGGGAATACCTGTTATTGTTGACAGTATCTTACCGCCTGCGAGAAGCTGAACGCCCGTTGAAAGCACAGCCAGCAGCGAAAGCTGCCCGATATATATTCCGCGGACTTTCTTTGATTTGTAGGTTGTCGCCATAAAGTCTGAGAGTGTTATGCCCTGCGGCATTTTCTCTCTTATCCTCTTGGCAAAGGGAATAAACAGTAACAAGCAAAGCACGTTCGGAACGAGAAACCAGAACAAGCCGGGAATACCGTTCGTGTATGCTTTTTCTGCGCTGGTAAACAGCGCGGGGGCCCATATCCATGTTGCAGCAATACTCATTCCTGCCTGGAGCGTACCGATGTGGCGGTCTGCCACATGAAAGTTTTCGGCGGTTTTTGCCCTCTTGGACAAAAATAGCGTTACGCCGATCATGATGGCCGCATAAGCGACTATTGTGATAATACCATACACAGCATTATCCTCCTTTTATTTTTTTATTGCCGATTTATTCTGTTGGCAGCAGAAGCCCTCGGCAGACCGCATATAAGGAGTAAAGTGCGGTCGAAGCCCTCCTTTCCATAAAAATCACCGCCTGCGGTAGCTCCGCAGACGGTGTGCTTGATTAGGATTTCACGCATATAGTATATCACATTGTACCGTGACTTGTGGGACATTCGGGACAAGTTTTAGGTTTTTTCATCTGCCGGCGACACAAGCAGGTCGTTAAGGGTTATACCGAGCGCCTGTGCAATCTTTAAGGCGTTTGAAACAAGACAGTCCCCGCGCTTTTCAAGTGCCTCTATCGTTCTGATTGGAATTCCGGTCATTTCGGACATTTTCGGCACGGAAATTTTTGCACGCAGCCGATACGCTTTGATATACAGAAACACGATCATCACTCCTTACTTAACGATGAGCTCTTTAATTTTATTGTCCATTGGCTTCACCTCCCTTCGTTCTTTCTGATTATATTATACCACATTTTAATGTGGTTGTCAAGCACTTTTTGGAAATTTTCTGTATTTTTTTATAATTTTTTTCAAAAACCGCCGACTTTAAAATCGGCGGTTTCGCTATTATGTATTTTGGGACGAATTATTGATGTATCGGTAGCAGGTTTTCTTAACGCTATATTCGGTATTGTTGCCTCCAAGCTCAGCAGCTATATCATTCCATCGCATACCATCAACGAACCGGCGCAGAAATATGAGCTTTACTGTGTCGTCTTCGATTGAGTTTATCCATTGCTCGATACGTTCACATTCCATAGCCAGCTCAGCACGTTTTTCCTTGGCAGCAATGATCTCAATCATCAGTTCTTCGGTAGAGTTCCTGGGAGTTGGATTTCGGGGAATTCCGCTCGTATCTATGTTACCGCGCCTTACAAGCATTGCTTCCATTCGCGCTATCTGTTCGTCTTGCCTGTTAAGCAAGCCGTTTTTCCCGGTCAAGGATTTCAATTCTTTGAGCGTCATTCCCTTTATCCCCCTTTGCAATCACAGCAGCCCGTTTTTAACAGCATACTGATGAAGCTTACCAATAGTGGCTGAACCTATACCTGAGCATTTACCCGCTTCAAGTCCATCAAATAGCTCCTGTATAGGGTTCTTTTCTGGTCCACTGCTTTCTTTAGCTTCTCGAAAAGCTGCTATAAGCTGCGAATCAGTCATTTTTCTAAGCCTAGTGGCTTCTTTGTGAATTGCCTTTTCTTCTGCTGTTCCTGTTGTGTTTTTACTCATTCTGTGTCCTCCTTATAGATGTCTGCAAGGTCTTCTTCACGGACTGCCGAAAGCTCAATTAGTTCGTAGTCGTAGAGTGTGATTTGTCTTGGATCATCGCCGCACCACCACCGCATTACGTCTTCGCCTGTTTGCCATGTACCGGTTTGCCGGAATTTCCCGTTTTCCTTGCTGGCCGCAATCATGCGATCAAACGTCTGTACATAAATCTGTCGATATTTCGGAAACCGCGCAAATTCGCGCTTCATTTGTTTTCCGCCTGCCAGGGGACAGCCTATGCAGCCTACTCTGCACGCTCCTTGCTCATACAGAGGGTTGACGTCAACGCCGTAGTATTTAAGGAACTTCCAGACTTCTTCGTCTGTCCAGTCAACGATAGGATTAAGAGAAGTATGAACATTCTCTGTGCGATAGCACTGCTCGATAAACATTCTTGCTGCTCCGTCGTCCTTGTGCATTACTAAACCTTCCTTGGTCACCCGATACGCACAATCCAAATTGTCTGCCATAACTTGAAGCGCTTGGGCTTTACCGCCGATGACGGAAATAAGGTCATAACGTTCATTGCGGCGAGGGCTTTCAGCTTTGCGCACTCCCATGACCTTGAAACGACCTTCGCCGCCGTGCTCTTTCAGATATTCGCAGCAGTAGCGTGTAAGACGCGTAGGCGGGAAGCCTTTCTTTACGATAAGCTGCCACATGGTGAGTTTTGGATAGTGAATGATTATGTTTGGAATGCTGCGGACGTGGTAAACGGTTTCGGGCGCGTCGGCGGTGGTGTGGTTGTGGTGAAGCTCGTGCTTTACACCCGCCAGTTCGCAGAGTACCCTAATTGTGTCGCTGTCTTTGCCGCCGGAATAACAAACATAATAACCTTTTTCACCAGCAGTGCTTTCCATTCCTCGCAGGTATTTCAGGGCTTTTTGAACCTTTTCATTCAGTTCGCTCATTGTTTCGCCCTTCCAGAACTGCCTTTTCCACGTCTTCTTTTGTTAAGAAAATTGTTTTGCCGACATCGCTGACGACGAATTCTGTTAAGAAGCTACAAATCCACTTGGTTCTTCCGTGGTGGTCGCTTCTATAATCTGTCACTCTGACAGCCATAGGCTCATTCATCAGCTTCTTGTCATACCAGTAGACGGTATCGCCGATTTTGAAAGACATAACAATAACGCCGTTGCTTTCAAGGTACCTAACAGCACTCTCTAAATCATAATTCCCGTCAATGACTTCTCCAAGAAGCTGTGTAAGTGCATTCCTGCTGCTCATCATATTCTCTTACCTCCATGTCTGTATTGCCGAGTTTTGTTGAATTGGTTCTTTTCCACAAGAATTCTGCCGATGTCTATGCCGTAGTGTCCGCACATATCGAGAATGCGGATAATTACGTCAGCCAGTTCAGACGGTATGCCCTCGGGCTTTCCGTCATCTCGGTAGTAGGTTTCGGTGAAGCCGTGCCCGCTGCGGTATTCTTCGAGCGCTTCTGACAGTTCCGAGTGGCAGAGTGCTATAAGCTCGCCGAAGTTGCGTTCGTATTCAAACGCACCGCCTTCCTCCCACCAGCCGTGGTCTATGGCGTTCTGGTGTATTTCTTTTGCGAATGCATTCACCATAATGCGAAAGCTATCATCATTGACCATCTGATTTATCCTCCTTGTTTTTTCGGCTGCGCCGAGCGGCAGCGGCCAGACCAATTAGTTCTTCCATAATGCCAGACAGGAGCGGTGTGATCGTAATCAGCACAATCGCTCCAAGTTGTGCAAAAGTGAGCTTATCCAATCTAAATCCCTCCTTAACCATTGCTTGCACAGATTTCGATTACTTTTTTCCAGTAAGGCTCATACTCGGCTAGTTCGTCATCTACGAATTTATCGAAATCTGCACCTATTAGATTCTCGGCTTCCGGCACGTCGCATAAGTAGTCGGCAAGAGCTTCCTCAAATTCATCACGGTCTGTGAAGACGTACTCGCTATCAAAAGGCAGATCGCAATCAAGCACCTCTCCAATTTTAAAGCTTACGTTTTCACAATACATCCAGCCGAAATCACCTGTATTTGCTGTATCACTTGCTAACACCACGATTGGAAGGTCTGGGTTTTCTGCAATGAGTTTTCTCAAGGCTGTGATGTCGTGTACCAATCCTCTATCAGTCATAATATTTAATCCTCGCTTTCTTTCAGAACATGGAGATCTTTAAGCAACTCTATCAATACCTCATCGTTGATCTCTAGCGCTCTTTCGGCAATACGCTTTAAGTACTCGGTCAATAAGTTTATACCAATCGCAATTCCGAAGGCGTTTTCCTTGACCACTCTTGAACGGCTTGCGGAAAGCGTTTCATCAATATTGCGAACCAGATTATTATAATCTAGTTTCATCAGCATTCTCTGAGATTCGTCATTCATTCTGCTTCACCTCCAGCAGCTTGGAAATGTTCACATTCTGTCCTAGCTTGGTTTACGTAAAATGGCTTCTCCCAGATTTTTTCGAGATACTGGCAATTGCCCATGTTACCGTCGCGGTAGTCCGGATCCGGAGTGTAATGCTTGCAGCTCTTGCAGGATTGGCGGATTGGCTTATTATCAGCCCTCCTGTTCCAAGCGTTTATCAAGTTATCACGATTGGATAACAACCTTCCGGTGTATGTTCTGCCATTTACTAATTGGCGCTCTCGTTCTACGGTAAATTCCGAGTGACAGACGCTACACATGATTACCCATAACGTTTTTTCATACTCTGTCTGGTGCAGCAGCAGGTCCGTATTTCCGCAAAACGGGCACGGCTTCAATTCATTGTTCATTCCGCACCTCCGTTTATTCAAGCCACGCCCGTGGCGGCAGTTCTGCGACAAGCCGGTCAAATTCCCTTGTTTCTTTGCCGTATATATAAAAATCCTGCGCTGCCGCATTTTCGTAGGCTTTTTCAATGCCCTTGATGGTTTCCAGATACGAGGTATTCTCCTCCCGAATAATGTCAAAGGTCGCTTTCAGGTAGTCGAATTTGTACCGGACATTGAGGAACGCCGAAGCTATACCGAAGCACTGCTCCGCTGCATTCAAAATCTCCTGCTTAGTCAGCCGCATTAGCCGTTTCTCGCTTTCTTTCTGTGCCAATCCACCCTCAAATCTGGTAAGCTCGAAGTAATCCTCCTCAACTGTATCATATCCAAGAATGTCCATGCACCCGCCAGCGACTCGGCAGAAGAAATCATCAAAGTATTCCGTAACGTGTTCCTCATTCAGTAAGTTACTGATTTGTTCGCACTCGTAGTCAAGGTCAGAGAACATCATACGGAATTCGTAAGCGTCCTCTTCGTTGCCATCCAGCGCCGCTATGAGCGTATCCTCATCGCCCTCGGCTATCCAGCGTATATCGGCGCACCGGCTGCTGATCTCTCCCAGCTCGTCCTGTATATCTGACAAGTTGAATCCTTGTGCTATGCCCTTTTTGAAGCGGAGATTTCGGGCTTGTTCTGCTTTTATATGCTTTGTCATATCAACTCTCCTTCTCCATTTGTGCGACCATTTGCCCGTAACTGAGTCCGCGTTCCGCTGCCATTCTGCATACCTGAGCAATAGAAAGGGTGTTGCTCGTCAATCGGCGCGGACGTCTTGCTTCCAGCTTCCTTATGTCGCACTTGTGCTGTGCTTCGAGGTTATATTTACGGCAATTCTCACACTGCTGATATCGAGATGGTTCTTTCTTGCAGCCGCACCGTGTACACAGTCTGGCAGCTTTCCTTCGTTCCCTCAGCAGCCTTTGTGCTTCTGTTTCAGCCATTTAATTTGCTCCTTTCGCGTTTTGCCTATGCAGGCAAATGTGTTGATTTAGAATAGCGTAAGCTGCTCGAAAGCTTCTTTGCCATCCGTAATTGACCTCTGATTCCGAGGTGTGTATTGCTTTCCGCTGTTCACGTCTCCCAGGACGGAATATTGGTAGTCGGCACAGCGATTTGTTCTTCTCACTTTGCTTTCTGATAAAACAATGTCTTTGAGTGTGCAGTAATAAGCATCGCCGTCTACGCAATATGCACAATATTTGCAGTATTGCTTCACAACGGTATCACCTCCTACCAATTGATTATTTTGTCTAGCTCACGCTGCTGCTCAGCAGATGTTTTCCGGGTATATATTGCAGTCGTTGTAATATCCGAATGTCCGAGTAGGTCGCCAAGCAGCGTGATGTCGTTGTTGTGCTTTAGGAACATTTTCGCAAAGAAATGACGAAATGAGTGCGGGTGCGCGACCTCAACCGGAATCCCTGCCTTTTTTGCATAATCTACAAGCATTTCCCTAACGCCGCGGGTTGAATACTTTGTCCCAAACCTTGATTCGCATATGTAAACCTTTCCGCATTTGTTCCTTATATCGGAAACAAGCGATTTTGGGAAATAGATACGTCTCTGCTTGTTGGCCTTGCTGACAATATCCTGATATCCAATATCAAGGTTGGCTGTTCTCAATTCGACCAACTCGGAAACTCTTACCCCGGTATTTGCTATCACCTTTGCAATTATCGCAGCTCTTGTACAATGAGCTTCCGCGTATTGAATGAATTGATTGTACTGTTCCTCGTTTATAGCGTTGTCGCAGAACGATTTTGTCTGTATCCTAAGCCGTTTAAACTTGTATCCGCTGTAATTCAGAAATTTAAAAAGACTGTCCATTCCGGAATACCTGAGATTTACGGTTTTGGGTTTGAAGTTTGACTTGAGAAATTCCGCGTATTTGTTTAGATTATCCGTGTTAAGTTCGCCGTATTTGCTGAAAAATTGTTTTGCGGCAAAGGCGTATGAATCCACAGTGTTTCCGGAAACACCTTCGCTATAAAGCCATTCCTTAAACGCGTTTACATCGAAATCCTCAGAAGTGATTACTTTTTGAGTAAGTTTCGGTTCTGGAAAATCCGAACCGATATTATTCCGAATATCGGCGGTCTCCCCAATAATGTCTGGGGAAATATCTGCACCCATAAGCATTGTTATTAAGCGTTGCTGTTCAAGGCTTATCCTCTGCTGCTGCTGAATTATCTTAAGCGCACGTTCATCTTCCATTGCTATCCCTCAGTTCGTCAAGACTTATTTGTAAATCCCTCGGCGAGTTCTCAGAGAGATCCCATTTTGAGCCCTTCGGATTGAAGTCCTTGTTGGCTTCAGCGATAATCTTGTCCAGCTTTCTGAACACCCTGCGAAAATGCCATGTTCCCGAAAAGTACATAGGCGTGTACCAGTAATCGGCGGGATCGTCACCGTCGGCAACAGGGTTTCTAAGGGTATCACCGATTTTAACATAACCGGCGCAGCCGAGAAGCGATAACTGTATGTAGCACATTTTCGCCGCAATGCCGTCCAGATCCTGGCCCACGAACAGACACTTTTCCTGCCAGTTGAAACAGGTATCATTAAGCAGCTCTCTCATTTGGTTTGCCGCAGCAATGAGCATAGCACCGCCTCCGCAGGCGCAATCGTTGAACGAGACGATATCATATTCAAGTTCCTTCAGTAGTTCGACCTTGTCGGTGCCTATCCTCGCCATCATGCGACTGACGTTATAAGGAGTGAAAAATTGTCCATGCCAATGCGAGCCAAGATCAAGCTGCATATACATTTCCCCAAGGAAATCCTGCTCCGGATTTTCCTCCAATCCTAATGTCAGGAGCCCCAGCAACGAACCCATTTTAACAATTTCGTCAGAATCGTATTTCTCCAAGGTTTTTCTACCAAGTACCTCCCTTTGTTCTCTGTTCGCATGGTCAACACTATTGGAAATGCCACACGCCGCTATTGTTACAAAGTCAGCCCATATCTCCCAAAGTTGGTGCTTTCCGGTCATAGACTGGATAAGCTTTGAGAACTCGACCGCATGAGTGCCAAGATTATAAACACGTTTTGTAGCCATAAATGCTCCTCCTTAAATCGACTTACTGTTTGTTATTGCTATCCTGGTTCATCATCTCCTCTAGGATTTTTTTTGCAGCCTCACATTCCTTGGTGGAGTTCCAGCCTGTATCGCGCTCTCCAGTAAGCCGACAGAACATTTCGCAGGAATCGCAATTATTCCCATTTACATCACACCCGCTTGCCTTGTGCCAATGGCTGCACGTTTCTTTCTGAAAGCACTCTCGCAATGCCGCTTTGCTATTTCTAGTATACCGTTTGTTATAATATGGGTTTGCAAGATTGTCAAACTTACCAGAACAGGAAGCACCAGATCGTCCGAGTTTTTTCCCTATCGCGCTCCAGCTATATCCAGACGACCGCATTTCCAGCAATTGAAGCACCTCACTATCTGTCCACGGTCTGCTTTGGTGTTTCAACGGGCGATAGATAATCCCCAAATCGTGAATGCGCCTTTTTACAGCGCCCTCAGTGCGGTTGAGAGCTGCCGCAATATCGTCAATGTAGTACCTATAGCTTTTGAGCATATCGACAAGCTGAGAGTCTTCCGATGGTGTCCAGGGGCTAGTCTTTGCCTTGTTATTGTAGTCTGCGGTCCTCGATGCTTTCACCCAAACCGGCTCTTTGCCTAAAATATTCAGCGGAATTTTACTGAAATCAATCAGTTCCTTATGCTGCTCGGCCCATTCCCAGAAATCCTCGATATAAACAACAGCGAACCTGTTTTTGTTATTTCGCATGTATTTTATCGGGAATCCGTTTTTGAGCAATCTGTTCTTTCGGCTATACCACATTCCAATTGCTGATAACAGCTGATTTAATGTTACATACTCACCGTTTTCAAGAAATGGACCTAGCCCTAGTCTATCAACTTTTATTTTTACTGCGTTTTCGGAACGGCCTAGCAACTTCGCTATGTATCTTAGGCTTTTTGAACCCCAATGTGATTTAAGCAGTTCATACTCTTCGGCTGACCAGGGTTTCCCTCCCATAGTGTCTACCTCCTGTCAGCCCATCTTTTGCCATTCAGCAGCGTCGCCGCTTTCGCTCTTTTCTGGTGTTACCTGGGCCGAATGTTCAGCGGCGGTATTCACGGAGCCATTGTCAATGATTGTACCGCAGAAGATGTGCCGGTTTTCCGGCACATCAATCTGGCAGCGGTCACAGAAAATACAGTAATTGCAAGTGCCGTTCTCGACGTTTTCAACACAACGCCGAGAAATCTCGGCGAACTCTAACATATCATCATAAACCAGCTGCATTTTTCTCACCTCCGATATAGCCAAGCTGTCTGAGTACCCGGTCGAAACTGTATACCCACAGATACACGCGCTTGGCAACGTGTTCTCCGCAATGGTAGAGCCATTCCCAGTATTCCTCGTCATATTCTTCAATCAGGTCGACAAGCTTTTGAGTGGGGCGGTAAACCTTACAATCACAGCTTTCGGCTACCTCTTCCTTGACCCTGTCCCAGAAATCCTCTTCGTCCTCGTAATCAATGCCTGACACTATTTCGATTTTGTATTCCTTGAACATATTTTTTATTCCGGAAAGGACATCGTCCTCATCATACGTGTACTTATCTGACGAAGCCTGAAATTTGCTGATAAAATATTCAACGTTATGACGAATGAACGAGTTGATATTCTCCGGTGTTTGAGGATTATACCATGTTGCTATGCAGTCTCCAAGGTCTCCGCTGATGATAAGGCTGCCGCGCTTTTTATCAACGATGAAATTGATGTAGTAATCGCCGCTGCCATCAGCTCGCCGCCAATCTGCTATGAAATAACGGTCCGTGTCCTGGACAAGCTTTGCCTTGTGCGTTGCGAACTGCTTCACGCACCACTCTTGCTCGATCTTGTTCTGGTAATCATTAGCCATTGTCGGTCTTCTCCTTTTCCCAGTCAAGCGCCTGCCCGCACCACTTGCAGTGCTTTATTATCAGATTACCGTGCGCCGGTTCGTACTTGCTTATTAGGCACTCGCAGCAAGGGCATGCGCCATACTTTCCGGAAGCGCTTGCAAGTGGTCTTTTGGGCTTCATTCTCTCGACAGCTTCCTTAACGTCAATGATTTCCATTACCGCCCCTCACCTTCGTTATTGGGGTTTCTCCTCGGAAGCTCAACGCCGTGCTCCTGTGCCATCTTGACAGCGCGTGCGTATACTGTATCGGGTATTTCCGACAGCTTGCCTTCCTGCTCTTTCTTTGTCAGGTCCTCGGAATCAACCACGCCACAGCGCTTGAATGTGTTGTATGTACGAACATCGGTCAGGAACTTATCAAGCGGCACTGCCTTGTTCGGCTCATCTTCGAGCTTGTATATCATGTTGTCGGGATCAAACATCGGAGAAGAACCATCGCGGAGCTGCATTTCGCCGTCTGACAGCTCATAGCCGATATTTGTAAGGAATTCGTATATGTTATCAAGTTCTTCGTTCAATGAATAATATTCATCTGGTGAATACATGTTAAAATATCCGAGCCTTTCGCTGTCGCCGAACGTAGAATATATGCAGTACAGCATGAGCAGTTCGGGGGAATAATCGACAGCACTATCGACCGCATGAGCCAGCTCAGTATCATTCTCTGCTTCGCTGCCGGTAATTCCCATCAGTTCGCGAAGGCTATCTCCGGAAACCTCATAGCATTCTTTTGCTACTACCTTGGCAAAATATCTGGCAATCACCTTGAAATATTTCTTGGCGTTGGTCTTGGTGAACTGCTTGATGAAATTGAAGCGCAGAGAGTACATATTTTGGTTAGTCCTGTGAATTATCTCACGCTTGTGATTTGCCAGACAAACACTTCTCTGACGCTCTCTTTCACGTTCGCTCATGATATTAGGGTCAGCCAGATTAGGCTTGCTTACGAGATATAAGCAATACGGATTCATCACATAAAATAACTCAATATGATTAGTGCTGCATTCATCGAAGAATTTTTCCACACTCTCCGACTTAAGCGAGCTGACATCAAGGAGGGATTTCTTGATTGTGTAGTCCTTACCGAAATACTCCTTGATACCCATGGATTCCAGATATTCTACGGCTTCCTTGTTCAGCTTATCCCGCTTCTGCTTGTTGAGCGCATTTGTGTATTTGAAATTGAAGTTGTTGGTACCGAGATCGGTCAGCAATTCATTCCGTGTTTCAATGCTCTCAATCTTATTGAGCTTGTCGAGGTCATCAAGCGAGAACTGAGCGCTTTCAATGGATTTCAGCTTTTCGTGATCAAGCTCCAGCAGCTTTACGCGGCGGCGAACTGTTGACTCGGAAAAGCCGGTTTTCTCTGATATGTCGGCCACACTATCGCCAAGGTCAAGCATCATCTGAAAACCAAACGCCTGCTCAACAATAGACAGGTCAGAACGCTGCATATTCTCCAGAAGCATGGTCTGAATCTGCTCTGCTTCAGTCATCTGGGATATTACGCACGGAAACTCTGTCAAACCGGCTTTGGTTCCTGCTGCCCATCTTCTGTGACCAATGACTATCGTGTAGCCATCATCAACAAACTCTCCTGAGTGTATCGAGTTCATTTTGTTTCTAAGCTCTTCGGAGGGATTGTCGTGATATTCCCTTGCGAGTTCTGACCATTCTTCGCTCGTGACGCGGTGACCCTGGATAACGGTAAGGTTCTGAAGTATGCCCTTCGCCTTAATGCTTTCGGTGAGTTCGTCAAGGTCTCCGAGATCCTTTCGGGGGTTGTCCGGGTGAGGGAACAACTTGTTCCCGGGTATGTAGACTATTGCTGCCTTTTCGTTTTCGTTCATGGTAAATGCTCCTTCCACGTTGATTATGTATTGCCGGCGCTGGCAACACATTCAGTAATTATGATCTCCGTTCTCGGAAGATCGCTGTAATATTTTTCGACGACGGCAGCGCAAATGCACTTATCGTCATCGTAAGCTATGCCGTTGAGGGCATCGGCTACGAGCTTTCCAATGTTATCCCAATCGGGCTTCACAATCGGGCGTATTGCCCCCTCCAGCATGAGTTTACGCTTTGCCTTGGTTGCACCCTTAGGAATAGGCATATATGCCTTTACGGCCAAACAGAGCGGCGTTCCTGGTGCAAATCTGGTACGTCCGTACTTTCTCTTGTAGGACAGCGCAATCATCTCTTCATGGTTGGTAGTTTCTTTGGGAGTATAGGTCACGTTCGTTGCCCGGTTATGCCGTGGGCGCTGCTTTCCGAACGGATTTCCCTCGACTGTAAATTCAACGGTCATTCTTATCGCTCCTATTCCGTGGCTTCTTGGTTGCCGGCATAAACATACCTCTGACGCACCACACAATCACTATACCGAAGAACGCCATGAGAATATCGTGACCGTCCATGCGGTAGGTTGTCCAGCCAATAGAGTACGCTGCCATTGTTCGCATGAACAGGCCGATAATAGCTGCGGCTGCGTATGCTATGTATTTCATCTGTATATGCCCTCCTTCCTTATTGGTATTGACGGCGAAGCTCCTCCATTATTTCGTCAATGTCTACTGATGATTCGGAGTCCTTTGGAGCTTTGTAGTCATCGTAATTACCCTCAAGCGTCTTAGTGAAATGGTCTTCTTTCATCAGCCAGTCGAATTTCACTATCCAATTCCTCTTATTGGCTCCTTTGAGAAATTTGCTTGCTTCGACTTTGCGAAAAACCTCTTCAAACTTTGCTATCGAGGGATATTCGTTCCACCGCGCTTGAACCAATTTTCGCCGCTCGTGCTGTATACTGTCGACACGGGATAAGCTGATACAGATTTCATTCCAAAGCCTTTGTATTTCGCCAAATGGACAGGGGGTGGAGGAAGGTGGTGCAGGTTCGATAGCTTCCTCCTCCACTCTAATATCTGTATCTTTATCTCTTATCTCTATACCTCTATTCTCTGGGTGGAAATTTTCCACCTTACTTTCCACTTGGTTTCCGTTGTCGAGCAATTTCTTATCAGACGCATTCAGCTTTTGATTTCGCTTTTGCTGCGCCCAATTCGTTTCGCTTCCAACAAGATTGTTGTGGTCAGCAAGCACCAGTACACCGTCTACGTCTTCATAAATCAAGCCGAATTTCTTATACAGTTCCAACGCTACACGAATGGTGTCGGTTGTGAACCATTTTGTATCACGCTGAATTTTTGCAACGTCATAAGGAATGATTATCTCTCCGATTTGCCTTGAAAGCCTGCCATCGGTGTTTATTGTTTTAAGGCAAAGCAACTGGTACAGTACGACGTAATTTGCTCCGTTAGGAAGCGACATGAAATAGTCCACGGTGTCCGATGTCATGAAATCTTCTTTCAGTTTCATCCAGTAGTATCTTTTACCTGTTGCCATTTACCCACCGCCAATCAGAACGGATAATCATCATCAGAGTCCGCTTGTGAGAAAGAGGACGCGGGGGAAGCAGACGGTGTCTGAGCAGCTGTGCTGGTGTTTGACGAATAATCCTGCGCAGGCTGTGCCGCGGACGTCTGAGTTCCGCTTGACTTTTCTCCTGTGAAACTAACGCGCTCTGCATTTATCTCATACCACGTTGCAGCATTCCCGTTCTTGTCGGTATACTGCCTTGTCTGCATTTCGCCTTCAACTAAGATCATGCGGCCCTTGCCGAAATACTGACGTACAAAATCCCCGGTCTGCCGCCAAGCGGCTACGTTGAAGAAATCTGCTTTGCGTTCCTCGCCCTGCGTCTGAAACCGCCGGTCAACTGCTATGCGGAACGTGCATACGTTCACGCCGTTGGGAGTCGTCTTAAACTCCGGGTCGGAGCATATACGCCCCATCATTATCACTTTGTTGTACATTGTTCGTTCCTTTCTGTATCGTCATCGTCATCACGGTGGCAATGCATATAGACGTAATGCGATTTTGCCGTGCAGTTTCGCACAAGAAAATCATCGCACTTAGCCTTTGATAGGTGCGTTCGCAATACGCGCCGCTCGTAAGCATATTCTCCGTTAGCTTCTTTCTCTCGGATTTTCTCCCAGATATCCTCTTCTACATAGTTCGCTTCTATCAAATAGAGGTCGTAGCCGAATGCCGATACGCCGTTAAGATTGTTTGTATCTGTTGCATATATCACTTTACCGACCGGAAAATGTATCATCCACCCGCAATTAGGGACGTCATGAGAAAGCGGAAACTGAATGATATTGCAGGCTCCGTAATTGTACATCGTTCTGCTTTTCAGTACGTCTATCTGCCTGGCGGGTACCTCGCATTGAAGCAGGTCGTTTACAAGCCATTCGCCGCAGGCGAAGCGAAGCGTTGGACGCTCGCTCGCCAGCTTGCGTATGGCAGTCTTGTTGAAATGGTCGGAGTGGATATGTGTGAGCAGCACCAGCTTTAGGTCCCGATAGTAAGGCTCGAGCTTTTTGAAGCACACGCCGCAGTCCACAAGGATTATCTTATTAAGAACTACGGCGTTGCCCTGCGAGCCGGTTGAGATGATTTCAAACGGTATCATAAGTCGTTGAGATTAACCGCCTGCGCCGTGCTGGTTGCTTCGGGGTTTATAGTCGAACCAGGCTGAATAAGCGGCGTGGTATTATCGAAGTCATCTCCGTTGTCCGGCAGGAATTCACCCGTATCTGTCACTCTCAACGCCTTTCCGTCATTATCGTAAGAGTTGCGGAACTCGATACTCATGACACCCCACTTGCCTATGAGCTGCCGAAGCATTGTTTTCATACCCATGGCGTCAAAATCTTTGTACCAGAACGATGAATATTTCCACATATCATCATCGGGAACTTGTCCAGCTTGAATTTTGTTGTATGCCGCTGCGGAAAATGCCGGGCTATACTTGTCGGCGTGTGCAAGCATTTTCTCCTTGCTCCAGTACAACGTCTTACGGAAGCCGTTCAGATATTCGTAGCACGCTACATACCCAACTGTCTCCAGTTCGTCGCGATTGTCTGCTGTACTCCAGTTGCAACGGAGATCTTCGCGGAACGGATCCCAACTTATGAATTCTCCCTGCTTCACAGCTACAACATTGAGGAACTTGTACTGAGCTGAGCGGAGCGCCATCTGTATGTAGCCCTTATAGCCAAGCACGAACTGTGCTTTATATGTGTATATGTCGTTGCCGTTATCGTCCTTTAACTTGGTCTTGGTCTTAAACGGTACAAGGTAGTAATGGCCGAGCTGAGGTGAAGGGGAAAGATTAAGGCTTTCGCCAAGCAATGCCCCGGCAAGTATTGAACCTGCCTCGCAATCCTGCAGGGCGGGATTGACCGCCACGGCAGAGGTTATAGAAGCGACAAAGTGCTTTGCCTTTTCTGGGTCGCCGAGCGTGTTGTTGACAAGCTTCTGATATGTATCGGTCTGGATAACCACCGAAAACTTAGGCTGTTTCTGAATAACAGGCTGCTTTTTATCGTATTTCTGTGCCATATCGCTCACCTCACATCATATCCGTTGTCAATCAAGTATGCCTTAAGTTCCTTGAGCCGTGCTCTGCTACCGCGGACTGTAAAGGTAAGCTCGAGGATATCCTCGTTATCCGGTTCAACGGCGGAGGGAGCTTCAAATTCCGCAGCTTCCTCCGTGTCTTCGACTATCGGAATATTCTGAGCTGCGATTTCCTCCACCTTGGCCGCGTTTTCGGCAGCAGCTTCGCGCTGCTTCTGTATAAGTTCTCTGCGAACACGTTCTGCTTCGGCGGCGGTGTGGCGGTCTGCTACGGTTTTGATAGCTTTTGCGGCGTTGAGAGTCTGCTTGTATTCCACAAGCACCTCGTCCGGATTTGGCTGCATTTCAATGAGTGCGATTTCCTCTGTAACCTTTGTCACGAACGCGGAGATTTTTTCCTTGATTGACTTACGGCTTGTATTCAGACCTATGTTCAAGCCGACCTGCTCCAGCGTCAAAAAGTCTATTCCGGACGCTTTTGTGCTTTCGGTAAAGAAGTCGGCAGCGTACTTACGCTTCTCAGCTTTCAGAGATTCCTCCACAGCCTTTATTTTGGACGACAGTTCAGCGTCACAAGGCTTGTAGATATTTGTCACACAGTCTTTGTAGACCTTTTCAAATTCATCATACGGTGCCATTATGGCTCGCTTAGCTTCTTTGCGCCGCTCTTCAAGGGACTCGAATACCTTGGTTATATTTGCACGGGTCTTGCGTATTTCAGTAAGGTTATCCTCGGTGCAGTCAAGTGACTTGGCGCGTTCAGCAGCCGTCTGGAACTGCTCCTTGATAGCTGCAAGCTGCTCCTTGATGATAGGAAGCTGCGCTACAACGATGAGGTCATTCTTGCCGTCGAGCGTATCATTGATTTCGTTCAACGTTTCTTCGCGCTCCTGGTCTGTCATGTCTTCTGTAAATCTAAAGCTCATACTGTCTCCTTTCTTGCTGTGGAAAGAATGTTCTTCCATCTTGACGGTGCTATGGTGATGACCTTGTAGCCTATGCTTTCAAGCTCGGTGGAGCGATCATAGGAGTTTACCTCCTGCGCATATCTTGTGACCGCGTTTCCCAGACCATAAAGCGACAGGTCTTTCCCTTCAATGAGGTGTCCAAGGACGCTGTCCTGCTCATTCTGCTGGATTCCGACCTCGCGTGCCGTAAGCTCAACGACTTTCGGAATGATCTTCGCTTCAATTCTTGCGTCCTTTGCTTCGCGTAGCTGGTCGATGAGCTGCGAAAACCTGACTTCATCAATCGCTGCGCGGACAGCGTCCTGCAGCTTCATCATGAAAGCGCGGTCATCTGCTTCAAGCGTTTCATCGCGGAATATGCTCATGTCAACGTTGCTCTCATTTATCCTGCCGACATGGGTCTTCTTATACTTGCCCATATTGCGGTCAGCGGCTATCATGCCATTGGTGCAGACCAGGCGATAGAGCAGCGGCGATACATTCACCGAACCAAGCCCGACCTCGGAGTTAGTTATCATGAAGCCAGCCTGAACGACATCTCCTACCGAAACCTCGGATTTAAGACGTTCGCTCACTACTTTCAGATACAGGCGGTCATCGGTTATCTCGCAGGACTTTATTTCAGCCCCGTCCATGCTGCCGATAGCCGGAAGCACTGCTTCCGCAACCATCTCATTATCGATACGGCGGTATCTGTCAGAAAGGAAAGCGCGGACATTTCCGTCAAGTGTACGTATCATGCGACGTTCCACGTCCGGCGATTTCGCCTTTTCTCTAAGCCAGTGGTTCACGTTAGTTGCAAGCAGTCCAGGAGACGTCATCAGCTTATCGTAATAGCTTGCCGGAATGCCTGTGTAGGTACCGATCTGGCGGTGTGCGTTCTCGCCCATGCCGAAATACATATCCGCATCGCCGTGAATTACGAACTGTGGGCCTGCGTCGAACGGAACTATTTCTACATTTGAGACGTCGGCGAGGTAGTCGTGTTTTGCCTTGCTCTGCCGCTGGATTTCAACTGCCAGCTGCTTAAGCGTTCTTCCTTCTTTCATTGGGGTTTGCTCCTTCCATAAACATTATTCGCATTTAAGAATGCTTTCGTAGTACTGCGCCTTGCTTTCTTCGTAGCTGCGGTCTTCGGGGTAATAGATTGCTCTTTTCTGCCAGCTCTCAAAGCACTTAGGACAAAGCCACAAGTTCAGTACCGGCACCAGATAGCCCTCGGCCGAATGTTGGTTGCATTCGTCACATATCCCAAAACCTCCCCACTTGGCGCATTCTGCGGAGGTAGTTTTGAAAAATATATGCCCTACTTTTGTTTTGCCTTTCTTCATCTTATCACCTTCTTTCAAAGATTCTCTGTATGGAAAATTAGTTGTTAAGCTGTGACATAAGGTCGTCGAGGTCCTTTATGTAATCCTCAGCATACCTGACAAAACTCTTGAGGTCGTTGATGAAATGCTCGCTCTCGCCATTATTTATAGCTCGGTTTAGGCTGTTACGGCGCTGCTTCAATGTTTCGTCCCACTTTTCGTGTTCGTTGAATAAAAGGACTCTTAGCAGGGTTTTCTGTGCGTCAGAAACCTTGAGGTTTGCCATGGTACTCACTCCTTTCTAGTAAACTTCCTAGACTCTTCACCCTCATAGGCGAAATGGTTGAACTTGGTGTCAAGCGAAAAATCAACGGACTGCTTGATGCGACCAACAACATACATGCAGCCGCAGGACGGGCAGTTCAGCGCGATCATAGTCTTAAATCCCGAACCCTCACCGCGCTCGCTGTTACCGTCCATGCCGTCAAAATCGGTAGATACATATAATTTTTCATCGCCGCACTTGGTGCATTTAAGCATTGACATGATATTATCCTCCTTGCTGTGCTTTCTTGGCGGCTATACGCTGAAAAAGAGCTTTGCCGCGTGCTTCCAGGGCTTCTGCCGCTCCGGGATTATTCCTTATGTATTCTTTTATGGATTTGAGCAGATCTTCGCAGAGAGCGTCCGCGATGTGCTGCGGTATGTTCGCTGTGTCTACTTTGATTTCTGCCATATATCCACCACCTCCTTACTAGATTATAGAAGCGTTTAATCGGTTAAACACTATCGTTAAAAAAAATCTGGTCAACAGTTGAGCCGAGCGCTTTGGCAATAGCCAGAAGGGTACGAGAGGTTGTGTTTCTCTCTCTCCCGTTCTCGAGCTGTGAGATTGTAACACGCGCTACGCCGCTCTTCTTGGCAAGCTCAGCCTGTGTCATTTTCAGTTTCTTGCGATATTTTCTGATTTTATTTCCCATTTCAATCACCTCCTTGTGTGGTACCGACTGTGTTTAATCGGTTTAACATATTCATAATACACCATTTCGATTGATTTGTCAAGTGGTTTGAACAAATTTTGTTTAATTTTTTAAACCTCAATGTATTGACAAGCAGTGAGATTTGGTGTATAATAGATTTAACATGATAAAAGCATTAAACATTTTGTAAAG
This sequence comes from uncultured Clostridia bacterium, assembly GCA_945873955.1. Lineage (GTDB taxonomy): Bacteria > Bacillota > Clostridia > Oscillospirales > Ruminococcaceae > CAG-115. Next base: position 5,669 of record CAMCFA010000008.1, on the reverse strand, counting down.
GGGAAGACAAATGACTATTGGCGATATAATCAAGAATTACCGGGCTGAGCAAAAGCTATCTCAGAGAGAGTTTGCTATAAAGTGCGGACTGTCAAATGGAAGCATAAGTCTTCTGGAAAAAGGCATAAACCCAAAAACAAACGAGCCGATTATTCCATCGCTGCCGACGCTCAATACTCTTGCTCAAGGCATGGGCATAACCGTTGACGAACTGCTAATAAAGATGGGGGATACGGAAATATCTTTGTCGAGAACATCCGATAAAAAGCAGAATTCAAGGACAGCAGAATATATCAAATTGTTTAATCGACTTAATGACGAAGAACAAAAGCTGATTCTATCCCAAATCAAAGGCATTCTTTCTGATAAGTAAATGCGGTAACAGCAGAAAAGTATAAGGAGGTAATAACATGTCACTTATAAATTGTCCGGAATGCAATCACCAGGTCTCCGATACTGCGGAAACCTGTCCAAATTGTGGATTCAACATTAAATCTCAGGCCGAGTTTACTCCGGTTGTCAATCCTCTGTCCGAAACAAAGAAAATTGGATATGTTAGTGGCATTGTTTCAGCCCTTGCAAGTGTTGCATTAATTGCAATAGGTGTATTTACAATTGCACTAGGATTTGGAATCATCTTAATTATTCTTGGAGTATTTGGCGTATTTGTTGCCTTGACAAAGGCTCAAAAAGTCAAGTATGGGAAATGTCCATACTGTGGTACCGATTTGAGGGTGAAAATCAATAATACTTCTTTTGTGTGTCCCATCTGCAAAAACGTCGGAAATCAGACTGATACAACGCTTGAATCAACACACGCATATAATGCAAAAGAAAAATAAATGCCCCGCTGTTTCCAGCAGGGCAATAGGCAAGCTATTTGTCGAGAAGGCGTTTCATGAGTGCCAGGATTTTTTCCTGCGCTTCAACGCCGAGCATCTCAAACATGACGGCAGCACTAATAACGTCGCTTTTATCAAGCGGCTCGGCAGTGTTGAGTTCGTCGTCCACAACGTATCCTTCCTTTCCCAAGAAGTCAATGCCGGCAGTGCTGTTATTATTATAGCACATTGTAAAGGTTTGTGGGGAAATACGTGATAATTTATCAGAATTTGTAAAGGAGAATCAGAATGGCGCGTAAATCAGATAAACCGCTATCCAATATTGCCGTCATATATGCCCGGTTCTCCTCACACAATCAACGCGAAGAGAGTATTGAACAGCAGGTCGCGGAGTGTAAGGTGTTCGCAGCTCAGCAAGGCCTTGAAATCATCGAGGTTTACGCCGACGCAGCTCAATCTGGACGTACAGAGAACCGCTCACAGTTCCTCCGGCTTCAGCGCGATGCTAAGAAAGGCAAGTTTTCAAACATTATTGCCTACAAGTCAAACCGAATAGCGCGTAATATGGTAAACGCCCTAACCTTTGAAAATGATATGGAGAAGCTGGGAGTTAAGCTGTTTTACGCCAAGGAGGAATTTGGCAACAACGCTGCCGGCAGGTTCGCACTTCGCATGATGATGAACGTCAATCAGTTCTATTCCGAAAACATGGCCGAAGACATCAAGCGCGGAATGGAGGACAATGCGCTCAAATGTAAAGTTAACGGTCCTGCTCCATACGGATATCGTTCCGGCGAGAATGGAACGTACGAAATTGACGAACCGGCCGCAGCTGTTGTCAGAGAAATATTTACCCGCGTAGCCTGCGGCGATCCGTTTGTAGATATATATACCGACCTAAACCGGCGCGGACTCAAAACCAGGAAAGGAAACGAGTGGGGAAGGAGCAGCTTTCAATCAATCTTGAAATGCGAGAAATACACCGGTGTATACATATACGATAATGTCAGAATTGAAGGCGGTATGCCGGAAATCATTAGTAAGGAGATGTTCTTGAAAGTGCAGAGAATATTAGGAACAAAAGGCAATCCACAAGGTCGACACCGCGTCAACGGAGATTATCTTTTAACAGGCAAGCTATTCTGTGGAGAATGCGGCCGCCACATGATGGGTCTTTCCGGAACAGGGAAGAACGGCTTGCTGCATTACTATTACGGCTGCTCCGGAAAAAAGGAAAAGCCCCGCTGCACTAAGAAAAATGTGCGTAGGGACGATCTGGAATATGAGGTTGCACGTCTAGTGCAGGCGTATATACTGCAAGACGATGTTATCACATGGCTTGCCGACACGCTTATAAAATTCCAGGAAGAACATAATAACGACGGCGATATGGCTTTGCTGAATGCTCAACTGTCGGAAACACAAAAGTCGATAAAAAATATGATGGCAGCTATTGAGCAGGGAATCATTACGCCCAGCACCAAGGAGCGACTTATGGAGCTCGAGGGTGAAAAATCCAGAATAGAGAATAGCATTACATTGTTGAAAGCCGAAACCATAACTGTAAGCAAGGATCAGATTGGAGGCTGGCTGGATAGTTTTCGGGACGGTGACATAAAGGATAAAAGATTTCAGAAGCGGCTTTTTGATTCTTTCCTCAGCGCGGTTTACGTGTATGACGATAACCGGGTTCGTATCGTCTTCAACCTCTGCGGGTTGGATAAGGGCGACATAGACACCAAGCTCATGCTTGACAGCACAGAAGCAATAGAAAAAGCGGCTGAATGTTCGTATAAGTACTGCTATGGTTCACCATAAGCATAGCTCACATTTGGCTTAATGAAGCCTTTTGTGGGCTTTTCTTTTTGCCCTGAAACCGCCGATGGGTCTTATTTGGGTCTTATTTCGCTCAAGCCCCTCTTTTCTTGAAATCCAGAGCCTCCGCCACAGCGTTACAAGCCTTGACTTGGTTCTCACGGAACATATACCCGTAGATGTTCAGGCTCGTGCTTACCTGCGAATGTCCGAGGATTCCCGATACTGTTGTCGGGTCAATTCCTGCGCCGATAAGCAAGCTCGCGTGCAGATGTCGAAAAGTATGAATGCCATAAAATGGGAAATTGTGTTCTTCACAAAACTCTTTCAGCCAGCCGTAGGGCGTTTGCGGGTTCATAGGAAGCCCGTTCCACTTTGTGAACAGGCGGTCGTTCTCGACCCATTTATCGCCGAGCCGCTGTTTCTCCTTTTCCTGTTCTGCTCTGAATTGTTCAAGAATTGCAAGCACCTCGGGCGGCAGCTTGATGAAGCGCACCGAGTTCTCGGTTTTTGTGGTGTCCGTGTAAATTCCCTTTGCCTTCGTGTAATTAGAGGTGCGCTGAATATGCACTACACCCGTTTCAAAATCAATGTCCTTCCACTCCAAGCCAAGCATTTCGCCACGGCGCATACCGCTGTAAATATCAAGTGTGAAGAATGTACGCCATTTCAGCGGTGCTGTTTCAAGCAGCTTCAGAAACTCCTCTGTTTCCTGTATCGAGAGGATTTTGTGCTCTTTCTTATTGCCTTTCGGGATTGTTACACGGCGGCAAGGATTATCGGTCAGCATATCCATCTTAATCGCATAGTCAATCACAGTCGAGATGAACGAAAGATAATGCACCATCGTCTTATGGGAAAGCGGCTTTTTCGTAATCTCGTTTACGCCGTCCTGTGCAAGTGAATTGATGAATTTCTGAATAAGTCGGGTGGTTATCTTGTCCAGCCGGATATGTCCGATTGCCGCATAAACCCGCTTTGTGAGCTGTCTTTGCCGTGTGTAGGTCGTACTTTTTAGGTTGAGCTTTGCGTATTCTTCAAACCATTCCTCGGCAAAGGCTTCAAACTTTACCGCCGATACGATTTGCCCACGCTTGCACTCTTCCTCAAAGAGAATTGCCTGTCGCTGTACCTCCTTTTCAATCTGCTTTGCGGTCATTTTCTCGTCGGGCGTCCACGTCATACGCTGAAAAACCTGTGTTCCGTCCGCCTTGTAGCCGCAGGATACCTTAATTCTGTACGAGTTGCCTCGTTTTTCGATTGATGCCATTAGTTTACCTCCTTGTCGGTCAAACCATTGGCATATTTCTGCAACTCTATTTTACTACTTTAAAGCGTGATTTGTCAAGCGCTTTTTGACGATATTATTGAGAAATATGCCTTTGGTTTGTGTTGGATTTATGTCTGTAAACAAATTTCTCAATCTGAAGAAGTGCGACAGACTGCCCAGACTAACAAGCCTGTCGGCGCTTCTAACCGTCATTCAGTACCGTTATGCAATACCGTTGAGGTACGCAATCAAAGCGGCTTTTGGGATTAGAATCTTCCCGTTTTTCCCTTGTCCCGCACGGACAAAGGGAATTTCGTTTCTCGCTATGAGCTGTCGAACGGTAAACTCGTTCAGCCCTCGGATTTCCTGTGTGCATTCCTTTATAGTCAGCATTTCGACAGGGTGTTCCGTTGTGCTTTCTACAAGCGGCTCATCGTCATCAAGCAACTTGCTCAAAAGCGAGGTAACCTTTGCGATGATGTCCTGCTTCTTGGCTTGGGTCATATTCCCGCCTCCTTTCCTTATCTTTTATGTTTCTTCCGATTAACAGTCTGCATAGGCTGTTCGGGAGAGTTTTCTTTTTTCTGCTCTGCTTCTTTGCGCTCCCGTTCGGCTTTGATGAGATTATCAATGTAGTTGCCCTCAACGATTTCCTCGTAAGTGCGTATCACATTCTCAATTTGTGAAAGTTGAGTTTTCAGGTCAATATCATCACCGCTGTTCTCGGCTTTCTCTCGCAAGTCGGCAGCTATATCGTAAAGCTGTTCACGGGATTTAATTTCCAACTCGGACAGCGTATTCAGGCAGTACAGCAAACGCCCAATCGTCAGGTCGTTCATAAAATCATAAGGCTGTTGCTTGTTCCACTTTACAGGGGTAGATTGAGTTAACCTCCTCGACAAACGGACAATTCACTCGCTGTAACTGCTCGATTATGTACTGCCGCTTCTCATCGTTGTAAATCTCAATCGGCACAAATTGAGATTTAGTCATAGCCTTTAACTGCGATATTTCTTCATTTTTCCTTGTAACAGTATCACGCAGAAAATCATTCTGATTGAGAATTTCACCAACATCGGTGATGCTCAGGTCAACGGGGTTTTCTTTTTTAAGAGCGTTGATGTGTGCATTCTTGCTGTAGATAATTTGAGCATACCGCTTGTATTCCTCGACAGACTTATGGTCGTGAAATGCGCCCACAACCTGCCGCACTATATTGTGGTTATTCAGAATTTCCGTCAGCTTTGCTCGCTCGTAGCTGCCCCATAAAATAGCTTCTGTTTCTTTTTTGCCGCTTGCCTTAAAGCCCATTTGCTGAATTGCTCGTTTCATTGACACACGAGTGGAAAGACCTTGCTTCTGTCCATAGCACACGGGAACAAAGTTTATGTGCAGATGTGGAGTTGCTTCGTCGAGGTGCATTACGGCGTTGAACACCTTGAGGTTTGGATTGCGCTTTTCAAATTCACGCATATACTCATCAAGCAGCTTAACGGCGGTTTCCCAATTTTCCGAGCCAACGCCGCAGTTCTCGGAATTACCAAACATCACGATTATCTCTTGAAACAGCTTCTCCTTTTTTCCTTTTCTGATGTGTTCGTAGTAGTCGGGGATTTGTCGGTCTGGACGTTCTTGCCTTGCGTTGTACTCGGCAAGAGCTTCATCAAATAGCTCGTGATAAAGTTCTCGCAAGTCACGCTTCACATAGGTTATGTTGTTCGGCGTTCGGGATTTATCTACAT
>CAMCFA010000007.1 GCA_945873955.1 uncultured Clostridia bacterium | reverse complement strand
GGCGCAATGCTGGACATAGGCGTGTATGCGCTGTCGATAGTCCGCAGCTTTATGGAGGAAAAACCGGACGAAATTCTAAGCCAGTGGAAGCCGTCGCCCACAGGTTCGGACGAAATGGCAACGGTTCTTCTGAAAAACACAAAAGGGCAAATGGCAACGGTAGCGATCAGTATGCACTCAAAACAGCCGAAAAGAGCTATGATAAGCTGTGAAAAAGGCTATATTGAGATAATGGAGTATCCAAGAGCTGACAGAGCCGTGATAGTTGACGCCGAAACAGGCGCTGTCCGTGAGATAGCTTCCGGAAAAACAGAGAACGCTCTGTACTATGAATTGCAGGATATGGAAGAAGCGGTAAGAACCGGAGATGGGTCACTTCTGCATTTACAAGACACCTGCGACGTTATGGAAATAATGACAAGGCTTCGCAAGGATTGGGGAATGAGGTATCCGGGAGAAGTCTGGTAAAGGGGAAAAGTCCAGACCATTGATCCGGTCAAGGGTTTTGAAAAGACTGCTTTATCGCGGTGTTTTCAACATCGGCTGATATGTTCTCTATTTCTCAGCTTATTTTCGTTTATCAATAGACTTGGAACCAATACCGTGAGGCGGAACGAAAAACAGACTTGGAATAAACAAGGTGATTCGTTCCAAGTCTGAGAGAGGCTTATTCCATCATTTTTCTTAAATACATAATAACTGCCTTTTCTGCCACAGTTGTTTCGCTCGATATTCTCGTTTCTGTAATGTCGAACAGCAGACAGCCGCAGTGACCCTTAAAGGTCGGGAAACAGATTATCCGCAGATACTTGTCGATTTCGGGGCTGTAATCTATAAGCTCTAGCGTTTCGCCGTAAATCACGGTACGCTCGTAGCTACGCAGCCATTTCTTGTCCATATTTGGGAAAATGCTGCGAAACGTGCCGCCTATCATCACTTCAAGCGGAACTTCCTCAATCTTTGCGAGTGCCTCGTTGCCGTAGCGGAAAATCCAGTCCATTGCATGGCTTTCTTCATCGAAAACCATCTCAATATCCGTGAACGCAATCGGGATCGTGTCAAAGCATTTGTAATGTTCGTGATATTCCTCATTGTCTGTGGGGTTGTCGTTGTCCGCAATTGCGTCAACGATGACGCGCTGTTTCCGACGGAATTTCTTTATTATTTCCTCGCGGTGCTGCGAGGAATACTCGAGAGCGTCGCCGTTGCTAAGCATTATAAGCTCATTTACGCTGTGTACCGCTTTTGCCGCAACAAGACCGCCGCGGTGTATTCTGATAAAGTCATCGCCAAGTTTGTCTTGAAACTCGGCAAAGGTCGTTCGCGTTTTGAGTATCCTGCCGTCAGACAGGTGAACATAAGCGTCCTGCTTTTTCATTAAAATATACATAATTTCGTTTACGGGGATAGTATAACGCTTTCGCCCGGATATAAAAGATATGGTCTTGTCGGTCATTTTTTTACCTCGTTTCGTTATTTGCGCAGGAGTAATCTGCTTATTATAATTATAGCACAAAATCGAAAAATTGCAATATAAGTCAAGCGACAAACTGTTTTCGGAGTGGAGATGCTTTTGTGGTCGGTTCATTGTTTATTGAATGAATAAAATGGGCGCACATTTCTGTACGCCCATTCTGCTATTTTGTTGTGATTACGCTATGCCAACAATTCTTTTCAGTATTGCCGAAGCGTCCTTTTGATCCATAGCACCGTCGCCGTTAAAGTCCGCCATGAGCGGGTTCTTGCCGGGTTCCAGACCTACAATGTCCTTGAGGAGCGCTGCTGCATCTTTTTGATCCATAACGCCGTCGTTATTCATGTCGCCGGGTATGTCGCTGAATTCACAGAGCATTACAAGGTAATCGCCCTTTTCGGAAACACCGGACAGGATAACCTTTCCGTCCGCACCGAGTTTTGCACAGGTCACAAATGTCAGCTTGCCGTCAACGTTCTTGTAGAGGTTCGCAAATTTTCCTGCGTGTTCGGTCTTAAATGCGATTTGAAGGTCTGTCGGGATATTCGTATTGTCGATCGTAAACTGAATACCCATAATGCCACGCAGAGTGTCGGTTTTCAGCCTGTTTATTGTGATAATTGAAAGGTCAGCTGCCGCAGGATCGGTTATCTCTGCGCCGTCTGTTTTCCAGCTCTTAACACTGTCAACTACGAACGTTACCTTGAGGTCACGCTCGTCGATAACCTTGATCACCGGGGCGGGAACTGTGGTATTGCCGTTCAGTTCGATCGTTATCTCAGAGCCGATTACGAGCTTCCCAAGGTCTGCCGCAACATCGCTCCAGCTCTTTGTTGAACCTCCGATAGAGGGATTAGTTGATGTCGGAGAGGTAGGTCTGGAGCTGCCTCCACCACCTCCGCCGCTGCTTCCACCGCCGGTTGATGTCTTTGTAAATGTAGCTTCTGCAGTTTCGCTGTTGTCCACGCCGAGCTTGAATGCGATCGCTTTCACGGTTGTAGATGATGTAATCGTGAATGATCCCGTGTATTTTGTGCTGTTCGCAGTCGGCGTGTCTCCGTTTGTAGTATAATAGATTGCCACATTCTCTGTGTCGCAGGAGATAGCGACCGTTTGTGAGCCGGTAAATGTGCCGCCGTTGGGAGAGATCACGGGAGTTGCTACTCTGCCCGAAGCGCGGGTGATCACATAGCAGCAAATCGTGCAAAGCTCCGCAGTATCCTCGGTTGCGGATCCGCTTGATTCGTGCGCAGCCTTGTCAAGCTTTGCGTGGCAGTCTTCGCATTCGTGCCAGTGTCCCGTTGCGTCGCTTGACCAATCCTTTGAAACCTTGACATGGTTGTTGGTGTCTAATGACCCGTACTCCTGTTCGCAGGCGGTGCAGACAGCCTTATCGGTGCAGGTCGCAGAGCCGCCCTTGTGCTCTTCTATATCAAGGTCAGCGCCGCAGTTGTCGCAGTGATACCAGTGGCTGTTTTCGTCGTATTTCAGGACTTTGGTTTCGTGCTTGCAGTCTGTTACAGTCACTTTTGCGCTGTTTGATCCTGCGAAATAGTTTGCGGTTTCGGGAGTATTTGCTATAACCGTGATAATTGTGCCTATTGCGGCGTCTTCGGGAATTTCAAACGAATCGCCGGTGATCGGAGTTTCTGCTCCGCTGCCGATCTTATAGCTGAATGAGACAGCAGGCAGATCGGTCATGCTGTTATTGTTTGGATTAGTTACTGCCGCGCTCACACTGACCGTCTTTCCGGGCAGCACTGCGGAGGGAGTGGGCTTAACAACAATTGCGGGTGTGACAGAATTTACGGTCACAGGAATAGTTCTTGTGATCAGGTGAGTAGCAGGATCATAGTTTGTTACACCCGAATAATCATAGTTCAGATAGTCAACAGGCTCGCTGGTAATTACCTGATATCCGCTGTTTACAACCGTAGGAATAACATCGGGATAGACCCAGCTCCAGCCGTTAAGGGTAAGCTCGGACGCGCTCAGTGGCTGACCGTAGCTTAATGCCGAAGCCTCAGGCTCTTCAACGGTAGGAATTGCCTTTTCGATAGTCACTGACTGTGACCCTGTCGCCCCTGTGAACCACGGGATAGCCGTTCCTGTATACGTCATCTTAAAGGAACTTTCACCCGTGTCAACATCGCCTGTTATTACCACGGGGAGCTTTTCGGTTCCGGAGATATCGATATAACCTATATCCTCCTCGCCCATCACAATGATAAGCTTGCTTCCGGTGCTGGACAGTTCCGGTCTGAGCGTGCAGTCCTCGTATATTACCCTGCCGTTGCTCTTTATCTCAATGTCCAGAGGTAGCAGAGCAAGCTTGTTGCGGTATACCTCCATGTTTATTTCCTTGCTCACGGAGATAACTTTTCCATTGATCTCGATCGCTTCGTCCAGCGTATAGTGCAGGTTGTCGCCGTATGCAGGTGTGCCGGTATCTGTACTCCGGATCACAAAAGAAGGTGTATATGCTATCGCCGAATCGTCTACTCTGATGTTCTTGAGTCTCGGGTAGTACAGAATGTGATTGGTGGTATCGTTAGGATTCTTTGTCCATGCCGGATCCGAGCCGGGCAGGAAATCGTCTCCCGTAAGCTCAAGGGTGGTGAGCTTCTCGGTGGTGTTGGGATTATATGTGGTGAAATCCTTGTTGAAGTAGCAATCCTGTATCGTCGAGCCGCTGCTGTAATATCCGTAGATGTTGTCACGGCTTGAACCCTGAACATCGCCGATATTGATACAGTTCTTCAGCGTACCCGTATCGTTTTTGCCGACGATACCGCCGGATTCCGTAGAGTTCACAAAGCCCTCATGGAAGCAGTTCTCTATTGTGCCGGAGTTGTATCCGCAGATACCGCCGGCGTATTTGGTCGCAGCGACATTGCTCTTAACATAGCACTCCGAAATCGTTCCGGAGTTTTTGCCGCAGATAGCGCCGACATTCTCACTGCCATTTACATAGGAATCTGCAAGGCGCAGCTTTGTTATCTTTCCACCGTAGCCGACATATCCGAACAAGCCGACATTGCTTTCCGTGCCGTTGATATACAGACCGCTTATCGTGTAGCCGTTGCCGTCAAACGTGCCAAAAAAACCGCACCGTTCCTCGCCGATTGGCGTCCATTCTATGAATGTTCCGCTTTTCGGATTGCCGTTTTCGTCAAGAACGCCGATGTTCATCACGATATCATTCATAAGTATCGCGTTGTCGTTGGAACCTAAAGGGCTATGGTTTGTCAAATTTGCAAACCATAACAGATTGCTCGGATTTGTTATCTGATAGTATCCTCTTTCGTCTTGGGTCGGCTTGATGGGCAGAATCTTTTCGCACAAATCGCAGTTTTCGCCGCTGTGGTTGTGGTATTTATCCTTCGCGAAATACACCGCATTTTCTTCTGTCCTTGCCACGGGCAGGCTGTTGGCATTTTCACCCTCAAGCAGCTGACCCCATAAGGGATTGCCTGTATTGAGGCACATCTCATAGGTGACCTTGCCGCTTTTGAAATCGTCTGCGCTGAATGCACTATTGCTGTCGGCAGCGTTCGCATAGCCCCTGTCGAGATAGTAGCTTCTGTACAAATTATTATTGTTATCGGCGCACAGACCGCCCATCGTACCGCTTGCGGATTCGACCAAAGCGGTGCTGAAGCAGACTGATATTACATTGTTATTTTGTCCCGCAATTGCACCGACATATTCGCCGCCGTTGAAGTATGAGTCAACAATTCCTACGCCATCAACTTTGCCGTTGACAACGCCGAACAGCCCCCCATATTCCACCGTATCATCATTGAAATACAGTCCGCTGATATAATGACCGTATCCGTAGAAAAGTCCCGTGTACGGCTTTTCGGCTGTGCCAATAGGCGTCCACCATGAGAACGTACTTGCTTCGGCAGTATTCAGCGTACCGTCTTCATTCAGGACATTTCGGTTTATGGTAATGTCTTTTACAATCTGAGCATTTATGCCTGTGTTACCCGTGTTAACTTGCTGTGCAAACCAGAACAAATGCTTTGCCTCGGATATCTGATAAAAACTGCCATTTTTCGGAGGCTCAACCGGTATATCCATATTACAGAAATCGCAGTGTACGAGGTCTGCGGCGTGATTGTGGTATGTATTCGTAGGAGCGCCGTAATATACCTTGTTGCTGCCGTCTGCTGCTGCCGGAACGGGTAATGAGCCGTTTGTATTGGGCAGAGTCTGACCCCATGCCGGAACAGATTTATCAGCGTTCAGGTTATAGGCTGCATAGCCGTTTTTAAACTGATCGTCAGATATTGCGAGAGTGCTGTCCGAGGTGCCCGAAACATTGGAGCTGAGATAGAAGCTGTTCTTTACAGTGCTGCTGTTTACCGCGCATACACCGCCCTTAGCGCCTGTTGCGGTGATAGCTGTGTTGTAGCTGAAGCAGCCGGAAATCGTGCCGTTGTTCTTTCCCGCAATGCCGCCGACATTATTGCCGCCGTTGAAAGAGGAGCCGATAACGCCGAGGTTTTTAACAACGCCGCCCTCACCGATAACACCGAAAAGTCCGATATTGTCTGCGCTGCTGTTGTCTATCGTCAGACCGCTTACCGTGAAGCCCTTTCCGTCAATTTCGCCGGTAAAGGGGTGGAGTTCCGAGCCGATAGGAGTCCATATATAACTGTCAGAGCCTTCGTTTACGGTAATGTTATTTATCAGAACGCCCTTTTTCTCCAGACCGAATTCCGAAAACCAGCGCAGATGTCCCTTATCGCTTATCTGATAAACGCCGTTTTCATCTTTGGGCGGAATAAGGGAAATAAGTCCGCAGTCAGCACAGGTGGCGCTTGTGTGGTTGTGATAGCTCTTTGTACCGCCGTAGTACACTCTGTATGAATCATCTGCCGCAAGATAGGGAACAGTCTCATTCGGGTCGCTCAGATCCTGCGACCAATGCGCTTCGGGGCAGCCGCTCGCAAGCATATACGCCGCCACGCCCGCTTTGATTTGCTCGGCGGTCAGACCGAGGTTGTTTTCCTCATTGGGATTATTGGAAGCCGTCGTATTTCCGATATATTTCTCGCTGTTATAGACGCAATATTTTACCGCATAATTGTTGCTTCCGCATATTCCGCCATGTCCGCTGTCGGCTGTTACTGTGCCGTCGCTGAAGCAGCCGATAATTGTGCCCGGCGCGTCCTCGTTTAGTCCTACAATTCCTCCAACCGTTTTCGTGCCGCTGATATTGCCGTGGTTTATGCTACCTTTAATAGTTCCGGCATTCCCATTATATCCATTGATATATCCACTGATGCCGCCGACATAACGGGAGCCGGAAACCTCGCCATTATTTTCGCAAAGCCATATTGTAGTATTATCCATTTGACTGTAGCCGGTGATACCGCCGACGCAATCGCCACCTGAACGAACGTTACCATTGTTGACGCAGTTTTTGATTTCACCGTTTGAGTACGTAATGTCACCGCCTATACCGCCGGCTCTACTGTTTGTTGCTTCAACATTACCATTATTAACGCAATTAGTGATAAAAACATGACACCCGTAACCCACTATACCGCCGATATTTCTATATCCCGACAAATCCGCTTCATTTGTGCAGTTATCAATAGTGCCGGCACGAGCAAAGCCGCAAATACCGCCGTAACTATCGCGCGAGGCGTTTAGCGGACCATAGTTGGTGCAGTTTTTTACAGTGGCTGATGACCAGCCCATCATACCTACGATACCACCGAATTCCGCATAGCAGTCGATATATCCGTAGTTTTCGCAGGAATCAACAGTAGCATTCTCTCCAAGAACACCGCAGATTCCGCCCGTACTGGGATTTCCCCAGTTAGGGTCGTCAAATTTAACCGTGACACCGATAACCGTTGCATAGTTTTTACAGCCGGAGATAGTACCGCCGTTTTCTCCGCAAATTCCGCCGATTTCATGATATGCAGCATTTATACCGCCATTAGTCGTAGTACTCCCCGAAGCACAGATATAGGAGTCCCTGAGCGTAACATTTTGCACAACGCCGCTCGAACTGATATTTTGAAACAATCCTATTACGTGTGCGTTGCCTTCGCTCCTATTGATATAAATACCGCTGATAGAATAGTTGTTGCCGTCAAAGGTACCCTCATAGTTCTCTATCGGCGTCCACTCTACATAGTCGCCGGATTTAAGCGTACCGTCATCGTTAAGCACATTGCTGTTTACGGTGATGTTCGCACCCAGCTTTGCGCATGCGGATTTGTTGCCGTTGTTTACATGATCCGTAAACCAGTACAGGTGCTCCTCAGTCTTGAGTATGTACGGGCTGCCCTCTGTGCCGTTGCCGCTTGACGGTTGGGTCCGATTTACCGTACCCGCCGCGCTCGCCCTTACGCCGAGATCAAAGCCGAGTGTCCCCGCAGGGAAATACAGCAGCAGTGACATAAACATTGCGAACACGGTCAGAAACGCTATTGATTTTTTGAGTTTTTTGGTCATTTCGTTCCTCCTTAAAATGCCTGTTATCTGCCCTCTTCAGAGTTATATACGCTATTGCACATATATTTGTAACAATTATAAACGTTTCTTTTTCAAATGTCAATAGACTTGGAACCAATAGCTTGAAGTGGAACGAAAAGAGCCCCGAACCTGAAACGAACGGGATTTCGTTCCGGGCTAGCAGTTCTAATTGTACATATTCTTTCAGTAATTGTGTCGCAGTTGTCCCGTACTTGTTTTGAATAACAGCGGAACTCCGAAAAAGACTTTAGGCGCTGAACGCAATTGCCCGGAGTTTGGGCGTACCTTGATTTCTTCTATGTATTCTCAATAAGTATATACCGGCAGTCCAGTCAACTGACTATGCTTGATCTTAACCCTCAATATTCACAACAGTATGTTTACTTCATTATAACACATTTTCAAAAAGTCCATATAATTGGCTTCACTCGGACAAAATATGCGATTTAGCAAAAAAGCACCAACAATGACCGGCGCTTTTGGGTGAAACAAACAAGCACTGCTGTTCGGAAAATTGGAATAATTCTGTTACAAAAATGTGCATTGTTTGTATAAACTATCAGACAAGTGAACAGATCCATCACAGGGGGCATTAGTATGAAAAACGAAAAGGTTTTCAAAGAAGTTCTGACAAAGGCTTTTACTCAGACAATGGAGGATTTCTCTTATAATGTGGATCTTCAGAATGGCGATGACAAAATAAGCGTAAGCTTTGAGGACTATTTTGAAGATACTCTGGCAAACATTCAGCTTATGAGCGAAAATTCCGAAGAGAAAAGCACAGATTGTGCGATGGCATTTTCACTTCATTCGATCAATTATGCTGCGCAGACCCGGGATATGCATAATAGGATCGACGATTTTTTCGCCAGCGCAGATAATCAGGATTGGTTAAAAGAAAACGGCATTGCCGACGATGAAAAGTCCGCGCTCTGCCAGGAACTCAAGGACTTCATTTCCGATAAGATGGCAATCAAGGGCAGAACCAAGGAAGAGAAAGAGTTTGTTGAAAAGATCAATGCTGTTTTCGACAGCAAGGGTGAAAATCCCGACGATCATCTGGAGAATGCACTGGACTTTATTTCAGATGTGAACAAGTACCGTCAGAACGGCTACAACACCAAAGACGCGCTGAATTCGGCGTACAATGATCTTGCCTTTTTAGACGGCAGCAATAAGATCGCGGACGCGATCTTCAATAACATTTCAGCGCTTGCCGGTTCGATCGATAAAGAGGCTGCCGACGAGTATATGAAGGATATTTTCGCTAACTACATTGAGGAAGACGAGGTAAACGCCGGATCGTTCAGCGAGCACTATACCGCCGCCCCCGGCTCTCTCACACCCGATGAAAAGGAGTGGGCGCACAAGGTGTATTGCAAAATGCTTTACGACACCTTGGATCCGGATAACGGATATGACCTCAGCAATGTCAAGCATACGAGTTTTGTGGCGAACGGCGAACAGATCATCTCAAATGAGGAATTTGAAAATGCAAAGGACAAGAACGGAGTAATCGCTCCCGAAAAGCTTCAGGCAATGGAGGAAAAGATCGCCGCAAAGGCGGCTTCCGGACAGCAGATCACCGTTCGCAAGTACGTTCCCGAAAAGTCCGTGGATATTAAGCCTGCGGATATCCTGCTGAAGAATAACAGCGCGATGTCGTTCCGCATATTCAACGAGCATTACAGATCCAACCCCGACCGGCTCACAAAACATGATATAGAGTGGGCGAACGAAGCGTTTGACAATATTATTCACAGTATTGAGAATGCAAGATCCGAATTGAAAGCACTGGACGTTGATATGTCCGGCTTTTACGCGAACGGCAAGCAGATCATAACAAACAAAGAGTATGCAAACGCCAAAAATGAGAAAGGTGAGCTTGCTCTCGAAAAGGAAAGCGAGATGAAGCTCAGGATCGCCGCAAAGCTTGCCGCAGGGGATAAGATCACAGTTCGCCTTACTGTTCCGGAGAAGCCGCTTGCATTTGACGTGACGCAAATTAAGCAGAGCAAAAGGTCCGAACCGACCAAAAATTCCCGCGGGGAAGAAAAAACCAATTCAAAGAGTCTTTTCGCGCAGACCACACAGCCCAACAATGTGATCAAATTTTCCTCAGCGAAAGACCAGCCGAAGAAAAAGCCGATGTCGTTCGCAGTTTTTCTGAATAAGCTCTTTCAAAAGCTGTATGACGCGCTGACAGAACTTGGTCGGTCGCTCGGGAGCAAAGCTAAAGCTGACCGCACCAAAACGAACTTCATTGAGCTTATGGAAATAGATCCCCACGCAGAGAAGAAAAATCTTCACAATGAAAAGACCAATGATAAGACCTTGACTAAAAAAGGCAGATCATTGTAATTCCTGTGGATAATAATTGCTGCCCTTCGTCAGGCTCAAAGGCTTGTGTCAAGTCTTATTATACAACATCATAACTTTCTTGAATTTGTTGTTACAAATTATAATAGGTATAACCAAATGAAAACAACTGAAAAAGATGATTTTTGGAGGAGATTTCAATGGCTCATGAAGCATTTGATTTTATTTTGAACATCGCAGTTCAAGGGGCAAAAAATGATTCCATCACTGGCGAGATTTCTTATCCTGACTTAAACGGAAATATTCAGTCTATGAACCCGGAGAAGTTTATGGATGAACTTTCGGAGGTGCTGGCACAAAACAATCTGTACGAATCAAGGAGCAACGACAGACAGAATCAGCCTGTGAGCAAAAATGCGGCGCATTCGTTGACCTTTGCTCTTCACGCGATAAACAACATAAACACTGCAGGCAAAATCAAGGCGAATATCGATAAGTTTTTTGACAATGAACAGATCCAGCCTTTTGCAAAATCCTTTCTGGAAGAAAAGGGCATTACAACCGATGAGCAGAAAAAGGCTCTCCGCAAGGAACTTAAGGATCACGTTGACGAAAAGCTAACGATTGAGACGTCCTCGCTCACGGCAAAATCGTTGATCAGCGAACTTCAGAAATCCTATGACGAGAACTACAAGGGTTTGGAGGATACAAACGCTTTCCTCAAGGAGGGCTTGGCATTTGTTTATTCCGCGAACAACGAAATTAAAGCAGGCAGAGGAGAATCGGGCAGAGATGTCGTGTACGCGATCGCGGGGGCAAGTGAACACTTTGAGAATTTCGGCGTGGGAAAAGTTACAGATACTCTGACGAATGAGTTGTCAGATCCCGACTGGATAAATGAGCTTTCCAGCGAAAATCCTATAACAGCTCATAATTTCCGTGACCTTAATGTTATGTACGGTACCGCGCCGAATGTTAAACTGTCCGAGTTTCTTGAGCACGCTAAGACCGGTGAATTCACAAATGATGAAAAACTCTGGGCGAAAAGTGTGTATAATGATATCAGAACTAATACTTTTGGCATTTATTCAACCGTTGAATATAAAGATGTTATGATGAACGGAAAGCCGATGTTTTCCAAAGATGACCTGAAGAAAAATTCTGACGATCTTTCCTGCAAGATCGTCGAGAATATGCTCAAGGGCGAAGACGTTGCCGCCAAGAAACCTTCCACCGGCGAAATCACTCACCTTACTCCCAAATTGGAGGAGGTAAATAAGTCAAGAAACATCTTCCAAAAGCTTATCGATATGATCGCAAACTTTTTCAGCAAGGAAAAGGAAAAGGTTGCCGATATCAAGAATGAAATCGCTCAAAAGCAGCCCGAAAACCAGACAAACCGTCATAGAATGAGCTTCAGTGAGCTTATAGGCGAAAATGATATTAAAAAGGTCACCGCTCCTCCGAGTAAAACTCGCGAGAAAACGTTGGGCAGAGATATGTAAATATCGGATTTGTTACAATTACTTCGGCGTTTCGTATGCGTACTTGTAACAAATATGTTGGTAAAACAAAATACTAAAGAAATTATCCCCCCTTGTGCTTGCGAGGGGGGATAATAAAGTGTTACAGCTAATGAGGCTAACCACCTTGTGGATCTCTGTCTTGATGTAAATTATTACATCGTGTACATCTTCAAAGGAAGCAATTTTAAATAAGGACATATCCCAACAACTTCCCATTTTTTGGGCAAATTAGTATAATCTTGTATCTCATAGTAGGATTTACTAAGCGTTATCCTCCAAGTAAATGTAATTTAAACCAAGTCAACGCTGCTTAACCCCAAAACGGGTCTTTTTTTCTGCAAATCACGCCGAATTACCCAGCACAAGAACTGTGGAAAAGCACAAAATTACCTATAAATACCATTTTTCTGCCATACATTTGTCATATATTTTCCACTTTTAAGGCATAATTTTGTGCTTATTTACAAAAAGAAGATACATTTGCACCCTACTGTCCGAACGGACAGTAGAAAAAAATATTAATTTACTTTATAATATACATATATTATGTGTGTTGTTTGGTAATAATTTAGAGCGAGGTCGGAACATGGAAGGATACATAATTCCTCACAGAGCTTTGAAAAAGCTGCGCGCCTGCAAGTCTATCGGAAATGTCGCATACATTTTCGGAGCGACAGGCTTTGGGAAAACAGAGCTTGTTCGGGAATATCTCAAGAACAAGCAGTACATGTATATCTCCTGCGCTGACAGCCTGTGGAATTATACAGAGCTGGTGAACTCTATCGGCAGCGGGAAAACCCAGTCCATTGTTGTTATAGACGATCTGTATCTTCTACTCAACGAGGAAAAGCGCCGTGATGTCATTGAGCTTACAAAACGGGACGACATCTGGCTTGTTCTGATTTCAAGGAGCAATATTCCCGGCTGGCTTTGCGACGCGTATATCAAGCGCAATTTTATACTGATCTCCGAAGAGGATCTGGCGCTTACCTGCGCCGATGTTACGGAGTATCTTGAACACGCCGGTTTTGAGTTTCCGCAGGAGGACATTGCTTGGATCGTCGAAAAAGGCGAGGGCAACGGATTCGCGGTCAAATATGCCGTTGTCGAGATGATCAACAACATTCCCGTAAACAAGGAACTTGACGATAAGATACGCTCTAAGTTCCTTTCCCTGCTGAAGGAAAAAGTGCTTATATGGCTTGAACCGGAAGTGAAAGAGCTTCTGATGAAGCTCTCCCTGGCTGAGAGCTTCGATATTGAGCTTGCAAAGGTACTGACCAGCGACAAGAATATCAGCGAGGTCATTGTGCAGGCGGAAGAAAGCGGGAATTTTCTGCGCAAAAACGACGGAATATACACGATACGCAGAGCTATGAAAACAGTGCTTCTGGACGAACTGCACCACACCTGCACCCATGAACAGATCAACGGTTTCATCAGAAATATCGCGCTGTATTACGAGATGAACGGCAACGAAACAAAAGCCTTTGAATACTACGAGAAATGCAATGATATGGACAGAATCCGCGACATGCTTGTCAAAAATGCGCGGGTCGCTCCGGACATAGGCTTTTTTTACGAGATGCGCAAATACTATCTGATGCTGTCAGAAAAGGATATTGAGAGCGAACCTTGTCTAATAATGTCAATGTCGATGCTTTATTCAGAGATGATGAACATCGAAGAGAGCGAATTCTGGTACGGCAGGTTAAAAGATCGGCTCTCCACTGCGAAAGGCTCTGAAAAGCGCGATATTATGCTTGGGCTTGCCTATCTTGATATTGCTTTGCCGCACAGGGGCAGCGTTAATATTCTCACAACGATAAAAAATCAGTATATGCTGACAAAGGAAAAGTCCATCTCTTTCCCGGAACTGTCCGTTACAAGCAATATCCCTTCGCTGATCAACGGCGGAAAGGATTTATGCGAATTGACAAAAAACGACCGGGAGATCGTAAAAACCGCAGGAAAGATCATTACAGCGTTTCTGGGGTCTAACGGAAAAGGTCTGATAAATATTGCGCTTGCAGAGAGCTTGTATGAAAAGGGCGGCGACTCATACGAGATCTCCGGTCTGATCTCAATAGGGAGAAACCAGATCGAATCGGGCGGCGTCAACTATAATATGATGTTCGCTGCTATCGGGCTTCAGGTAAGGCTTTTCCTGATAAACGGAGATATCGCCGAGGCGCGGGAACTGCTTGAGGGCTTTCGGGAACGCGTTTCCAAAACGAAATCAATATACAAGCTTGAAAAGAATATCGACGCTCTTCTGTGCAGGATCTCCCTTTATGAGGGGAACTACAACGCGATAAACGACTGGCTTGTAAATAAAGCCGCCGACGAAAACGAATTTCTGGTGTTTTACCGCTATCAGTATCTTACGAAGATCCGCTGTTATATCGCGCTGGAACGATACGCTCCCGCGCTTGCGCTGATCGACAGGCTCTCCGATTACGCGGAGGTCTATGACAGGAAGTATATTTCAATGGAACTGGCTGTGCTGAAGTCGATCATAAAATACCGCAAAAAGGACGCATGGAAAGACGATTTTTCGTCTGCTCTCCGGCGGATCAGAGAGTATGATTTTATAAGGATCATATCGGAGCACGGTGTGGCTGTTTATCCGCTGCTTGACGCGGTTCGTGATGAATTCCTCAACGACAGCGGAACTGCGGATTGGTTCAGAAAGATACTTGAAGAAACCAGCAAGGTGCAGCTTCGTTATCCTGTTTATCTGAAAACGGAGATCGTCAGTCTTCCCGCCCTGTCGGAAACAGCGGTCAATATTCTCAGAATGCAGGCGGATGGTTTTACGCTCAAACAGATCGGCGAACGGCTTGGAATAACCGAGCGGACAGCAAAGTTCCATGCGCAGGAAAATTACCGTAAGCTCGGAGTAAACAGCCGGACGGCTGCTATTCTTGCGGCAAAAAATCTGAATATTATATAGAAATATTATATAGAGGACAGATAATCGCTCCATGTAAATCGTCAGATGAGGAGAAGTTTATGAGCTTTGAAATAACTGCCGAACAATTGTATAGAGATTACAAAGGCAAAGTGTTCGGATACATATTCAACAGAATACATAATCACGCCGAGGCAGAGGATCTGACTTCTGATGTCTTTGCGAAAATTGTTGCGCATCTGGACAGTTATGATCCGAACAAAGCGTCGCCCTCTACATGGATTTTTGTGATCACAAGAAACACGCTTATCGAATACTTCAGAAAACAGTGGACAACTGAGGATATTGATGAGCTTGAGATACCTGTGACCGACGAGCCGGTCGATAAGATCGTGATGATGGAACAGCAGGAGCTTCTTTCCAAAGCGTTGCAGGAACTGCCCGAAAAAATGCGGGAGATCATCATCGCGCGTTATTATTACGGCTTCAGATTTGCAAAGATCGGCGAAATGATGAGTATGTCGGAGGCAAACGCGAGAGTTACCCACGCAAGGGCGCTGGCAAAGCTCAGGGAAATAATCGAAAAGATGACTTGAAGCAGTCTGTAACGAAATTGATTCCCCGGCGTATAAATCCATGAAAGCGCAAAACAAAGGTATAAACTGTGTTTTCGTAACGACTTATTTGGGAGGTTTACAATGTCAGATAAAAATAAGCTTGATGAAATATTGCTCGACATTATTGAAAAAGAGGAGCAAAAGATCCGCAGGGATTTTGCCGAGATAAATCAGGATTCGTTTTCCAGAGGAAAGAAAAACCTTGGCAAGTATTTTGAGTCTATGTACAATGAATACAAAGAAGACAACGCTGTATTTGACGAGGTGACTATCTCCAATAATGCCCGTGCGTATGATTCCTCCGGCGACATGGATATGGTCGAGAGAAGAAATGCAAGCAAGGCGTCTTATGCTTCAATATTATGCATGAAGACCATTCACGATCTCTGTGTCGCTAAGGACATCAATGACGCAATAGACAAGCGCTTTGAGAATGACAGGGATAATAAGCTCTATCAGCAGATGAAGGATTATGTCGGCGAGAAGCTCAAGGTCGAGGGGAAAACCGACTCCGAGAAAAAGCTGGTCGGTGTACTGAAAAATCAGTTTGATAAGTATATAAAAGGCAATGGCACGACCAAGGGATTTTTGAGCAAAGGCTTTGATTTCTTTAATAACATCAACGATGTTGCGAAGTATCCCGTCATTTTCAACCGTTTTATTAGCGGTCCGACTGGAGAGGTCGGAGATAATTATTCCCTTCATGACGCTTTGTATGCTTCGTACAGAAATTATACAAAGGATCTCCAGAACACTGTTATTTGTCATCTGAATTATCGCGTCAACGATAAGGTCGAGCCGAAGGACTTCCTCGACAGCTTCAAAAAAGGCAAGCTTTCCGATAATGACAAGGATTTTGCATATTCGGTTTACGAGGAGCTTGTGGAATCTATTGCCGAGCATTCACCGCAGCTGGCAATGAACCGCAATAGGATATACCCGGGTAATTTTGTTATTGACGGACGAGAGGCAGAGGGACAATGCGATCTGGTCGCTGCAGTGCTTTCAGGTAAGAAAGTTCATGCTATTATTCCCGGTAATGAAAATCCTGTGACTATTCAGCACGAGTTCTATCTTCTGGATAAACCTAAGCTATATGGTCATATTGATGAATACGATAAAACCATAGGCATGAAAATATCCGAGTTCTTTGATGAACTATGGGAAAACATAAAGGATATGCTTGGTGTTTCAGACAAATCCAGAGCAAAAAAGCTGAACGAACAAGCAAGAGAAGCCGATGACCGCCAGAAAATGTCCTTCTGCGAGCTTATCGACAACAATTTCTCGGATAAGCTGGTAGCTCCTGAGAAGCGTGAAAAGATCAAGACCAAGGTGAATGAAAAGTCAGCTTCTTCAAAGCACTAAAAAATTATTTGGAAAACTGTTACGAAACGGAATTCTGCTCGTATAAATAGGTGAAACAAGGTTGCACAGCGAGGTGCAGGTCATTATAATGCGGTGCAGCTTGAAATAATTCCGCAATTGGGGTGTCGAAAATGCACATCACTGAACAGCGGATAGCCGAAATTTTCGACTACTCCCGCTTTGAACCATCGCATAGTATGGAAACAATAATCACCAGATTTGCCCAGAAGTTCGGGCTGGCTCAGAATAATACCCGGCAGAAGGTATCTTTCGGTGAGATTTCCGGTGACAATTCAGCGAAAACCGCAAAACAGCCGGATCAGGAAGGACTGTCCAAGAGTTCTGAAAAGAAAAAAGGAAAATCTTTCTGAAAAGCTGTTACCAAATCCGTTAAAATTGGTATAAACCAATAGAAATAACCGCTACGGCGGATCACAAAGGAGAAACATTATGAACACTGCAATGACTATTCTTTCGGCTGTTTCGGAAGCAGCAAACCCGTTCGCGGAAATGACGAACCCGATTATTGGCCTTCTTGATATGGTCTTGGGCCCTGCGCTTGCGATCGTTGGCGCGTTGGGTGCGATCTTCTGCATTTTACTTGGCGTAAAGTACGCAAAGGCTGAGGAACCGCAGGACAGAGAAAAGGCAAAGCACGGTCTGAGAAACGCTATCGTAGGCTTTGTACTTATCTTCGTTCTTCTGGTAGGTCTGAAGATCGGTCTTCCCGCAATGGAAGAGTGGGCTACCGGCGCAACCAGCACCACCAGCACCAGCTCTACACAGTAATAACTGGATAAAGTAACTCTGCCGCTCTCGTAAGCTTCGCGAAGCATACGGAGAGCGGCAATGAGTTATTATTTACGGATTTATTCAAGGGAGAATCGCATTGAAGAAGAAAAAGCGCAGAAAAAATCCCACTTTGGAGGACATTTCCGAAGAGATCGAAATCGTAGATGAAGAAGACATCGAAGATGACAGCGAAGAGGCGGCTCAGGAAGAAAAAGAAAAACGCGAAAGAAAGCGTCTTCAGATCATCAACCGTAACTCCAGAAAATACATCGTTATTACCACGATCTTATCGGCAGCAGGTCTTTATCTGGGATTCTATTTTTTCCCGCAGATGTTTTTTATCATCTTTTCCAACGAAGCGCTTGAAAACAGCGGAACGCTGAAGCTGCTTTGCTCAATAATGGGATTTTTTGTGTACTTTTTCTATCTTGTCAATCACTATCTTCGTAAAAGGAAAAAGCACCCGGACACAGAATCTGTTGCTGAAATGCTGGAGCTGCACCCGCGTTCCATCAGCCGTAAGCCTGCCCTGCTCTGTCTGGCGGCAGGATTCTGTCTGAATTTATCGACCTCTGCATTGCTTGCGGTGCTGCCGCTGCCGGAGAGCCTTATCAGCAATTACAGCGCGGGCACTGAGTCGCTGCTCTACACCGATAATATCGCTCTGAGTCTGGTGTACATCGTTATCCTTGCGCCGCTTTGCGAGGAGATGATGTTCCGGGGATTCCTGCTTCACACGCTGGAACGCGCCTTCCCGGAAAAAGCCGTGGTGATCGTGGTGACGATCGCTTTCGCGCTTCCGCATATTCAGCCGGTATGGGTGATCATCGCCCTGTTCAGCAGTTTTCTTTTTACGATCGTCCGTATCAGATACAAAAATCTGACCTATTCGCTTCTTATGCACGCCGGATTCAACCTAGCGACCGTGCCGATGCTTTTGCTGATGAATACTCAGGCGTATGAGGTGCTTTTTGACAACATTATCGCAGAACTGATCTATCTGATCTTCGGCGGAATAACGGTCTTTTTCTGCATACAGACATTACTTAACGACGTCAGATCTGAGAAGATTCTTAACTAACAGCCGGGAGGGTGATTCTTATGAATATGAAAAAACTATACAGCACTGCGGCTCTGGCTCTTGTAGCACTCTTTTTCTGTACATATATTGTCGGAGCGTTTTTGGATAATCTTATGCCGGCGATCAAAGCGCACAGCCTTTCGGTTTTCTTTGATCCGAAGGTGCTGCTGAACCCGCTCAATTATCTGTATGGGCTGATCGGTCTGGTGGTTCTTGTGATACTTTATGCGGCGCTTCGTCCCGACAGCTTCGCGCGCACCAAGAAGAGCTTAGTCGGAGCCAACAAAAAGAACGAAGTCACCGATTCCACTCTGGAGAACTCCCGCTTTATGACCGACAAGGAGCGCGACTTCAACTTTGCGCCTCACGAGTTTTCAAAGCTTGGCGAGTCCAAAAAGGACGGTATCCCTGTAAGAGCATGGTACGATAAGAAGGGGCTTCACGTCAATCTGGCGTCCCCGATGCACGGACTTATCATAGGTGCGACCGGTTCCGGTAAAACGACCACCTTCATCAACCCGATGATACAGATCCTGGCGAAATCCGGCGCTGGTTCATCAATGATCTGCACCGACCCGAAGGGCGAGCTTTTCCAGATGCACAGTAAGTTTTTACAGGAGCGCGGGTACAAGGTAATGGTACTCGACCTGCGTGATCCGTATTCTTCGTTCCGCTGGAATCCGCTCGGCGAACTGTACGACCGCTATCAGGAATATGTCAACACGGGAAGCGAGATCTACCGCAGAAACGACAGTGCGGAAGAGTCGGGACTGGAGCTTGTTAATCCTCCCGAAATGTACGAGGACGAATGGTACGAGTATGAGGGAAAAGCCTACGCGGTGCGCAGGGATCTTGTCAGCGTAATAAAAGTTCAGCGCCAGAAGATATATGACGAAGTTTATGAAGATCTGAACGACCTTGTAAGCGTTATCTGCCCGATCGAAAGCAAGGACGACCCGGTTTGGGAAAAGGGCGCGCGTTCGATCATAATGGCAACTATCATCGGTATGCTGGAGGACAGCGAAAACCCCGAACTCGGCATGACGAAGGAGAAATTCAACTTCTTCAACGTCAACAAGGCGCTTGGAAACTCCGACAATAACTTTGAAGCCCTGAGGAACTATTTCTACGGAAGAAACGTTCTCTCAAAAGCCGTCACACTGAGCAAGCAGGTGCTTTCCGCCGCGGAAAATACCCTCGCAAGCTACATGTCCATTGCATTTGACAAGCTGTCAATCTTCAACGATGAAGGTATCTGCTCGCTGACATCAAACACAGATATCGACCCGGCGATCTTCGCGGACGAACCAACTGCGCTGTTCCTCAAGATCCCCGATGAAAAGGACACCCGTCACACCCTTGCTGCGGCATTTATACTTTGTATCTATAAGGCGCTTATCAAAAAGGCGTCCACAAGAGAGGATCTGTCCCTGCCGAGAAACGTTTACTTCATTCTCGATGAGTTCGGTAACATGCCGAAGATCGACAAGTTCGACAAGATGATCACCGTTGGACGAAGCAGAAAGATCTGGTTCAACATGGTCGTTCAGTCCTACGCGCAGCTCGACAATGTTTACGGAAAAACCGTCGGTGACATTGTAAAGTCAAACTGCGGTATGAAAATGTTCATCGGTTCTAACGATATCGAAACCTGCAAAGAGTTCTCGGAGCTGTGCGGAAACTGCACCGTATCGACGACCAGCGTTTCGCGTTCTATGGGAACGAAAGAGGGCGACGCGAATTACAGTACGTCCATTCAGACGCGCCCGCTCATCTATCCGTCTGAGCTTCAGAAGATCAACAATAAGACAGACACGGGTAACGCTATCATCGTTACATTTGGTAACTATCCGCTGAAAACCAAGTTCACGCCGAGTTATCGCTGCGATCTGTATAAGTTTGGCACGATGGATCTGACGGAGGTAAGAAGCAACGCGTTCTTCCCCGACGAGGTTTACTATGACCTTGCCGAGAGAAATGCGAAGGTCCTCGAAAGTGAAGAAAATTGATCTCCGAAAGGATAATCGTTATGTTTAAAAGATTTCTGGCTGCGTCGTTTGCCTGCGCTGTTTTGGGAACGGTTTCGCTTACTGCGTATGCCGCTTCCGCCGAACGATCCTCTGTTCAGACCGGGGAAAACGAGTCTGAAATAGAATACATCTACTCGGAGATCGTTGAGAAAAACATCAATACCTACAATCTTTACGAGGAGATCCTCGCAAATCAGATCATATTTTACAGCAACGTTTCAAACGGCAATATCACTGAATCTCCTGTTACGCTTGATCTGCCGGAAACTGTTGACGTTACTGTGGAAAAGGACGGAAAACAGATAGACTACAAAGCCGGAGAACCGTTCAGCGAGCTGGGAAAATATGCTCTTACGCTCAAGGTCAAGGGCAGCGACCTCCTCGGCGGCAACGACAACGAGGTATATTACGGTCTTTTCAGCTTCTGGATAATGGAAGCTTCCGATGACGAAATCTATGCCGATGAATATGATGACGGCTATGAAAGCGAAATACCGGATCAGAACAATGAGTCCGATGCCGGCGATACGGATAATGATAATACCGCGGAGAGCGAAGATCCCGGTTCGACTGATAGTACATCAAGCGGAGAGGCTGAAAATACTTCCGAGACAGATAATAATGATCTTGACGAGGAGGAGCAGGGGATCCTGCTTCCGGCGACAGATAAGGGGCGCGCTCTTTCGCAGTATGTGACAAGCGAAAATATCCGCGTTGTGACCAACAATGGCACGGAGTTTTTCTGCAATATCCCGGCGGGAATGACGACCACGAACAATGTTCAGTTCGATTTCCCGGATAATATCATGTACAAATTGATGAAAGACGGCGCGGAACAAACGGACTTCAATCCCGCCAAAGCTATCACGGCACGCGGCGAATACACGCTGATAATCACCGACGGCGACAGCGCGAACCCCTCGGAATTCAGCTTTACAATTATAGGCAAATATGCAAAGGGTATCACCCAGTACACTGTCCCGGACGGCTGCCGAATTGAAAATGCTATGTACAACCAGAGCGGTATCCGCGCAAACGGTACCTCTGCCGATCTTGGCGCAGAGGGAGAGTACACCTTCGATGTTTTCTGCGGAGATCTCTACCTTGTGGAGAGCTTCACCCTTGACAACACACCGCCGGAGTTCACAGTAAACGGTCTTGACGAAGAGGGTAAAGCCAACGGAGGAAGCGTTTTCATCGAAATGATTTCAGATGATATCGACTACTATGTGGTTTATCTGAACAAAGAGCCATACAAAAATACTCTTCAGCTGACAGACCCGGGCGAATATACCGTGATCTTCTACGATAAGGCGGGTAATTCCACCATGCAGAGCTTTGAGATAATATACCAGATGGACGGTATGGCGATCGTAGCTGTGGCTCTTGGCGGGGCGCTTGTTGTCGCGGGGCTGGTATTCTTCATTATTACAAGAAAGAAATTTACCATAAGATAACAAAGATTTTCTTAGAAAAGAGGTGAACAGAATGACTCCGGTGCTTCTCAGCAGCCTTGGCTGGTTTACAGATATGACTGAGGCGCTTATGAAAGCCCTGAGCTGGGCTTTCGAGCTTTTTTCAACACTGGTAACATATCTGTTCAACTTCTTGTTCTCTGTAATTCTTCAGGGTATTGTTTTATTGTGCGGATTGTTCCTTCAGAAAACGCTGCTGATCCTGCTTCGCATAGTTGATGTATTCCAGGATCTGTTCGATGTGTTTGCGGGAACGGATACCGTAAAATATCAAGGAGATGAAATGTATCTTCTTGATGTCTTTCTGACCAATGACGGAGTGAAGCGGGCGCTGCTGGTAGTTACATTTATCGGTGTTGCGATCTGTTTTATTTTCACGATCTAT
This sequence comes from uncultured Clostridia bacterium, assembly GCA_945873955.1. Taxonomy (GTDB): domain Bacteria; phylum Bacillota; class Clostridia; order Oscillospirales; family Ruminococcaceae; genus CAG-115. The sequence goes on along the minus strand of CAMCFA010000007.1, from coordinate 46,070 downwards.
TCCGTCGCCAAATCAATGGGCTCCTATGTTCTTGAGCACAAGCGCCCGGTGACTGAGATCCTTAAAACCGCGATGAAATCCTGCATTTCGTTCATGATAGTGCCGGTCATTATATATTTCGGTTCGCAGCTTTCATCTGCAATTCTGATATCCACCGAAAATGCGATCCTTGGTATAACCGGCTCTGATCAGGCTCCGAGATTGTCCACGATCTTGTTCCTTACGGGAACATTCGGCGACGACGATGAACAGAACGCCTCATTTACGACGGGCGTAAGAGCAGAGTACTTCACAGGAGTAGACGGAAAGGGCGCGGAAAAGAGCATTTACAACATCGGCGATATAAATTCTGATTTCTGTATGTATCCCAAGCTCGACCTTGACAATATAAAAGGCGTATTTCAATCCCAGGCAGAGGATTACGATGTTGCAGGCAAGGCTGTTGATGAGATAAAGGGCAACGGCAGTTCTGATGAAGATACATTCTCATTAGATGAACTAAAAAAAGACACCAAAACATTCCCTAACTTCTTTGAGAACACCTACAATTATCTGCTGGTCTACATTGCAAGCATAGGGGTCATACTGATCCTTTTGTGCTCAATGTTCGTATTTATCCGGAAGATAATCGATATACTCATTCTGTATGTCACCTCACCCCTGTTTGTCGCTTCAATGCCGCTTGACGGAGGAAATATCTTCAGGAAGTGGCGCCAGCTGTTTATCGGAAAGATGTTTTCGGGATTTGGAATAGTCATTTCGATGAATCTCGTTATGATATTTATTCCGATGATCATGAGCTCAAGCTTTCAATTCAGCGATGTCATCATGCTGGATCTTACCATGAAGATCGTCTTTGTGGTCGGCTGTATGTATGCAGCGTGGAAATCCAACACTACGATCCTTGAGGTGATAAACCCCGAAGTAGCTGCGGCAGACCGTGCGTCGGCTGCGGTCATGGCGGGAATGGTCAAGCTGGCTGCCGATACTGCAAAGCAGGCTGCAATGGCAACTATGACAGGCGGTACAAGCTTAGCAGCCAAGGGCGCTGCCACTGCTGCTAAAGGCGCTTCTGCCGCTGCAAATGGCGCTTCCGGCGCAGCTAACGCTGCTTCCGGCGCGGCTAAGGGCTCCGGAAATGCTTTCACGGGCGGCATAGGCGGCGTAGGCGGTCAGGGCGCGATGAACGGCATTAAAAAGTTCGGTCAGGAGGCCGCAAAATCATCGGGCAATTCCGGCAAGAAAGACGATGAAGAATCTGATTCCGATAAGAAAAAGTAATCGGAGAGGAGGGTGACAACTATGCCAATACAATCCCTTGGAATATTTGACAGTGTATTCGATTGGGTTTGCGATAAGATTTTCGACCCTATTATTGATTGGCTGGGCAAGATCCTTAATACCATTTTTGAATGGCTCCTGGAGACTATTGTAATACCTCTTCTGCTGCCCGTTTTCCAACTCATCTGGGACGTTGTCCTGGTCAATATAGCAGATATTTTCTTTACATTTATATACGGCGGATACTGCCAGATACTATGGCTCCTGGACCAGCTTCAAAGCGGATTTGATATACTTATAGGGCTTAAGGATATCACCTATTATTCCGAGAGCGCCGGTCAGCAAACCCAATCAACGCTTCTTGAGTATTTCATGTATAATGATATAGTCAGAAACGCTTTGCTTTCGATCACATTTATCGCGCTGGCGCTGTCGATCATTTTTTCGGTCTACTCCATGATGCGCTCAACGCTGGACTTTGACTTTGAGGGTAAACGCCCGGTAGGAAAAGTCCTGAATTCCGTTGCAAAAATGATGATAGCGTTTCTGCTTGTCCCTGTGATATCAGTAGTCGGAGTACAGCTTGCGTCTATCATTCTGAAGCAGACCTGTTCCGCGATCACCGGAGGCGACTCGTCGCTGGGCAGATGGGTGCTGGCAATCACGTCAATGGACGCGGGAAGAGGCGCTGAATTTACCGATCTGAGCGCTGACAATGCAGCGGAACCGTGGAAGTCATTGCTTTACGGAGGCACTGACTATGTGACCTTCGGCACACAGATACATATATCCGAGGTTGATTATATCTTGGGTTATGCGTCGGTGATCTTTATGGCGATCGTTATGGTCATCTGCCTGTTCACATTCATCAAGCGGATCTTCGACGTTATTTTACTGTACATTACATCGCCGTATTTTGTTTCAACGATCGTGCTTGATGACGGAGAGAAATTCAAGCGCTGGAGAGAAACGTTTATTGCAAGGATACTCGTAGGTTACGGCTCTGCTATCGGGTTGAGGATATTCTTGATGATGGTGCCGGTAATAATGAGCGACGATCTTCAGATCTTCGATTCCGTTGCGGGCGACCTGGTGGGCGGTTTCGTTGTCCGGTTAGTGTTCATTCTGGGTGGAATGTATGCGGTCCACAAGTCCTCGACCCTGCTTACCGGAATAATCAGCTCCAGCGTGGCTGCGGACGAAAACATGAGCAACGCTCTTCTGGGCGGACTTGCCGCAAGGGGCGCAAGCAAGCTGGGACATGCGGCGCTAGGCGCTGCCGGCGCGATAGGCAAGGGGCTCAGCGAAAGGAGCAAAAACCGCAAATCCAGTGCCGCAGTGAAATCTTCAAAGTTCAAGGGAGATGCCGCCGCAAATACGGGAAAATTCAATGCAGGAGAATATTCCAAGAGCTTCAAATCTGACTTCACGGGTAATCTTGGACTTAAGGAAGATCAGATCAATGACGACTACATCAGCGACGTCGTTAAGGCAGAAAAAGCGGCTAAGGAAGCGGAAAAGAAACTCAATCCGCTGTCAGAGCTTGGCGAGTTCAAAGATCTCAATTTCGACGAAGATTACTTATCTAAAGACTTTACAAGTTATTCCAAGTACACCGGCGACGTATACGGTGGCGATGTCGATACTACTATAATCGACGACAAGAACAACGACATGGTCAAGTTCGATGAGTTTGGTAATGTTGATGCGCTGATCCAGAGTGCACGCGACGAAAGAAAGGCGGAGCTTGAGGCAGCGGATTGGAAACCTGAATTTACCTCGGACGCTATCAAAGTTAAGGGCGACCAGGCTATCGATGATGCTGTAAGCGTTAAAAAGACAGCTAACCTTGACGACGTATTGAAAGATAATTATAAGCGTCATGATTCCGCTACACCGGAAGCATCTCAAAAGTTCTCCGAGGGTGTTGATTCTCTGGATAAACTCAAGATCAACGATTACGAGTCCAAAGATGCTGGCTACATGGACGATCTGGAAAAACAAGTAAAGTTTGCAGACGGTGTTACAAACCTTGGCGACTTTGTCGTGAACGATCACAAGGCTAAGAGGGACATTTCTAATCTGAGCTTGAATGATAAAGGAGGCAGTTCTGCTAAGGTTAAGTCGGCAGAAGGAATTGCTGCTGCGAAAACGGAAAACAGCAATCCTAAGAAGCAGACAGCAACCGCGGACAGCGTAAAATCCGCAGCGTATACAGGCGCTGACATGGTTGATTCTGCTATCAAAAAAGAAAGCAGCGAATCTTCAGATTTTGTGCTTGATCCGTTTGAATCATTCCAGCAAACTGCAACCAGCAGTCCTACAAGGGAATCCGCTGAGGATCTTCTTGCAAACGCTGTTACTCAGCAAACTTCAAGCAGCGAATCTTCGGATTTTGTGCTTGACCCGTTTGAATCATTCCAGCAAACTGCAACCAACAGTCCAATAAGGGAATCCGCTGAGGATATTCTTGCGAACGCTGTTTCTCAGCATACCTCAAGCAGCAAGAAATCTGACCACAAGAATGACAGTGGTAAATTTTAACGAAAAGGTGATTGGCAATGCGAATAATTCCAAAGAAAACCAAGGTTGAAACGGAACTTTTTAAGGGTGTTTCGATCATTGATGTACTAGTAGGTCTTTTCGGCGCGTTTGTTTGCATTGCGCTGATTACTTCAAATCTGCCGTACAGGTGGTGGATCGCGATCGGCGTGTTCGTGGTGTTTGTGTTCCTGCTGATGCCGCTTGACGACGAAAAGGTGTATATGCTGTTTGTACACTTCCTGCGGTATTTTGCGATACCTCACGTTTTCTCAGAGAAGAAAAAGGGCGGTTCTATCAGCGTGGAGGATATTACTCCTTTCACCGGAATAGACGACAGGTATATATGCTATAACAAGGAATACTACGCAACAGTTATCGAAATACCCTCGATAGAGTTCCGCTTTTTGTCTGAGTTCCGGCAGGATTCGATAATCGATCACAATATCGGTTCGATAATCCGTACCATTACACAGGATCAGACCGGCGCTTTCGTAAAGATCGACCGTCCTGTGATCTATGACGAATATGTCAGCACTGAGTTCAAAAAGATCAAAGACCTCAAACAGGCATTTCTTGACGACATAATATCCGAAGACGAGCTTACCAGGCGCGTTGAGATCATTTATGGCAGGATCGAAGAGATCAAGAAAATAAACTTTGAAGATAAGGTTTATCGTCCGTTCCACTATATGGTGATTTTCGAAAAGAAAAAGCCGATCCTGTCCGAGCTGACAAGAAACGCTGTCGGGCAGTTCAGAAACGCGGGGTTAGACGCGCACCAGCTAAGGGGCAAGGATCTTGCGATCTTCCTGAAATATCAGTATAATCAGGTGTTTGACGAGCGCGAGATCGACAAGATAGATCCCGCGGATTACATGGAATGGATAATCCCGAAGAAGATCGAACTCACCGCAAGAACGGTAAAATATGACGGTCTGATCACACACAACCTCAAGGTACTTGACTATCCGGGGCTTGTGGGCAATGCGTGGGGATATCGCCTGTTCAATATCCCGAATACCCGCGTCGTTATGAAGTTCAAGCCGGTGGACAGATTTCAGTCGATCAAGCGTATCGACCGTTCGCTTGAGGAACTCCGCGGTCAGTCGGAGCAGACCGGCAAGGTTTCCCGACTGATGGAGATCAACGAAAACATCGAATCTCTGGCGGAGCTGCTCTCAATGCTGCAAAGCGAGAACGAGTCGCTCTTCGATGTAAACACTTATGTTACAATTTACGATTATGAGCTTACCGAGCGCTACAAACGCGCAGCGGAAGGCAATTCAACGGCTACAAGCTCATCATCATACGTTTCGCTGAAAAAGCAGGTCAAGCGTATCCTTGCCGAAGCAGGCTTTAAGACGCAGGATCTGTTTATGCAGACCTTTGACGTGTACGCAAGCTCGCATATTTCTGCACATGACGCATTTATAAAGAAAAGCCGCGGTATTCATTCCTCGTCCATTGCGGCAGCTTTCCCGTTCGTATACCCCTATTTGCAGGACAAGGACGGAATGTGCTTCGGAACCACCGGCGGAAATCCCGTTTTCGTCAACTTCTTCCAGCGTGACAGCGAGCGTGTAAACAGTAATATGGCGATCATAGGAAAGTCCGGTTCCGGTAAGTCGTTTGCGACCAAAACGATCCTGTCCAACCTCGCCGCGGATAACAGTAAGATCTTTATTCTTGACCCGGAGAACGAGTATGGCGTTCTTGCCAAGAAGCTCCACGGCAAGATGATCGACGTCGGTAAAGCGACCGAGGGAAGCCTCAACCCGTTCCAGATCATCACAGGTGTTTCCGATGACGAGGAAGGCGCGTCGAACAGCTTTAACGCACATTTGCAGTTTCTGGAGGAGTTCTTTAAGCAGATCCTGCCGGAAACTGAGAATGACGCGCTTGAGTATCTGAACAACCTTTTTCCGAGAATATACGCGGAAAGAGGTATTGACGCAAATACCGATCTTTCCACGCTGACCCCGGAGGATTATCCGATCTTCGACGACCTCTATGACAAGATACTGACGGATTTCCAGCGGGCGTCAAGCGAATACAACAAGAATAATCTGCGTATCCTGCTCAATTATGTATCGAAGTTCTCCACCGGCGGACGAAACGCGCATTTGTGGAACGGTCCGTCAACGATCACAACAAAAGAGAATTTCATCGCGTTCAACTTCCAGTCGCTGCTTGCGAACAGAAACAACACGATCGCAAACGCGCAGATGCTTTTAGTCCTGAAATACCTGGACAACGAGATCATCAAAAACCGCGATTACAATATTCTGCATAAGGCGAACAGGAAGATCATCATTGTAATAGATGAGGCGCACGTTTTCATCGACGAAAAATACCCGATCGCGCTGGACTTTATGTATCAGCTTGCAAAGCGTATCAGAAAATACAACGGTATGCAGATAATCATTACGCAGAATATCAAGGACTTTGTCGGCACGGAGGAACTCGCGCGTAAATCCACAGCGATCATCAATGCCTGCCAGTATTCGTTTATTTTCTCACTTGCGCCGAACGATATGCACGATCTGTGCAAGCTGTATGAAAAGGCGGGCGAGATCAACGAAACAGAGCAAGACCAGATCATCAATAATCCGAGAGGTCGTGCGTTTGTTGTTACAGCGCCGTCCAATCGTACCTGCGTTGATATCGTGGCTTCTGATGATTTGCAGGAACTGTTTACCGAATAATTATGAAAAGACTAGCACTGATATTTTTCGCGGCGGTGCTGCTTCTGAGCGGCTGTCAGGCGCAGGAAGAGCCGTTGCTTGACAGCGGGAAACTTCGCGCGGTCGTCACTTCTGAACTGGAAAACTCACAGGAGATCGCCGAGTACATTGCAAACGGGCTGGAAGTGCCGCTGGAGATGATCAGAGCGGACAGAAATACCGCGCTGGATATGCTCTCCAATGGCAGTGCGGACATTGCTATCGGAAGTTTCAGCCAATCCAACGACCCCGGTCTGGATTATCGAATGACGCTGCCGATCGCTGAAAACAAGATCTACATTGTCTGCGGCGGTGATCTTACCGTTACAAGCCAGTACGAACTTACAGGAAAGATCGCAGGCGCGTCGGCAGAGCTTCCGGACAGGATCCTGCGCTCGCTCAGCAATACCGTGGCAGACGGAAATCTGATATGCGATAATGCGGAAACCGCGGCGGGGCTGCTTGGGTCGGGCGATATCAACGCCTATGTCTGCTATGAGGACGAGGCGCTGGAACTGATCTCGGAAAACAAGGAGCTGAGGTGCTGTATTCCGGCGGATATTGACTCGGAACGTTACAGTGTTCTGGTGTTAAACAGCAATACGGATCTGTACAGCGCAGTAAACAGCGTTATTGGAGAAATGATTACAGGAGATAAGTGATATGGGATATTTTGACGACCCGAAGCATAAAGCGCAATGGGAAAAGGAACTTTCCCAACTGCGCGAAGAAAAAGCGCGCATAAAAGCAGGTTTGCAGCCTGTTTCGGGGGAAGCGGAACATACTGCGGACAAAAATCTCGAAAGGACCGTGCCCGAGAACGATTTTGCCGAGGAGCAGAAGTTCGAAGCCGCTCCCGAAGAAAAGACCGCTTATCGCAATGAGCCTGAGAAAGAACAGTATGATGAAGCTCTCAGCAAGCCCAGAGCAGTGAAAAAAGCTCCCGAAAGTAGGCCTGTTGAGCGTGAGCGTCCCGAGGGGACATACCGCATAAAAACAAGTTTTCAGGAGCTGCTCCGGGAAGAAAATATGGAGCCGCCGCAGAAACTCACGCAAAAACCGCGTGAGCTGGAGCGTCAAAAAGAGGTTTCTCATGAGCTTTAAAAGAGCATTTTCAGCGCTGAGTACGCTGGTTCTGGCTGCTTTTTCGCTGAATATGCAGTGTTTCGCGGAAACTCCTGACTCAGCTGAGGAGGAGAGATCCAGCTTTTCAAGCGATCTGTCTCTCGTTGAGCGCAGCTATGACGACGAATCGATGATGTATCGGTATACTTTTCCCGACGACGCGCAGTTTTATTCGTCCGAACGTCTGACCGACGCTGAAAATCCCGTATCTGTTCTGCTTGTGGGAAGCGAAGACGATGATGTTTCAATTCTCGTAAACAGCGGCAGCGGCTTTCTTGAGCAGGCAGACGAGTATTTCCTCACAGAAGACGGCACTTATGAGGTCACTGTTTCACATGATCTACGAAACGGCAGCGGTTCTGTTCAGGCGCGTTTCAGTGCAGTTGTTGGCGAACAGTCCGCCGCTCCGGAGAAACAAGTGATCACGGGAAGATTTGAGCTTGAGAACATTGACGGGGAAAACTTCCGGCATAGCTTTATAAACGGTTCAGAGTTCATCACAAATGTTCTTGACGGAGAAACGGTCAATTTTACTCCCAAGCTGTCTGTACCGGACTCGGTGATCTGCACTGTAACAAGAGACGGTAATCTTTATTCAATGCCGTCAAGCGGGTTTATCACAGAAGACGGCGCATACACGATGGAGTTTTCCTGCTTTGACAACGACGGAAATATGGAGAAGCGCTTTTTCTCGTTCAATGTGTTCACCAAGCCGACAAACCGGCTTGGGATCTATCAGCCGCCCTATGGATATGAATTGACCTCGGTCACGCTGAACGGGGAGAACATTCCTCTGACGGACAAAGATCACGTTGTGCTGAGCGGAGAAGGCGATTATTTCATTGAATATACAGACGGTTCGGTGACGAGAGGCGTTTTGCTTTCGCGTGATACCGTGCCGCCGGTGCTTTATTTCAATGGAACTTCGGATATTGTTTTCACTGAGCAGGTCGTTGTATCCTCAGATACGGACTGCACACTCCGCGTTACCAAAAACGGGCAGATAGTGGGCAATGTGTCCGAGCTTCATGGTTCGGGTCTTTACCGCATTACGGCGACCGACGAGGCAGGAAATATTACCTTTGTCCGTCTGGAGATCAAATCGGTTTCAGCGATCAATCCGCTGGATATTATCATAATCTTCGCCGCACTTATAATTGCAGCGGTGGGCTATTACATCATTCAGAAGAACAGAAGGATCACGGTGAGATAAATGCGTTTTTCGCTGAAAAACAGAATATGTGCTGCTCTGCTATGCTGCTGTATGCTGTTTATGACAGGGTGTTTTGCCTGTCATTCGATACTTGGTGTAGATAACGACGGATATTTTGACGTTGACAGCAATCTTAGTCTGGACGTTGAGATGAATAACCAAGACAGCGCCGTCAGCGGCGAATATCCCGGTGGACGGCGTGCGTTTGTGTTCAACAACTGCACCTACGAGGCGGATATCTCGGATTTCAGACTGATCGACATTTACGGAAATGTTGCCTATTACTATTACACAGGAATCACCGTGTTGAATGATGATGAGGTTGGTACCGAGACCGACCTGGAAAGCAATTCGGAAAGCGGTGACGAGAGCGACCCGGGATACAATTTTGTGAACAAAAAGGGCTATTACGACAAGAATAAAGCAAAACTCAAATATTTCTGGACGATTGCGGAATACGACTTTGTAACCGAAGAATATAATGAAATTCATAGTCAAGAGTATTATCCACCCGGTGACGCTGGAAAAATGAACGGAAATCCCGTCAGAGTTAGGCGAAATACATATTATGCGGATTATGTCATTAATGTCGGGTATTTTTTCATCAGATTTGCAGTAAGTGGCGGTGATGGAATTTCTTTCAGGTATTACGATAAGGAGATCTGGAAACTCAGTAGTGACAACAAGGAAAAAATTAGAGATGAACTCGGAATAGAGGGTGATAACAACAATTTCTGTTGTACAGACCTTGCGGTGAAAAATAAGGACGAGAACAAATTTGCCGCGACTTTTATGATTCTTCCTACCGACGATAACTTTAATCAGGTAAACGTTATGTACGAGGTTGAACTGAAAAGCGAGGTCGTTGACAACGTAACCAAAAGGACAATAATTCTGAGAAAAAAAGAGAGCAATGTTAAAACCGTTGTCGGAGGAAACATTCTTTCCTCAAATGCTGCCGCGGGAAACTGCGTTTACGTTTTGAGCGAAGGAAAAAAGACTATCAAGTTCGGCATAGACAACCGCGACAGAAGAACGAGTTTCAAGGTTGAGCTTGAGGATCCCGGAAAAGACGCGAAAAAACGTGAAAACAACGTTTTGCAGTCGTTCTCGGTCAAGGATTACACTGACACAGACGATAACGGAAATGAGTTTGTTTCGAACGAGGAGTCAAGGCTGGAGCTTGTGTTCAAAAACAGGATTGAATATTACAAAATTGAGCGTTATACCGTATTCGGTGTTATTGAATACAAGGCTGTTTACCTGAAAACCTACTGGCTCAATGAATTCTGCTCTACATATCTTTCATCGGACGATATCCCGTCGATCCTTGATTTTTCGTGGGGAGTAAACATCTCGTCCACGACGGACGGATTCAGAAATATTTTTGAATCGGGAGAAACAAACTGGTCGTCCCTAAGCGGCGCGGCATATTTTTCCGCACGATACGGCGGTAAAACTCTGGTTGTCGGTTTTGACGGCTATACTTTCGACAAAACCGTGCGATATTTTGACGAGGAAGGCAACGAAACCCGGGTTTCCAAGTCCAAAAGCGAATTTACGCTTGCTCAACTGCCGTTTGCAACGGTAAGAATTGTTTAGGAATACGCTGATTAAAGCGCAGCGTAACAAAATCAGCCGCGTGAGTATGTGCGCTTGAACGGGGCGATTTTGTTTGATCAGCGTATTCCTTAGAAAAGGAGAATTGTTATGACTTTAAACAAAACTTTAGACGGTACTACGCTTACAATTGAAGTATGCGGCAGGCTTGACGCCACATCTTCAACGCAGCTAGAGAATGAGATACAGTCGTCTGTCGGCGATATTGACAAGCTGGTACTCGATTTCGGGAATCTCGAATATATCTCGTCCGCCGGGCTACGCGTGCTTATGAAATCGCAGAAGCTCATGGGCAGAACGCGGAAATTTGTCCTCGTTCATGTAAGCGAAACTATCAAAGAGGTTTTTGAACTTACGGGATTTATGGATTTTCTGACGATCGAATGAATAACAATAAAGGGGAAATCTTCAAATATGAATGACAGCCTTACATTGCTTCTTGAAAAAGCCAAAAACGACAAGCAGCTTAAGGACAGGATATATGCAACGCGCAGCGACCGGAATCCCGTGAATGCGCTCTGCTCCCTTGCCACGTCAGAAGGTTTTCCGATAACTGCCGCGGAGCTTATCGACGAAGGGGAAACCTCCTGCGCCATGATGCTGCGTTCGGTCAACGGCGGAGGCGTTGAGGCTCCCGAAGGCTGGGACGATCTGTATGAAATGTTCTTTGCGGCTCTTGACTATATCTGAGCAGGCTGCTGGGGACAACGGGATTTTTTTGTTACATTAACGCTCAAACGGCGTATAAATTAATGAACATGGCAATCCCGAATCATTAAGACATTTTTTGGAGGAAACCATTATGGCAAACGAGAAAATTTATGATGTGATCTTTGACAAGGTATTTCAAGACGCGAAAGAGAGTTTAGAACAGAACGTATTTTTTAAGGCGGACGAAACCAAATTTGGCGTGGATATGCTTTCTTTCGGCGACTATATTAACGACCTGCAGCAGCAGTATGAAGAAAGAGGTTTTTTTGCTAATGACACTGCGGAAAATCGTGAAGTGCTAAATACCGCTTATTCATCTGTACGCACGCTTCGCGCAATGTGCAATATGTGCGCCGCCCAGCAGATAAAGGACATCCTTGGAAATCTGTTTCAAGACACCTCAAACAACAACGAGTGGTTTGAAGAAAACGGTTTAGGCAATGTGGACAAAGCCGAGCTTTACAAACTAATGAATGAGTATGTAGATAATAAGATAGAAAGCATAAACGTGTCGCAGGGAATTCAGGATCTTTCGCAGAGTCTGAAAGATCAGTTCACAAACTCTTCGCGTGGAATGAAGGGTTTTCTGCAAAGCGGCTTTGAATATGTATATACTTTAAATAAGCAGCTGCTGGACGGTGCCACACCGGAAGATGCAAAATATTTGAACACACCTGACGCAGATGTAATGAAGAAGGTCTTTAATCGTGAGTTCCTCGTCAACATCGCAACGGCGGTATCTGATCATGCCGATAATTTTCAGGATAGGGTACCGAATGAGGCAAACTGGTTTGAATCAAATTCTTATTCGTCCGATAACAGTATAAATGTTCGTATCGCTTTCGATAAGGACAAAACTGTAAATCCTCACGAATTCCTTCAGCGTTTCAACGAGAATAATCTTACCGACGCTGATAAAGAATGGGCAGACAAAATATTCATGGACATTGAAAGCGAGTATCAGGCCAGTGAAATAGGCAAGAGCAAAGGAAATACTATCTATTCTGACTACAAAGCAAACGGCAGCTCTATCATAACTGCTGATGATCTCACGAAGCTCAATAACAACGAATTAACTCATCAGGATATTTCCAGCAAGATCGTTGCCTCAATGCTTTCCGGAGATAGTGTTACTATCCAGAAAGACAACTCTAAGGAGTCAACTTATATCAACCCCTCTATTCATAATGACAACGAGAAATCTACCGGACTGGCGAGAATATTTGAGGTCATCTGGGAAGCCATCTTATCTGCTGTCCATAAAACCTCTGACAGGCAAAAGATAAACGAACAGATCAATGAGATGAACGACAAATACGAAAAGAACAACACTTCAGAACGCGTTAAAATGTCGTTTAATTCTCTCATAGAAAAATCAAAGGATAACAATAGGCAGACGCCCCGGAATACTAATGCGAAGGTGAAGACTAACGAAAAAACCAATGAACTGGCGACGCCAACTAAGAAGCGTTAATGTTCGGTAAGTAAGAGAATACATTTTCTGAACAATACGGCAAAGGCAACGGCGGTACGGATAGGTTACAAGCAAAATCCTTTTCTAAATTGATGTGCCCCCTTAGAGCAGACAGTCTACACTAAGGGGGCGTTTTTCAGCAAAGCATTCGGGATATTTTCCGATCGTTTCTCAGCACAAGAGCTTGGCAAACGCATAGTATAACATATGGTTTATTGAGGCTGCCTGAAGCCAAATCAAAATAACTCAATGCGTTGTTGTAACAAAAAATGTACTGCAGCGTATAAATCAACAAGAGCAAAGGTCAATTCATTTTTTGGAGGGTAATAAAATGGAAAAACAACAGTTGTTTGACACGATTCTCGAGAGTGCAGTAAGTAGCGCAAAGCTGAAGTTGCCTATGGGGATTCATTTCAAGAACGCTTCCGGAGACAAGTTTTATACGGCTACTGTCCTTTTCTTCGATGATTTGGGGAGAAGATTCCAAACAAATGGCGCTTTCACTACGGATAATTCGGTATTGCCCGAAACGAGAAATGCTTCGCGGGCAAGCGCCTTCACCATGTCTGTACTGAACAGTCTTTTTGTTACAGATAAGATCAACAACGGAATAGATGAGTTCTTTAACGATCAACAGAACAATTCGCTTTTCAAGGATCAGAGCGAGGAACAGAAGCAGGAACTGAAAAACGAACTGAAGAATTATGTCGAGGAAACCCTATCGGTAAAGGCAAAGACCGATGAGGGAAAGGCGTTTGTTCAGAAACTTACAGATGAGTACGATACCATCAAAGGGGATAAAAATTCTGACCAAAAAGCGAAAGAGTTCATGGAAACCTCTCTGGCAACGGTCTATTCGATCAACGACGCGCTGTCCCAGAATAGAAAATTGGATCAAGCTCTGGATATAACTTCAGATAATTTGGGTCGTGACAACGTTCTTGTGCAGATGATCGTTGATGAGATGAGAGATAATTCTGCTGCGCTTGCTTCAGAGGAGGAAGTGTATGCGCAGACGGTTCGTGATCTTGATGTCTCGGTCGAAAATCAATCCAAGGTAAAGCCTCAGGATTTCGTTGAGCATTTCGGAAGCAACTCCCTTTCGGAAGAGGAAAAGGCGTGGGCAAATAATGTGTTTGATAATGGCATAAACGATCTTTCCATAGATTTCAAAAACATTATGCTGGACGGACAGCCTATGTTCAGCCGGGAAAGAATTGATAAAAGCTCACAGGATGAGCTGAAGCAGGAAGTCATTGCTAAAGCTCTTGACGGAAAAGAGGTCACAGTCAAGGATCCTGAAAAGAGCGAGATAACACTGCTTACTCCCAATATAAAAGACTCCGCTGAAAACATCAGCAAGTCCTTCTGGCAGAAAATGATAGATTTCTTTGCTGACCTGCTTGGTATCACCACAAAGGAAAAAAAAGAAAAAGCAAAGGTGGAAGCGATGAAGGAGAATATCTCGGACACCCTCAATAACTTTAACCAAAATAACAGTCAGCGCGAGAAAACATCGTTTTACGAGCTTTCGGGAATAAATACGATGCACAAGGTAAAGCCTGCTCCTCATTATGAGAACGATCTGACCAAAACCAATAATGACCCGACGAGAGGTTTTTGACATCTGCCGATATGCGGTTAGATTATGGAGATTAGTATGACTTACGGGATCCGTTTCAAATATTCGGGTACTTCTTTTCCCGCTTTTCACAGAATTATGACAACTGCATAGTGAAATGCCCTCCTTCTGTTAGGTAATGAAAGCTGAAAACTAATAAGAGGAGGCATTTATGTTCCTTAGGGACAGCCATATATACATTATAAGGAGAACGGTTATGAAGAAATTTCTGTCTATTCTTTTATCAGCTGTAATACTTTTAACGGGGTGTGCGGATAAGGTGAACACGACGCCCGAATCCGTATGGGATCTAGTCAGCGAGGCGTATACTTACGTTTTCCCGCTGGTGATGATGAACGCTACAAAAACATCATCTACTAACACAGAAACTCCCGCGGCGGGAAGAGCGCCGGTAAATCAGCTTATTCATTCGCAGAAGCTTGCGGACGCTGAGTCCAAGATGGTCGTTACACCAAATGTTGATACTATCTATACCCAAGCATGGCTTGATTTGAGCGAAGAGCCGATGATTTTTGTTATGCCCGAAGCCGACCGCTTTTTTAAGGTGCAGGTTCTCGACGCATGGACAAACACCGCCGCGGTGCTTGAAAAAGCAGGAATATACGCATTTACAAGGACGGATTGGAAGGGTGAGCTTCCCGACGGCGTGATTAGGGTAGACGTACCTACTTCGACAGTTTGGCTTATCGCGCGCATTTTGCTCTCGGGTCAGGACGACCTTACGAATGTATATGCAATACAAAATGAGATGAGACTTTTCCCGCTTAGCGCATATTATATGAGCACAGATTATGCTGCGCCGAAGGGTACATACACCGCCGAAAACGACTTTGTTCCCGTGGACAAGGTGCTTTCAATGGATCCAAAGACCTTCTTTGATACGGCGAATAAGCTCATGCAGACCAACCCGCCCGCAGCCGAGGACAGTGAGATACTAAATGCGATTAAAGCTATAAATGTTGGTCCCGGAATGGAGTTCAATACGAGCGTGCTTGACGGCGATATTTCCGCTCGCTGGAAGGAAATGCTGGAGAATCAGCGTAATATTTTACTTTCTGATACAGAGAAATACTGTGTAAAGCTTGGTCAGTGGCAGTATTTTGACGAACCTATCGGTAACTTCGGAACGGAGTACAACTACCGTGCCCTTGTTGCGCTTGCTGGTCTTGGCGCAAATACTGTTGACGTCGCAATATACCCTAAGACCGATGTTGACAGCACGGGCGCTAAGCTGACAGGCGAGAACAGCTATGTAATGCATTTTGAAACAATGCCTCCGCTTTTAGAGGGAGGGTTCTGGTCGGTTACAGCATACGGCAGCGACGATTTCCTCATAGACAACCCCATTGACCGATATTGTCTCAACGACCGCTCTGATTTTAAGCTGAACGGCGACGGCTCACTTGACATTATTCTGTCAAAGGAGCAGCCTGCGGACGCTTCAAATTGGCTGCCTGTTTCGGACGATGAATTTCATCTGTATATGCGAATATACACTCCCGATATGGCTGCGCTGAAAAGCTGGCAGCCGCCCGTCGTTGAGCGCAGCGGCGATATCAAATCCGATTTGGGTCTGACAGCCGAGCAAAAACCTGCAAGCGAATACACCGCAAAACTAAATGCCGATGTATATTCCGAGCTTGATTTCAGCGATAAGCGGGAGGCGGAGTTTGCGGTACGCGGACTTATTGACGCGCCCGAAAAGCTTGTGCTGACCGATGAGAACGGCGGTATTATATGGAGTCAGGAAGCATACAGTTTCATTGACGAGTATGAGCAAGCGCCCGATACGGTTAATCCCAGCCTTTGGGAGAACACAAAGAACAATCACGCGTACGGGCTGTTTGAGGTTTGTGAGGGCATCTATCAGGTGCGTGGCTATGACATGGCGAACCTTACGGTCATCAAGGGCGACACGGGCTGGATAGTGTTTGACCCGCTGATGAGCAGCGAATGTACCCGGGCGGCTATGCAGCTTATTGAGAAAAATCTTGGCAGCTACCCCGTTAAAGCGGTCATAATCTCCCACCCTCACGTTGACCATTTCGGCGGTATATTGGGTGCAATGAGCGCCGAGGACGCAGCAGACGGTTCTCTGTCACTTGACAGGCAGCTGGCAAGCGGCAAGATACCGATCATAGTGCCCGAGGGTTTCGCCGAGCACGCTATTGCGGAGAACGTGTATGCAGGCAAGGCAATGGGGCGCCGCGCCAATTACCAGTACGGCGTTTTGCTGGAGCCGGGCGTTTCTGGCAAGCTGGCAATGGGTATAGGAATGGGACAATCCACAGGCACGGTAACATATCTTGCGCCGACCTACGAGGTTAAGGAAACGGGCGAAAAGATCATTATCGACGGCGTTGAAATGGAGTTTCAGCTGACCCCCGGCACCGAGGCTCCTGCGGAAATGAATACATGGTTCCCGCAGTACAAGGCTTTGTGGGTCGCGGAAAACTGCACAGGCACATTGCATAACCTGTATACTCTCCGCGGTGCACAGGTGCGTGACGGCGCTGTGTGGGCAAGCTATATCACCGAAGCGATCACACGCTATGGCAAAGATGTCGAGATAACATTCCAGTCGCACAACTGGCCTCACTGGGATAACGAGACAGTCAATGAGTACCTTGTTAATACCGCGGCTGTGTATAAATTCATCAACGACCAGACCCTGACATACATCAATCAGGGCTATACCTCAGACGAGATATCCAATATGATAAAGCTGCCCGACGCACTTGAAAAGGTTTGGTACACAAGGCAGTATTACGGTACCGTTGCGCACGATTCAAAGGCGGTATATCAGAAGTACATGGGGTGGTATGACGCAAATCCCGTTCATCTTGACCCGCTTATGCCTACTGAAAGTGCAAAGAAGTGGGTGGAGTATCTCGGAGATGTTGACGAGGTGCTGCGTATGGCTAAGAAGGATTACGAAAACGGCGAATATCAGTGGGTCGCGGAGATAACAAACACTATCGTTTTTGCAGACCCGGATAATACCGACGCACGACTGCTTTGTGCCGACGCGCTGGAGCAGCTTGGATATCAGGCTGAGTCGGGAACGTGGAGAAACGCTTATCTTACAGCTGCTTTGGAGCTGCGAAACGGGAACAGTGCGCAGGAAGCGCCGCAGGCAAAGAACAACGGCGCAATGATACGAGAAATGACCGCGCAAATGATGTTTGATTACATGGCAATACTTCTCAACAAGCAAGCATTGGCGGAGTATGATTTCACCGTAAATGT
The DNA here is from genome assembly GCA_945873955.1 of uncultured Clostridia bacterium. GTDB lineage: Bacteria > Bacillota > Clostridia > Oscillospirales > Ruminococcaceae > CAG-115. The sequence goes on along the minus strand of CAMCFA010000007.1, from coordinate 28,488 downwards.
GACGCTGACGGATACAAACGAAAAGTATATGCTGCGGATAAAGAACGGTGTGCTGCTGACATATAATGATACCCTGTCGGACGCCGCCGACCTGTCCGTTACCTGTCCGAAAAACGCCCTGTTCCTCATTATCTCCAACGATAAGGACAATATAGCAAAAGCTATTAAGGCGGACGGTGATACGACGCTGCTGACGCTGCTGGCGGATAACATGAATGAGATCCCAATGGAGGGGATCAGTCCGTTTAATATTGTTGAGCCATAGAATTCGGTGAATAAAAAGCGTATCAAGAAGCAATCGGCGTGAGTTAAAAATGATGAATATGTTATAGGGAAATGCTGATTAAACCAAATTCGCCCCGCTCAAACCCGCATACTCGCGCGGCTGAATTTGGTACGCTTCGCTTTAATCAGCGTGTCCATAGAAATAGGAGCAGCCACGCGGTTGCTCCTATTTCTTCGCTCGAAATATTTCAGCCTGTCGGGAGGCTCTCACAAATCTTGTAATACTAATATTTAATCGACTTATAGACTTTGTCTATAAGTCGATGCCGCCGAAGCGGCGGCTGTCAAAACCCTTGGTTTTGACAATATTAGTATTGAACGGCTTCTTCTGCGGCTTCGCCGCAACCCCGCTTTGCGGGGTAATCTTCCTATAAACTTTGTCTATAAGAAGATTGAAGAATAGTATAATAACTCCATGCCGTTTTTGGTCATGTTTTTTTCTTATATCTGTTACAAAAATCATTATTCTTTGTATAAAGTAGTAAAAGGAACAAATCCTGAACCTTGATGAAAGACTGAACATTCATTTTGAAATTTATTTTTGGAGGAAAAAACAATGAGCAATGAGAATTTACAGAACGATGTCCTTAATTTCGCTGTAGACAATGTGAAAGACAAAATACCGGATTCCTTTGCGAAATTTGGCACCTTTGGCGCAGATAGAAAAGGTGATTTCGGCGTTCTTGGTACATATATGATGAAAAACGGAGCGATTTCTGACGCTCTTGATGTTACTGCGGATAGGAGAAACGGTTCGCGCGCAACTGCGTTTGCCACTTCTGTGCTTTCAAGCCTCTATATGACAGACAAGATATGCGAAAATATTGACGAATTCTGCTCCGACCCCAAGAATAAGGCACTTTTTCAAGATATGTCTACCGCGGAAAAGGACGCGTTTCGTCAGGAGATGAAGGACAAGGTAAGAAATGACCTTGCCGTAAAGCCCAAAACCGAAGCGGGCAAGCAGCTTGTTGAAAATCTCACGAAGGAATTCACCAAGGCCGACTACCTCAAGACCAGCAAGGAACAGGTAATGAAGTATAAGGAACGTGACGGTGTTGATGTTTACCAAATGAGCACCGATATGTACGGTGAAGGAATGGCAGCTCTCTATGCCCTTAACAACCATCTTTACAATGGCAAGAGCATCTCCGAATCCGCGCAGGCTATTCGTGATAATGCCCCCAAAAATAGTGATTTCTACAAACTCATTCTCGATAGTATTGAGAAAGATTCAAAAGAACTTGCAGGTGAGGAAGAGATTTTCACTCACGTCGTCAAGCAGTTTAGAGTTGACGTGAACAATAACTTTAACGTCACACCCACCGAATTCCTTGAGCATTATCAGAAAGGCACGATTACTCCCGAGGAAAGAGGCTGGGCGATGAATCTTGTAGGTAAAATGGGCTTGGAATATGACGATTTTCAGAATTTGAAGGTTAACGGAAAGCAGATGTTCGAAGGGTGGCAGCTGCATAAAGAGGATGAACTTGACAGAGCGGTTGACGTTGTAGCGGCAACACTTTTCTCAAAGCAAGTCACTCTCCAAAAAGATAATATGGAAACATTGCTTAACCCCGATATAAACGGTGAATTGAAGAAGCCCGAAAGCAAGGGTATTATTGATACGATAATTCAGTTCTTTAGAAGTCTTGTCGGTCTTGATTCCTTTGCGAAGGAACAGCAAAAGCTCTCTATAATGGGTAGTCAAGCCAAGATTGACAAATTAAACTACCAGGAAAAGCACCGCCAGCGTGTCTCTTTCAATGAGCTTTCAGGCTTAAATTCTGTGAAAAAGATGAATACTCCTTCGGGAAAGCAGAACACGCTTTCTGCCGAAAAGAAGGGCGTTTCGAGGGGCAGATGATATAGGCGATCTCACAGACAAACGCTAATGATCCATACCATGAGAAGATCTTCTTTGATGATCTCTCGGAACTTAACACCTCAGCAAAACTGACTGCTGTTTCCAAGCAGAAAGAACTCAGCGCAGAAAAAAACGCAGAATAAGCAACTCAGCATTTGAAAGCTCCATGATCCCGAAAAACTGAACGCTTACCATGATCGCATAAGATCCCTCGTTTAATTGGTACGGAATCAATGAAGCTAAGCTAACCCTTTGAGTATTTCAATTTCCAGTATGCGACAGCGAAAACGGCAGGAGTGAGAGCTCCTGCCGTTGCTTATGTAATGAGGTCAGAATAGTCCGGTGCTGAAATATCTGTCACCTCTGTCCGGGAATATCGTAACGATCCTGCCGCTGTCTATCTTATCCACAAGCTTCAGCACGGCAGCCATTGCCGCTCCCGAGGAGCTCCCGGCGATTATCCCTTCCTTTTCCGCAAGAAGTCTGACCGTCTTGAATGCTTCGTCGTCACTTATCTTTATTACTTCGTCCACAAGGGACATATCCATGGTATCGGCAATGAAATCGTTGCCGATTCCCTCAATGTTACAGTCGGAGTGTTCGCCGCCGCCCATGGTTGAGCCGATAGGGTCTGCAAGAACTCCTTTCACACTGGAATTGTGCTCAATCTCATGGTGGGACTAAACGGCTATACGTTATGCTCCGGCATAATTTGCGAGGAACTGAACGGCAGTGATTATGCCGCCATTCCTTTCAAAGAGGACGAAACCAACCGAAACTCCGTCATGGAGATAGGCTATATCGTTAAGAATAAAAATATGCTCAGCGATATTGCCCAGACCTACATCTCGGAAATCGAGAAGTATCTCGCCAATGTCGAAACAGCGGAACAGCCGCTGAGCGTATAAGCTCAAACTATATATACCGATAAAGAAATAGAATTAGACAACCGGGAACCTCGGTGATATAATTTTTATATAATGAAATCCAAAGGAGATAATTAAAATGAGCGACAAGAAACTTTCCACAAAACTGATACACACCGGCGACGGTCAGGATTACAAGAAGATAGCGCAGTCTGCTTCTGTTCCGGAGGTGCTTCCGGTATACCTTACCTCGGTCTTTGCGTTTGACGATGTTCCGTCTGTTGACGATATCTACGACCACAAGGCGGACGGGTATATCTACTCCAGAATAAAGCACCCGAATACCGACGCTGTCGCTGATATCCTCGCGGCGGCGGAGGGCGCAGAGGACGCGCTGCTGTTTTCCTCCGGAATGTCGGCGATAATCCTCAGCATTCTGGCGGTGGTAAGCTCCGGCGACCACATAATCGCTTCGCCGGTGCTTTACGGCGGCGTGCATGACTTCCTCCAGAACGAGCTGAAGCGCTTCGGCGTTGAAGTGATGTTCGTGGATATCATCAACGACGATATCGAAAAGTACATAAAGCCCAACACAAAGCTGATCTACACCGAAACTATCTGCAACCCCCTGCTGGAGGTTCCCGACCTGAAAAAGACTGCGGATATCGCGCACAAGCATGGACTGCTTTTCTATGTGGACAATACCTTTGCAACATCTGTTGTGGTAAGCCCCTATAAATTCGGTGCAGACCTTGTGTTTTACAGCACTACGAAATTCCTCGGCGGACACAGCGACATTGTAGGCGGCGCGGCTGTCGGAAAGGCTGACGTTATCGCAAGGGTACGCCCCAAGCTGGTGCTTTACGGAGCTGTTTTAAGCCCGATGGACGCATGGCTGCTTGCAAGAAGCCTGCGCACACTGGAACTACGTGTGACAAGGCACTCGCAGAATGCGCTTAAGGTGGCGCAGTTCCTTGAAAAGCACCCGAAGATCGAAAAGGTGTTCTATCCGGGGTTGGAATCCTCACCCGACCACGAGAGAGCGGCGGCGCAGTTCAACAACGGGCTTTACGGCGGAATGCTCAGCGCAAACCTGCGGGGCGGAGAGCGGGAGGCTTCAATAGTTATCGCCTCGATGCCTACGATAAAGTACGTTCCGAGCCTTGCGGGAACTGCCACAACGGTTTCCTATGCCGCAAAGACCTCTCACCGCGCCTATACAAAGGAGCAGCTTGACGAGGCTGGTATAACCTACGGACAGCTTCGGTTCTCTATCGGGCTTGAGGACGCGGACGATATTATCGCAGAAATAGACGCAGCTCTTTCCAAGATCTGAGGTGACAAAATGACTTCTCAGGAAAAGGCGGATCTCAAGAAGAAAATCAAGCGGGAGGCTCAGAAGCTCGGCATAAACAAAATCGGGTTTGCAAATGTTGAGCGGTGGAGCGAATTCGCTGATATAAAAGAAGAATACTGGCCGCAGAACATCTGGGGCTGGAGCAAGACGGTCATCTCAATGGCGGTGCAGATATTCCCGTCAATGATCGAAACCACTCCGTCGGTGGTGTATTCTGAGCTTTACAACACCACAAACCGTTTCCTTGACGAAGCGGCATACCGGCTCGCTAACTTCCTCAACCGGGAGGGCTACCGGGCGCACTTTTTCCCTCGCGACTGCTACGGGGATATCTCAGTGCTTGTCAAGAAGCCGGAGGCGGCGTTTTCCCACGTCATGGCGGCGCGCTATGCCGGGCTTGGCACTATCGGCATGAACCACACTCTGCTCACCAAGGAATTCGGACCGAGGGTGCGGCTGGTGTCTGTAATCACCGACGCTGAGATCACCCCAGACCCAATGCTTGACCACGAGCTTTGCATTAAATGCGGTATGTGCGTGAGGAACTGCCCCATGCAGGCGTTCACTCCGCGCGAGGGCAGCATAATTGCCGATATGGACAAGCACAAATGCGCACAGTATCACGCGCAGCTCAAAGGCGAGTTCCGTTATCCCTGCGGAGTATGCACGGCGGTTTGTCCGGTGGGCGAGGACAAGAAAAAATACGGCGCTAAGTCGGTGACGCCGCAGGGTGTTGAGCACTGCCGCAGCTTCGGCTCAAAGAACGCGGTGGAGAATATCCCTGACGAGCCTGCTCCAAAGAAGAACAGAAAGCAAAAGGAATCCCATACCGCTTTTCCGACATGACCTTACGGGAGAAACACATGGATATCGAATACAAAGAATTCCCCTCCAAGCCGGAACTTTACCGGTTCATTCATGAGAAGCTTTGGCTTATCGGTGAGGAAACAAACGATTTTTATGCGGTACTTTCAAACGCCGCCGCGTTATTCTGGATGGAACTTCCGGACGTGAACTGGTCGGGATTCTACCTGTACAAAGACGGCAGGCTGGTGCTGGGACCGTTTCAGGGAAAGCCCGCGGTTGCGGAGATCAGCATAGGGAAAGGCGTATGCGGTACTGCCGCCAGAGAGCTGACAACTCAAGTGGTGGAGGACGTACATAGCTGCTGCAACCATATCGCGTGCGATTTCAGAACCTCGTCTGAAATCGTTGTTCCGATCATTGCGACCGGGCGGCTTGTTGGAGTAATTGACATAGACAGCCCGGTAACTGCTCGGTTTGACGAGCAGGACAAAGCAGGACTGGAAACAGCGGCGGATATCCTTGCGGGGTTGTGTCTGAAAGCGTGATCCGGCAGCAAACATAATATCAAAAGACCTGTATGCGGAAAAGTATCATACCTGCATACAGGTCTTTTTCTTACGGCAGATGATATAAAACAGCTATTGAAACATATATTCTGAGGGTATAGCTATTGATACTGCTTATAATAAACGCCGTAATTCCGGTGCAAAATCGGGTGAAATCTATATCTATACAGCGAATCTATATTCAACAATAAAAATCAGGAATTAGACATATTGAATGCCCTGTGATATACTTATCTTACGACAAAGCAAGGAGGTAATCCGAATGACTGAATTAAAATGTCCTTTCCGAATGTGCTGTTGCAGCTCAAGATGAATCCTACCACGAACAGACATTTTTTTACGAAAGGACAGCGGTTTTTACCGCAGGTGAACAATATGAAAAGAAACAACATTTTCTCAAGAATACCCGCATTATTACTGACAGCTACATTAGCACTCACAGGCTGCTCGGCAGCTGAAAACAGCTCCTCCGGAAGCACGCCGGACAGCAGCGCACCGGCAGAGTCCGGCAGCGCGGCGAATTCCACCACATCGGATACCGTCACCGTAAAGCTCGGTATCATGGGCGGCGGCGACGAGGAGATCTGGAAGCCGGCAAAGGAAGCTCTGGCAGCCGAGGGGATCGAGCTGGAGTACGTTTTCTTCACCGATTACACCCAGCCTAATGCGGCTCTTGCAAACGGCGATATCGACCTGAATGCGTTCCAGCATTACAAGTATCTCAACACCGAGATAGAGCAGTTCGGTTATGACATCACCTCAATAGGCGATACATATATTTCCGCCACGAACGTTTATTCCTCTAAGATAACAGACCTCAGCCAGATCAAGGAGGGCGATAAGATCGCAGTCGCAAATGACGCGGTAAATCTCGGACGCGCACTGAACGTGCTTCAGGCGGCGGGACTTCTTACCGTGGACAGCAGCAAGGGACTTGTTCCGGCGGTGTCGGATATAACCTCCAACCCGCTGAACCTTGAGATCGTCGAGGTTGACGCTTCGCAGACGCCCTCGCTTCTGCCGGACGTTGCTGCGGCGGTCATAAACGGAGATTACGCGGTGGATTCCGGTCTTTCCCTGGCGAATGACGCGATCTTCTACGATAACCCCAGCTATTACACCTCTAACGATTATGTCAATGTTATCGCCGCAAGGACCGCCGATAAGGACAACGAAATATACAAGAAGGTAGTCAAGGCATACCAGACCGACGCTACCGAACAGGTCTACAACACCACATTCCAGGGGACATATATCGCAGCATGGAAGAGCGCTCCCGCTGACAGTAAGCCTGCTGATGAAAATACCGCATTTGAGATAACCGACCGCACAGCTAACCCCGTGACCGTGAAGCTCGGTATCATGGGCGCGTCTGACGAGCTGGTCTGGGATCCGATAATCGCAGATTTTGCACAAAAGGGCGTAACTATCGAGAAGGTGTTCTTCACAGACTACACCCAGCCGAATGCGGCGCTCGCCAACGGGGATATCGACCTGAATTCCTTCCAGCACTACACCTACCTCAACAAGGAAAAGGAAACCTTCGGCTATGACATCACTGCTATCGGCGATACGCTGATAACGGCGCTGAACATCTATTCCCAGAAGATAAGCTCCATTGACGAGATAAAGGACGGCGACAAGATAGCGCTCCCGAATGACGCAGTAAACGAAAACCGCGCACTGAACGTCATTCAGGCGGCGGGACTTATCAAGCTCGATCCCAACGCAGAGCTTGCAACAGTCGGTGATATAACCGAAAACCCCAAGAACCTCGAATTTGTCGAGGTAGACGCTTCTCAGACTCCCTCTCTGCTGCCTGATGTTGCGGCGGCGGTAATTAACGGCGGCTATGCGATAGACGCAGGGCTTTCGCCGAGAGATGATTCTATCTTCTTCGACGACCCTAGCTTCTACAAGACAAACGCTTACGTCAACATCATTGCTGCAAGAACCGAGGACAAGGACAACGAGCTTTACAAGGAGATCGTTAAGGCTTACCAGTCCGACAGGACAAAGGAGATCTACGCAAATGATTTCCAGGGCAGCTATATCCCGGCTTGGAAAGATTGAGCTGCACAGACATAACAAGTGACCTCTCATTAAATAGGTAAAATCGACTGAACAGCGGGGACGCCCTCGCTGTTCAGTTGTAATCAGGAGGATTTTTATATATGGCTCAGATAAGGCTTGAAAATATCAGCAAGACCTTTCATTCAAAGCATCACACGGTGGAAGCCGTAAAAGACGTTTCGCTTGAAATAGATAAAGGGGAAATATACGGTATCATAGGCTTCTCCGGCGCGGGAAAATCCACGCTTGTCCGCTGCATAAATCTGCTGGAAAGACCCACAGCCGGGGAAGTGTTCCTCGGCGATACGGAGCTTACCTCGCTGTCCGCCGCTGAACTCAGGCAGCACAGGAAGAAGATAGGAATGATATTTCAGCAGTTCAATCTTCTGGCTTCCCGGACTGTGGAGAAGAATATCTCGCTGCCCCTTGAAAGCAGCGGTAAAAGCCGGGAGGATATCGCAAAGAAAGTAGCGGAGCTTCTGGAATATGTCGGACTTTCGGACAAGGCAAAGGCGTACCCGTCGCAGCTTTCCGGCGGTCAGAAGCAGAGGGTGGCGATCGCAAGAGCGCTGGCAAACGACCCGGAGGTGCTGTTGTGCGACGAGGCAACAAGCGCCCTCGACCCACAGACCACAAAATCTATCCTTAACCTGCTCGTAAAGCTCAACAGGGAGCTTGGCATAACGATAGTGGTGATAACCCACGAAATGGCGGTAATAAAGAAGATATGCAACCGCGTTGCCGTAATGGAGCACGGAAAGATCGTGGAGGAGGGCGAGGTGTTCTCCGTCTTTGCAGACCCGCAGCAGCAGATCACCCGGGATTTCATCAACACCACCTCAAACCTGTCCGAGGTATACGAGCTGATAGAGCAGGATTCGCCTGTGGTTCGGCTCAAAAACGGCGAAAAGCTGGTGAAGCTGCAATATCTGAAAGCGGAGGTTTCCGAGCCGCTTATCTCCGCGGTAACTCAGAAATTAGGCGTGATTTTCAACATTTTATTCAGCGATGTTGAAATAATCGACGGCTGCCCGCTGGGTGGAACTGTTTCTATCCTAAGCGGGGCAAAGTCCGCAGAAGCGGTGGAATATCTCAAGGAAAAAGGTATCCATGTGGAGGTGATAAAAGATGCAGCAGTTTCTTGAAAACATAATCCCTAACGTAATGAGCAAGCCCTCAGAACTGCTCAAAGCAATAATCGACACGCTGATAATGGTGGGAATTTCCGGCGCAATATCCTTTGTGCTGGGACTTATCTTCGGCATAATCATAACCGTCACAAAGCGCGGCGGCGTGCTTGAAAACACGATAGTCTACAATATTCTTGACAAGGCGATAAACATTTTCCGTGCTATCCCGTTTATAATCCTGCTGACATGGGTGCTGCCTATCTCCCGTGCGATCGTAGGATCGGGAATAGGTGTTCAGGGTGCGATAGTTCCGCTGGTTTTCGGAGTTGTCCCGTTCTTTGCAAGGCAGATAGAGTCCGCTCTCGCGGAGGTCAGCCCGGGAGTTATCGAAGCGGCGCAGGCTATGGGACTTTCCCCGTTTGCAATAATCTTCAAGGTGTATCTCCGGGAGGGTATACCGACTATTGCGAGAGCCACGACACTGACTGCGATAAACCTTATCGGACTGACCGCAATGGCTGGCGTTGTCGGCGCGGGAGGTCTGGGTGATTTCGCGATACGCTACGGTCACAACAGATTTCAGGAGGACGTGACTTGGGTCACGGTCATCATTATAGTTGTTATTGTAACGATAGTACAGCTTGTCGGCGATTTCATGGTGAAGAAGAACACCCATTGATCGAAACTGGATCGGAGAAAATATGCATAACAACAATACAGACCTGACTTATCTTATTGAAACCCGCAGATATCTTCACAGAAATCCGGAGCTTAGTATGCGGGAATACAATACTGCGGCGTTTATAAGAAACGAGCTTTCCCGCTTCGGGATTGAATATCGCACGGTTGACGAAACCGGAACGTTCGCAAGGATAGACGGCAAGGCTCCGGGAAAGACCTTGCTGCTTCGCGCGGACATTGACGCGCTTCCTGTATACGAAAAGACGGGGCTTGCTTTTTCCTCTGAAAACGAGGGTGTAATGCACGCCTGCGGTCACGATTTTCACACTGCCGCGCTGCTTGGGGCGGCAAAGGAACTGAGCGCGCTGCGGGATATATTCAGCGGTACGATTCTTCTCGCATTCCAGCAGGCGGAGGAGTCACAGCACGGCTCGAAATTCTTCGTGCGGGAGGGGCTTACAAAGGGTTACGACCGGGCTTTCGGCATACATATCTCCCCGGCATTCCCGGCGGGAAAGATAGCCATGACAAGGGGAACAGACGCGGCTTCCTGCGATTATTTCAAGATAACTCTGAGGGGAAAGTCAGCGCATATCTCAAAGCCGCACCTCGGCAATGACGCGCTTGCCGCCGCTGCCGAGCTGGCATTGAAGCTCCCGGCGATACAGCCGAGGATTCTTAACCCGCTTGACAATTCCGTTATCGGGATAGGCAGGCTCACCGCCGGAACATCTTACAACATTATCGCAAACGAGGCGGTGCTGGAGGGTACTATTCGCACGCTCACCTTTGAAACACAGGAGTTTCTTCAGAACAAGGTCAGAGAAACCGCCGAAGCGGTCGCCGCACTTTATGACGTTATCCCTGAGATAGAGCTGGAAACCTTTGCGTATCCGGTTATCAATGACGATGACGCGTTTGACGAGGCATACGCAGCCGCTGCCAAAATCGTGGGAGAAGAAAATATCATCACCGACCAGAAGCTGATAATGGGCTTCGGCGCGGACGATTTCTCGGAATTCCAGCGATATGCAAAGGGCGTTTACGTCCATGTGGGAACTTCGAATGCAACAGAAGGCTCGCAGCTCCCGCTGCACAGCGACAGGCTCACCCCGGACGAGAGTGCGCTCGCCGTAATGGAAAAGCTGCATGTTGAATATTCGCTGTCAGTGCTGAATAAATAAGGCAATCTGAAGGTTTGGCACAAAACTCGGTCGCTTTTGTTAATGTAGTTATTTTAATCTGACGAAAAAGAAGGATCAAGCCATTTGCATACTTGTCCTGATGAATTCCACGAATTTGTCCTCGGGAATAGGCTTTGAGAAATAATAACCCTGAATAAAATCGCAGCTTAGCGCAGCAAACTGCTCCACCATGGACTGGGTTTCAATACCCTCGGCAACGATTTCCATTTGCATGTCTTTCAGCATTTTCACGGTGTTTTTCACCACTATATGCATTTTAGGATTGTTCATCTCGTCCACAAACGCTTTGTCAAGCTTGACTATTTTCAGCGGAAGCGATACTACGCGCTTGATGTTTGAGTAGCCTGTGCCGTAATCGTCCAGAGAGAAGCTTATTCCCGATTCGCTCAGCTTTTGCATATTTTTCTCCATAGCCAAGTGGGATTCTGCCGCGGCAGTTTCGGTGATCTCCAGGTTAATGCTGTCGGGGGAAACTCCGTATTTCTTAAGCATAGCCAGAACATTGTCTACAAGCCTGTCCTGCGTGCATTGCGCAGCAGAAAGGTTTATTTCAATATAATCCAGACCGAGGGTCTTGAATTCCTCGCTTGCAATAAAACGGCAGACCTCCTCTGTTACATAGTCGCCGATTTTGTATATCGCGCCGCTTTTTTCAGCGGCAGGAATGAACAATTCCGGTGATACAAACCCGTATTCATCGTCGATCAGACGCAGCAGCGCTTCTGCCGAAACGAACTTCTTCTGCTGTATCGAGTAAATGGGCTGATAATAAACCTGAAACTTGTGGTTAACGTAAGCCCTTTCGATTATATCGTCCAGCCTGCTCATCAGCATAAACTGCTTCTGACCGAAAATCTCATCGGCATGCATGACAAGCCCGGTATATTTTATCTTTTCGTGGAAATCTGCGCCGAAGGACATGAGCGTCTTGAAGTCTTCGATCTCCTCGGGGCATTCCGCAACACAGATACTGCACAGCAGCTCCGCGTCCCGTCCGCAGACGGTGATCTTTTTCTTGAGTTCGTCGTTTATCCGGTTTGCGGCTGCTTCTGCCATTCCGCGGTAAGAGCTGTGAAGAACCACCCGGAAACGACCGCGGTCAAGGTAAAAAAGCCGCGCGTGAAGCTTTAGCTCCCTGTTCACTTTTCTGAGCTTTTCTGCGATATCCTTAAGCAATACTGTGGTGGCGTCATAGCTCATATCGGACTGGAGGTGAATGAAGTTTATCGGGTTTATCATGATAACGGTGACGTATTTCCCGTTTGAGAAATTCTTCTTCATATCGTCCGCATAAGCGCTGTATTTTCGCAGTCCGGTAAAGGTATCGATCGTTTCCTCTGCCGTCTGTACTGTCATTGACGTAAACATCAGACCTAATGCGTTTGCGTACATCTCAACGGTGAACGATGGGAAATAATACTGAACTATCATCGCTGCTACCAGCAGGGGAGCGATGGCTACAACAGAAGCCATTTTGCGCTTTGTAAACAATTTCCTGTGGCAGACAAGATAGCATATCGCCGTCACGACATATATAGCCGCAACTGCGTACATTAACGGGAATAGCATACCTCTGGTATAAGCTAGGCGGTCGAAATAGAACAGAATACCGGTAAACGGATTTACTGCAATTATCAAAGTTATAACGGCGATCGGCAGCCAGAACAGGGAATAGAGTATCCTGTGATTTTTCAGCTTGTGCCAGGTGTCAGTCAGGCTGACAATAAACAGCAGATACAGCACCGTTGTGAAATTATGTAAAAGTAGATAGATCGAATGTGAGCAATACAGCGCAGGGAGAAGCGCCTCGGTCCCTTCCGGTGAAGCGGCATATCCGTCGAGCAATATCGCTGCGATATCCGCCGAAGCAGAGCCAAGAGTGATCAGAATGATCGAAATGAAGATCTTATCGGGAACGCCCTTGGTCATTTTTCGGGAAATTACCGTATAAAGCAAAATAAACAGCAGAACGACCGCAGCAACATCAAAATGAATGGTCGTTTTCAAGTTACCACCTCATTGTCCCATGATAAATATAGCTTTTATATATAAAATTATACCACAAACGATCAAGTTTCGTCAATATCATTACAGAAAAATTTGTGTGAATTTTAAGGAAACAACGCACAATTAACGGCTGCCGCCTTTGCTAAGCGACGGCTTCGCCTTACGTGTTCGTTCAGTTTCTCCATGCACAAAGCCGTTTGGATATCCTCCTAAATAGATCCGCTGCCGGAATTTGCCGTACTATTTCCGGCAGCCGAAGAATATGTAGCGGATATGCCGCAGACCGTCCCGTATCGTCCGTAGGTGCGACCTGTCGCTTCGCCCGTCGGGATTCAGCGTAACGGGAATTTCCGCGATAGCCGCACCGGATAGCGCGAACTTCCCGATAATCTCGGTGGCGAACTCCATTCCGCCGCAGGAAAGCCCCAGCGCAAGCGCCTTTTCCCGGTCAAATCCGCGAATTCCGCAGTGAAAATCCCGTACCTTAGTGTGAAACCGCAGCTTGCCCAGAAACGACAGCACCGGCACGCCGATATATCTGTGGGAAAACGGCATTGTTCCGGGGTGATATTGTCCATGTGGCAGCCCATCACCAGAGGATACCCCGCGCGGAGCTTCTCAACAAAGCCGTCCAGATGAAGAAAATCGTAGCTCATATCGCAGTCGCCCAAGATGATGTATTTCCCACGGGCGGATTTTATCCCGCCGGTGGGGGCTTGCCGTAGCCGCGTTCCTCTACGTTCACCATCCGTGCTCCTGCCTCCTGCGCAAGCAAAGCCGAATTATCGATGCTGCCGTTGTCGGCGACCAGCACCTCTCCTCAGACGCCGCTTTCCGCAAGGAACTGCCGCGCCTGCCGCACACATTGCGCGACGGTCTGCTGTTCGTTAAGGCAGGGCATGAGGATAGTCAGTTCAATTTCGTCCATGCTTTTTCCCTCCTTTTGCGGGGGAGTTTTTCTTTTTCGGTCGGAACTCCAGAGTATACCACAGCATAGCAAACAGCGCCAGAATAGTCGAAGCAAGCGCGCGGTAGGTGAAGAACTCGTGCAGATAGGAATGATTGTTCAGCAGGAAGAATCTCACAAAGGGCAGCGCGCCCAGAATCAGCATAGTCATCGTGAAGCTGCGGTCGAACTTCTCACGGCAGCGGAACAGGTAGAATACCACGCCGAACACCAGTGCGGATATCACAAGTCCCGCCGCAAATGCGCCCAGTCCACGCTCCCTGTGCCGCCGAAAAGTGTCGAAATGTTCGCAGCGGGAGCAAGGAAAAACTGCTCCACCGGAGAGAGCTGTTCCGCTTCGCCGGCAATTCGTACCTCAGCGGAGGTCAGCGCAGTGATAAATATGTTTTCTCCTGTGGCAAGGCTTGCCGCGCTCCATTTCACAAGGAACATCACGGCATAGGACAGCCCCCAGGCCGCCCCGCATTTCAGAGTAAGCAGGAGATTGCTGCGAAGTCTGGGCAGCCTGTCGTCCTGCTTTCTCATTATAAACACAATGAGCAGCGGAATAAGTATCGTCAGCGTTTCGCAGGTAAGGAAATCGAAAAAGGCTATCATCACGCCGGAGATAACCGCGAGTATCGAAAGCGCGCCGTCGTTCTGCTCCAGCAGGATATACAGTGTAAGAAGCAGAAGCGTTAAGTAATCTGTGGGCTTTTTTATGCTAATTCTACGGTTTCCGGAGGAAAGTTCTTCCTTGAGTACTATAAACGGAGAATTGCTTGGTAGTGCATTAAGTGGATTAGATGCGGTACAGTTTCCCAATCCAAACGGTTCATCAACATATATAAACGACAATCACCAAGTCTATTTGAGATATAGTCACGATGTAATTTTCCTTAATTCGGTTCCGCATGATGGCGATTCTTTTGATTCCAGTAAAAAAGTATCGATAACGAATTTTCGGATGAAGATCAGACCGATGTGGCAAAAATTGCAAATACTCTCGGCTTCGAGACGCCTTTGCAAGGCGTAAGTGGCTGGACTGTGTATTATGGATACACTAATGGAACAGGGATAATTCTCAGCTGTTCTGCCGAGAGTTATTACACAATTTCAGAAACACCGAAAATAACGCAGGCGATAATACCGACCAAAAAATAAGCGTAACCCAAACGAATACCGATACCGCGTAAAAAGACCTCAACGGTACGGCGCTCAAAGGCAATGACATGCCGGTATATAACGACGGTACTTATACTTATACATCTGTCGAAATAACAGATAAAAATGCTTTGTGGAACGCTATCGAACTAATTGCAAGCGCAGAAGAAAATGTAATTACACATCTGCTGAATATTTTCTGCCGGCAGTCTTCTTTGATCATTGGCTGGAGTCTTTCCCGTAATAGTGCAGACAAAGCATTGTGATATCATCGAACTGCGGCGCGTCTGCAATGAAGCTGTCAATGCCGCTGTGAACAGCTTCAAGGAGTTTTTCGGGAGCGGAATCGGGAGCGATATTCAGCGCGTCAAGCATTCTGTCCGTGCCGAAGAGCTTGTTGTCGGAGTTGGTAGCTTCCGCAACGCCGTCGGTATAAACGTAAATGCTGTCACCGGGGGCAAGCTCAAATTCGTACTGCATGAATTTTATGCCCTCTATTACGGCAAGCGCGGGGGAATGTTTCTGCTTGTAAAGCTCATATTTTCCGCCGGCTCTTCTGATAGCAGGGTATTCATGTCCTGCGTTGGAGGCTGTGCATTTACCGGTAGATAATTCAATGATACAGAGCCATGTGGTGACGAACATTTCGGCCTCGTTACCCTCACAAAGCTGGTTATTGACATATCCGAGTATCTCAGACGGAGTGCCGCCCATCATAGCGCGGTTCTTGATAAGAGTTTTGGCAATGACCATGAACAGCGCGGCGGGAACGCCCTTGCCGGAAACGTCGGCGATAACAAGCGCAAGATGATCGTCGTCGATAAGGAAGAAATCGTAGAAATCTCCGCCGACCTCCTTTGCGGGGGTCATTGACGCGTAGATGTCGAATTCCTTCCTGTCGGGGAAAGCGGGGAATTTACTTGGGAGCATATCCGCCTGAATAGTTGTTGCTACGGACAGCTCTGACGCAATTCGTTCTTCACGGGCGGTAACGTCTTTCAGTTCAACGATGTACCTTTGCAGGGATTCGGTCATGTAGTTAAAAGCCCTTGCAAGACTCCCGATCTCGTCGTCTGTGGAAACCTGCGTGCGCTGGTCAAAGTTCCCGCAGCTTATTTCAAGAACGTCCTTTTCAAGACGCTTGAGAGGGTCTGTGATCCTCCCGGAGATCTTGCCGACAAAATAAGTAATAATAAGGATCAGCACAGCAAACAGTACAAGACAGTTTTCAATGATTATCCGTATACTGCCGTTTACGGTTGAAGCTACCTGTTCCGTATTGGTATCAATGTTTTCTCTTATGGTGATCGCCGGCTTTATGACGTTGGAAACCGGGCTTGTAATGCACAGCGTCCAGTCGGTCAGCGGGATCTTTGAGTAGGAGATATAGATAGCGTCATCTCCCTCGCCGTAACGGGTTATTCCGTCCGAATCGGAAAGGATCTGATCAGAAACATACTTCAAAGGAGTATCTATCGCCTCGTCGAAAATGGTGGAAGTGCCGGACGATTTTTCGTCCACGTCCTTACTTGCGATAATATAGCCCTCATTGTCTATAAGGGTAGCATAGGTGGGATCGACAATGTGGTCGTTCACCATAGAACTGTTGATGTCGCGCATGAGGATATCAATACCGATACACCCTCTGAACCGGTCTTGGTCGTCATAGACAGGGGCGGCACAGGTTATAGTCAAGCCTCTGCCGTAGCTGTCCTGATATGCTTTGGTGAAGATAGGCGCTTTTGCCTGTTTTGCCTCAGTGTACCAGTCGGAGTTCCTGAATTCATAGTAATTTTCCACGCCCAGCTCGGCGTATTCGGAGTTGGGGTCGTAGCTGATGATAAGCCCGGTTTCCGTGCCGATGTATATGGTCGAGATGTTGTCGCTGTGTTTTACTATCGCGTCGAAGATGCCTTCCAGATTTCCAAGGAGCTTGTTTTCTTCCTCTACGTCAGAATACTGTATGCTTTCATCAGCGATAAGTCTTTGCATAGCCCATATCCCGATATTTTCTTTGACCGGATACATTACCTCTTTTTCGGGATAGTCCGACGGGTTGTTATAGATATCCAAAGCCTGTTCCACAGCGTACTGAGCAGATGTGATGTAGGCTTTCAGCTTGGATTCAGCCAGCATTGCCTTGTCTGCCGCCGTGCTTGTCAGCTCATATTCAAGCTCCTGGCGAAGCGCTGATTCGCTCAGCGAAGCCGCGTCCTGTCCAAGCTCGGTGCTTTTGTCAACGGCGGTGTTTCTGATACTTGAAATAGCGCTTAAGCAGATGACCGTCGGTATGACAAGCGCGACCATGCTGATTATAAGCGTCATGTTCGTGAGCTTTTTCGATAGGGTGGACTGCACCCGCTCTTTTCCGTTCTCATCAGTATATGTAGTCGTGTCCATATCGGTGTAGCCGATAAGTCCCATAACGTTATCGTCAACAATAAGTACAGCGATAACGAAAAGCACACAGCCGATTATCTGATAGTTTGTTGCGGGGGTGTAATCGGTACCCATGAGCTTCGACATAAGGGGATTGCACAGCAGGGTAATAATGATCTCTGAGGAGAAAATGAGGGAAGCGTTTACCGGTTTGACGTGTTTCTGGCAGTTGACCTGAATAATTCCATACAATGCTCTGATGAAGATACCAAAGAACACAACGGTTATCCAGAACATCATATCATTCGGAAACGAAAAGCTTCCCTGACCTATGCTGATTTCAATAAGCCACCCCGCAAATGAGAAAACGCAGGAGAACATCATCTGGGATATGGTGAGAACTGAGGAGTCTTCTTTTTCACCTACAACAGAGATCGTCACAACATAAGCGGCGAAGAAAATATCGGCGATCAGCAGGAAGATAACGTTTTTTGAAGTGAAAAACGAATCGGTGTCGGCATTGAACAGAAGCAGAAGCGCAATTACAGCCACGACAGAGGATATCATAGACCGGGAGCTTACCCGTTTCCGTAAAATAAGCAGGATAGGCGTTACAAAAATGAAGTACATGGAAATAAGGCTTGATACGATAACAGAGTCTATACCCTTTGAGCCTATTATCATAAAGAAGTTGAAGCCTATCAGCTCCACCGAAAGGAGCAAGCCTTTTTTCAGTACCTGTTTGTTTATCTTTTTTAGTTTTGGCGCCTGCGCCGCCGCAAGGACAAAAAGACCCACAAGGTTCGTGATGAACATAAAGGAAAATGTCGAAACCGTGTCGGGTACATTTTGCAGGAAAACGTACTGCAAAGCCGCCCAGACTGTTATAAGCAGCAGCCCAAGCGTTGCAGTGTATTCTTTTTTTATCTTTACTTTCACTATTGAGACCTCCGATAACTATATTTCTGCCGCGATAAATTTATTCATCAGTATATCGGGCTTGTATGACAGCTTTGCCTTGCGAAGCCCCTCTGCACCTACGTCTTCTTCTCTGTTTATGTATTTGTAGTCCATGGCGCACAGCCTTACTATGTCCTGATGAAGAATACGGTATATGTCATTGAATTCCCGGTTTCCTTTTTCTATAAGCACATCATAGCAGCTATCGCTTATAGGCGCGCCGTAAACAAAGCCCTGCGTTATACCGTCAATTCTGATGATAAGCCCGGATATTTTCAGCTCGTCAAAGTATTTGAGCTGCAATTCTATCTCTCTGTATTCAAGCTCAAGCGCCTCTTTGTCATGGGATTCTTGGTTTTCACAGAGCCATTTGCGCTCAAAATCAAGTATCTCAGCGATATGTTCCTTTGTGATAATGATTTCGCTCATTCTGCCCTCGTATTTCCGGCGGAACAGGTTTGCGTCGTATCGCTTTGAAGCAAAAGCCTTTCCCGGAAGATTCGCAAGATTATCGGAAAGATGAATATATTCCGCATAATCTCTGTTCTCCCTGATACTGAATACGCCGGGGAATTCTCTTTCAAGCCACGCCGCCTTTTCAGAGGTGACGGTTTCAAAGCGGACTCTGGCGCTATGTGAGTGGGCGTCCTCGAGGATACGCTCCACGGCTGATTTTGCGTCGCCGCCGCCCATAGGAAAAAGATACACTCTTTCGTTTTCGGTGCAGAGATGACCTCTGAGTACATAGAGAAAATCATCATCGGCAGAGATCTCAGAGCCGTACTTCTCAAACAGGGTAAACATATTTATGAACGAGTGCTGGCAGGAATTTTCACCGTATCGGGAGCAGTATTTCCACACCAGATCGTAATCGTTTATTGTAATGCTTCTGAAAAACATAGCGTTTCTCCCAAAATGAAAAATGGGAATTCAGCGCACCGAATTTCCCATAAACGTATGATAATGGGTCTGTTCAGATGGTTATGTGCTCCAAAAGAATGTTTAACCCTCAATATTCTTTACTCATTTCATTATAACACATTTTCCAAAAAAAGTCCATAAAATTGGCTTCACCCGGATAAAATATGCGATTTAGCCAAAAAAGCGCCGACAATGTCCGGCGTTTTGGGTGAAACAAACAAGCGCTGCTGTTCGGAAAATTGGAATAAGGGAACCTCTAAAAACCTCCTTCACGGCAGCTTTTCTATGACTTGTATCATCTGCTCGTGTCCCGGTTTTTAGAGAACCCCATAACTTTGTTGCACAAATGCGCTGTGTTTTTAAAAACTGATCCCACCAGAACGGTTGCAACGCCAAAGACGCGCCAAAAATCAAGCAGAACAATAAGTCAGATTTTACCGAAAAAGCCCGCGGGGAAGAGGTCATGTCAGCGCTCCTTGAAGGAAAGGTTTTGGGTGTGATGTATCGATCGGGCTTCGCTTTTAATCAGATGTACGGGCTGTTGCGGTTTTCCCCTCCAGCTTGGTGATCCCGTAGTCGAGCTTGATTTTTTCGTTATGAAAGAGCTTCTTGAAACAAGAGATTATACGCCGTGCCACGATATCGCCGTTTGTTTCGTTTGCGTCCATTAAGATCACGATCATCTGCCGGCTGGAATATCGGGTCGAAACGTCTATTCTGCGCAAAGAAGTGAAAATCGCGTTGTCAAGCATCTCCATTGCGGCTTCGGTTTCCTCGACAGCGGGTTCGTCCGTGCCGTCGGCATTGGACAGCGTGAAAAGTATGGTCTGTACATCTCTGCCGCTTCGCTCCACAAATCTTCTGATGAAGTTGTATACATGGTGGAAGTTGTCGAAGTCAAGAAGGAATGCGCCGTTTCCGCTGTCTGAACGGCTGAGGATATCCCCGAGGTAGCCGAGGTCAACGTTGGTGGCGGAGCGTCTTATTTCGTCCTCGCTCTTATCGCTGAAGAAGTGGAAGGAATTCTTGCCGTTCTGTTTTACATAGTAGAGCGCTTTATCAGCACAATTGTACAGCTTGGTGAAATCCATACCGTCCCCGGGCGTTTGTGCAATACCGATCGATACAGATGAATTTGTCTCGAATTTACATTCGTCAAGCTTTGCGCAGAGATCGGAGATGATATCCGAAGCGCGATCGCTTATTTCGCTCTTGGAAGTCAGTCCGTTTACGAATACCACAAATTCATCGCCGCCGATCCGGCAGAGGATATCGCCGTCACCGGCGTACTTTTCCAGCGTCTGTGCAAACATCATAAGAGTTTTATCGCCCGCAATATGCCCGTAATTATCGTTTATCGCCTTAAAATTATCCATATCGATCATCAGCAGTGCGCCTGCGGCGCCTTCGGAGATAAGGCGGTTGACGTTTTCCTCGGTGTAGGCACGGTTCCATAAGCCCGTCAAAGCGTCCTGGCGGGATCTGGTTTTGATCTCGGTTACTTCCTGAGTTTTTTCCTCAAGACGATCGGCAAGACTTTTCCGCAGATCCTCCAGCTCCAGCACTCTGCCCACACGGGATAGGATAACGCTCGGGACAAAGGGCTTTGCGATAAAGTCAATAGCGCCTGTTTCGAAACAGCGTGTTTCCGTTGAAGCGTCGTTATCGGACGTAAGGAAGATGATCGGAATATCGGCGCAGCCATTCTTCCTGCGGATTTTAGAGTAAACCTCAAATCCGTCCATTTCGGGCATATTGATATCCAGTAATATAAGGTCGCATACATTTTTGTCCAGGTATGTGAGAGCCTGCAAACCGCGCGTCAGCGTGATAACGCGATAATGTTCGCTTAAAACCGTTTTGGCGGTATATAAGCTTACTTTATCGTCATCAACAATCAGTATCGTCTTCATGATCATGCCCTTTCTTTCTGCCCTCTGCGTCATTGGAAAGTTCAGCAAAAATAATTACAGTGTATAATTGCTGCTTGCAAAAAGTATACCACATCTAAAACGAAAAATCAACAGATTTTTATCTGATTACTTAAATTTTTATAAAATCCGATAATCCACTTTACAAACGGGAAGATTTGTATTATAATTAATTTACAGCCAAGATTGATTTGCAGAATAGGAGATGCGATATGAATGTGATCCGCCAATCCGAAGAAAATATACGTCGATGCAACAGACTGCTGAGAAACACTCAGTGGTTTCTGGCGCTGGGTATACTCCTGATCGAGATCGTTACGAATATTGTTCTTTACAAGACAGGGAATCCCGGTTATCAGGACGGCAAGGTATATTGGATGTTTTTTCGGTACCTGCTTTTAACATCTCTTTTTAATTTCAGCATGCTTTTTCTTAGCAGATTGGTGACAATACTGTTTAAGACCGGCATCTACAAGGAAAAATATGTGCTGATGGCAGGGCTGCTGATGATGATGACGGGCGTTACTTATTCGCACTACGTCTTCTTTATCGTATTCAGCGCGTTTGTTGTGCCGATGATAATTGCGGCGATGTACGAAAGCAGGCGCTTTTATTTAGTGACTACTGTTCTGTGCTTTGTGGGAACGGTTCCGGGATTAACGACCAAGATCCTTGATCCCGACTATTTGTTTGCGGCAATTCCGGAAGCTGTGCTGACGCTGCTTATTCTGACCTGCTTTGCATTTCTGGGCTGGTATATCACGAATTATCTTGCAAGGCGTTCCGCTGCACTTGACGACGCATTGGCTGAGGCAGAAGCCGCAAACATCTCCAAAAGCAGCTTCCTTGCAAATATGAGTCACGAGATCCGCACCCCGATGAATGCGATTATTGGTATGACGGAGCTTATTCTTCGCGAACGTGACATCAGCGAAACCGTTCGGGAAAACTGTTTCAATATCCAGAATTCGGGTCGGAGCCTGCTTGCCATTATTAACGACATTCTCGACTTCTCAAAAATCGAATCCGGCAAGATGGAGCTTATAGAGGACACCTTCAACATCGCCTCCACGATCAATGATGTTATAAATATGGCGGTTACCCGAAAGGGTGACAAGAAACTGGAGATCATCTTCCACGCAGACCCGGATATCCCTGTGGGACTGGTGGGTGACGAGATACGCATTCGTCAGGTATTCATCAATCTGGTGACAAATGCGATAAAGTACACGCGCGAGGGCTGTATTTCCATTAGGATATCCCAGACGAAGCACGACTACGGCATAAACCTCACAGTATCTGTATCGGATACGGGTATCGGTATCACCGAGGCGGATCTGGAGAAGATCTTTTCCAGCTTCCAGCAGGTGGACACGAAGAAAAACCGCTCCGTGGAGGGTACGGGACTGGGGCTTGCCATTTCCAAGCGGCTGATCTCGCAAATGGGCGGCTTTATCAACGTTACCAGCGAGTACGGAAATGGGTCTGAATTTAAGTTCGTTATTCCGCTTAAGGTCAGCGACCCCAAGCCGTTCATTACGATAAATGACGCGGATAAGATCCGCGCGGCGGGATATGTGGACTTCTCCAAGTACGACAATCCGCGCACCGCAAGCGAGTACGAGCTTCTTGTCCGTGAGCTTAGTGAAACACTGCATACTGATATTCAGATCTATTCTTCAATGGAGGATCTGAAAAAAGCGCTCGCCGAGGAAACATTTTCGCACGTTTTCGTTCTCAAGGAGCACTATGTAGAAAACAGCGAATTCTTTATCAGTCAGTCCAAAAAAAGAGAGGTCGTTGTTATACAGGATCGGCTTGACGCAATTGAGCTTCCCAGCCCGATCAAGTTTATGTATAAGCCCTTCTACATCTTATCGGTTGCGGCGATATTCAACCACGACAACATTGTCACAAACATAGGCGAACGCAGGAATACCACGATCCGCTTTACTGCGCCGAAAGCCCGCGTCCTCATTGTGGACGACAACCCGATCAACCTCAAGGTAGCGGCGGGTCTTATGCGTCCGTATAATATGCAGGTAATCACAGCGGACAGCGCAAAGACAGCCATTTCCCTGCTGCGGTCAAAGGATTTCCACATCGTCTTTATGGATCACATGATGCCCGAAATTGACGGCGTTGAAGCAACGAGTATTATCCGGAAAATGGAGGGTGACTACTACAAAAATCTTCCTATCATCGCGCTTACGGCAAATGCGGTGAACGGAGCTCGTGAGACATTCATTAAAGCGGGAATGAACGATTTTATAGCAAAGCCGATCGAATTGAGCGCTCTGGACAGGATACTGAAAAACTGGCTTCCCCATGAGCTTATCCAAGCGCCGACATCTGACGCACAATATGTCGAGGAAAATTGCAGGGCTGCACTGACCGACGGCAGCGGGGGAAGCGATATGTTCAGCCCGGAGGTGGGCATATTCTACACAGGCGGAGATGTAGAGGCATATCTTGAAATTCTTGAGATGTATGTTACAAAAAGCGGGCAAAAGCGTAAATACATACGGGAGCTTTTCGATACGAAGTCGTGGAAGAACTACATCATTGAAGTACACGCTCTGAAAAGCACCTCGCTTACCGTTGGTTCTAAGACGCTTTCCGAGCTTGCAAAAGAGTTGGAGCTTTCAGGCAAGGCGGGGAACTACAAACCGATCGAGGAGAAAAACGAGTACCTGCTCCAAATGTACGAGAAAGTGGCGTCGCTTGGTGCGGAGTATCTCGCAAAGCATAAGCCGCAAAAGGCGGAGGATCCCCCAAAAAACGCAATACCGCCGGAACAGCTCACCGAAATCCCGCTTGAAGAGGTTGAGAGCCTGATCGAAAAGATCCGCGCTGCCTGCGAAGGCTTTGATGGCGACGCGATCGTTGAACTGTGCGGGGACGCTGCCGGAAAATCCTGTAATGGAGTTGCTTTGGAACAGTTATTTGATGATGTTAAGAACTCCGCCGAGGATTTTGAGTACGACGAGGCTTGCAGTAAGGCAGACAGTATTGCAGACAAACTGAAAGACGGTGACAGGAATGGACAAGCAGACTAATCTTAAACGCCCAAGGATCAGGATCCTGGCTGAATGTATTTGCGACCTGCCGAAATCATGGCTTTTGGAGCACAATGTCGATATCGTCTATTTCTCAGTGGAAACCGACAGCGGAGTGTTCGCCGATACAAGCGAAATTACCTCGGAAAACCTTATTGAATACATCATAAGCGGAGGTAAAAAGACTCTTTCAATAGTGCCGTCGCCGGAAGAGTACAGAGTTATATTTGAGCAGAATCTTGCGAAATATGACGAAATCATTATGGTGACCACCAGCAGAAAAATAAGCGTTGCTTTTGAGAGGGCACAGAAAGCGCTTGACGGAATGGACGCGGAATATGTCCGCCGTATTCACCTGTTCGACTCGTGGCATCTTTCGTCGGGAATGGGACATCTGGTGGTCAAAGCGGTGGAAATGGCGGAGAGCGGGGCTTCGGTGGACGAGATCCTATCTGCTCTCGAGGTGCTGAAGAACAAAGTTTCTACCAGCTTTATTGCAGAGAGCGTGGACTTTCTCTACCGAAACGGAAGAGTTTCCGAAAAGGCGAAGAAGATCTGCACCGCGTTTGATATCCACCCCATTCTCGAAATGAAAGACGGCGCATTGGTAATGAAGTCGGTAACGTTTGGCAGTTATAGAAAAGCCTGCATTCGTTACATTAAGCAAACGCTCCGCAACCCGAAAACCATTGAAAAAAACGCGGCGTATATTACTCATGCGGGTTGTAGTACCAAGATGATCGATTTTATAAAAGGGGAAGCGGAAAAAGTTTTTTCGTTCGATAATTTGACAGTAACCAAAGCGTCTGCCACTATTTCAAGCAACTGCGGGCCGAACACATTTGGAATACTGTTTATTAGAAAGTAAGGTAATTCAATGTATCACATACTTATAGTTGATGACTCCAAAACCAGTCTGGCTGCTGCCAAAAATGTGCTTTCCGATTTGTTTAAGGTCACAGCCGTGACTTCCGGTTCGCAGGCATTGAAATTCCTGCAGAACAACACCTGCGACCTTATCCTGCTGGACATCAATATGCCTGATATGGACGGATTTGATGTGATGGAGAGGATCCGCGACAATCCCGAACGCAAGGATATCCCGATCGTTTTTCTTACAGCAGATAACGACCCTAAGACAGAGAGCCTCTGCCTTGAAAAAGGCGCGATGGACTTCATAACAAAGCCGTTTGCGGTGAATGTGATGATTTCGAGGATCTGCCGCATTCTCGAGCTGGAGGATTTACGAAAGGGTCTTGCGGTACGGATAGAGGAGCAGACCCGCCATATTCGGTATATACAGACCATGACGGTGATGGGAATGGCGGCTATGGTGGAAAGCCGTGATTTGTCCACGGGCGGTCACATAAAACGCTCCAGTATGGTCGTAGAGGTGTTTGCGGCAAGGCTTAACAGCGAGAATGACTTTCTCCCGAAACACCTGCTTGAAGACGTGATCCGTGCGGCACCTATGCATGATCTAGGCAAGATTGCGGTTGAGGACAGAGTTCTCCGTAAGCAGGGAAAATTCACGCCCGAAGAATACAACGAGATGAAAAAACACTCCGCCGAGGGCGCCAGAATAGTGAAACAGATCCTTGACGGAGTTGAAGCCCCGCGTTTTGTAACCGTAGCCGAGAATGTAGCCCACTATCACCACGAGAAATGGAACGGTTCGGGATATCCCGAAGGGCTTGCGGGCGAAGCAATTCCTGTTGAGGCAAGAATAATGGCGCTTGCAGATGTTTTCGACGCTTTGGTAAGCAAGCGCTGTTACAAGGACGCATACTCTTTCGACGAGGCTTTTTCAATTATCGAAGAATCTATCGGAACGCATTTCGACCCGACTTTGGGCAGGATCTTTCTTTTATGCCGCCCCGAACTGGAAACTCTTTATACTGCATTCAATAACACAACAGAGTGAACAAAAGGGCGGGGCGAATAAAGAAGTTTTGAAAGGCTATGTGACCGCTCACTCAGCCTTTCTTCTTTTCGGCTGGTAGTCAAGCCTGTTTGCAGTAGTGGTCGAAACCGCCACATTAAACCGCCAGTAGATGTCTATCCGCTGTGTGCGATGTCCGCTGGACTTGTCGGGAGCGTGAACAACGATTTTCTCCACGAACTCGTGCATTATCGTTGGCGTTAGCTCGATGACCTCGGAATACTTGTGTACTATCTCCACGAATTTTGCCGTATCCGCTGTTTTCTGTTCCCTTGCCGCGATAAATTCCGTCAATTCGGGGACTTTTGCTTTAAGTTGTTTCTGCTCGTCCTCGTAGGTTTTGGAAATTGCGGTGTAACGCTCGTCCGACACTTTGCCCGAAACATTGTCCTCATAGAGCTTAATGAACAGCCTGTCGATTTCCGCTATGCGCCGTTCAGCCTGCGAAAGCTGTTTCCTTGCGCTTTTGAGTTCTGCGGATTGCTGCTGTGATGAGTTGTCGAGAGCCATCTGCACGAACTCTTGCTCATGTTCTTTGACCACGCTCATAATTCCGTTCAGCTCTGCAAGAACAATCTTTCTAAGAACCGCCGTCCTCACGAAATGCGCTGAGCAGACCTCTTGGTTATTGGCGTAAGAGCTGCATTTAAGGTGCTCCTGCTCCGGCGTATGGGATTTTGAACGGCAAAGGTACATCAGTTTGCCGCAGTCGGCGCAGTAGACCATTCCCGAGAACGGGTTCACTTCCGAGTGTTTCTGCGGTCTGTTCTTGTGTTTGCGAATTTCCTGCACTAAGTCAAAGTCGTGCCGGGAGATGATTGCAGGGTGAGTACCTTCAAAAACAACCCACTTGTCGCGGGTGTTCTTGACCATTTTCTTGCATTTGTAGGACTTGCGCTGAGTCTTGAAATTAACTGTGCAGCCGACATATTCGGGACGTTCTAGCATATTGTCGATTGTTCTGCTTGACCAATTGTACGGATATTTCGCCGTGATATTTCCGTCCTTTTGGAGCTGCGAATACGCCGTCGGAGTAAGGATTTTTCTCTCTTTCAGCAATCTCGCAATCTGCGACGGACCAAATCCGTCAATGCACATCTGAAAAATGCTTTGAACAACCGCCGAAACCTCCTCGTCAACTTCCCACACGAACTTATCTGCCTCGGATTTCTTGTAACCATACGGCGGGTGGCTTGTCAGCGGCTTTCCGGACTTGCCTTTTGCATTGAATACCGCCCTAATCTTCTTGCTTGTATCGCGGGCGTACCAGTCATTGAACACGTTCTTGAATACCATCATCTCGTTCTCTGAACGGAGCGTGTCAACGCCGTCGTTGATAGCTATGTAGCGGACACCATAGTCGGGCAAAATCATCTCGATATACTGACCGGTCATTAGATAATCTCGTCCAAAGCGTGACAAATCCTTTGTGATTATCGTGCTGATTTTATCCGCTTTTACGTCATCAATCATACGAATAAAGTCGGGACGGTTAAAGTTTGTTCCGCTGAAACCGTCATCTACATAGAATGCGGTGTTGGTCAAGCCATTATCATCGGCATACTTTTTCAGAATTGCTTTCTGGTTTGTAATGCTGTTGCTTTCGCCCTGCAAATCATCATCGTTGCTAAGGCGGCAGTAAAGCGCTGTAATTTTGTCTAACATTTTACCCTCACTTTCCGACAAAATCAGCGGCTAATGCACTATTATTGTAGCACAGCCGCCGAATTCTGTCAATGCCGATTAAGATACAATTTCCAGTTCCCGCGTGACAAGTCTTTGGACTACATCAAGCACGGTTTCGGCGGCTGTGGGGTTGAATTGTGTGGTCACAACATAAGTCGTGTTGCCAATCTTGTATTCAGTTGTAAAGTTGTCTTTCATGGTGAGCCTCCAAGAAAAAATATTCTCCTTTTATCTTGTTATCTCCCTTTTACAAAATCAAGTTAGCGTATTGAACGCTTTTTGTATGCTACATTGAAACACCTATTTCTCTTGAATTGCACTATTACTCTGCTTTGTGCTCTTGACTATTCGCAGCAAATGTGCTATAATAAGCCGACGGTTAGAAAATCGTATTTAACAACAGCTTGAATAATAGCGTATTTTCTATTATACACCACAAACAGGCTTACCGTCAACCGTGATTTACACGCATTTTGAAATATTGTAAATTATGATTAATTACAAATGCGCAATTTGTGCATTTTGCCTGAAAGGGGTATAACATGGACACTCAAACATTACTAACCAATTTTGCGGCACGAATGAAAGAGCTGCGCAAAGTCAAAAAGGTAAGCTCCGAGCAGGCTTCAACGGAGCTTGAAATATCCCGCCCAACA
>CAMCFA010000006.1 GCA_945873955.1 uncultured Clostridia bacterium | reverse complement strand
GCGTCGCCCTCCGCGGGAGGGCGTGGATTGAAATTCCAGACGCACTTGTAAAATGCTCGTAACAGGGGTCGCCCTCCGCGGGAGGGCGTGGATTGAAATAAGAAGGCAGGGGTCGAGTTTAAGTGCGTGCATGGTCGCCCTCCGCGGGAGGGCGTGGATTGAAATAATTAACGCATTGAAAACCGCCTCAATTATCTGCGGTCGCCCTCCGCGGGAGGGCGTGGATTGAAATTTAATGCGTTTAAGTACATCTGGAGAGCCGAAAAGAGTCGCCCTCCGCGGGAGGGCGTGGATTGAAATGCACTCATCACACCTAAAAGTTAAATGATTATGGTCGCCCTCCGCGGGAGGGCGTGGATTGAAATTTGACTGGTTCAAAGGCTATGACGATTATACCAAGGTCGCCCTCCGCGGGAGGGCGTGGATTGAAATAATCATTACCGTAAGCACTGGGTAGGAGCGTTAAGTCGCCCTCCGCGGGAGGGCGTGGATTGAAATAATCATTACCGTAAGCACTGGGTAGGAGCGTTAAGTCGCCCTCCGCGGGAGGGCGTGGATTGAAATAGCCCGTCCCCCAGCTTAGAAGCCAGGCTCTTAGGTCGCCCTCCGCGGGAGGGCGTGGATTGAAATTGATAATTTAACTGTCGCTTGTAAGGCACTTGAGTCGCCCTCCGCGGGAGGGCGTGGATTGAAATAGTGCATCAACGTTGTACCCTAAAGCGTTGTAAAGTCGCCCTCCGCGGGAGGGCGTGGATTGAAATTGTATCAGTTCGTCAAGATTATCACCCTGAAAACGTCGCCCTCCGCGGGAGGGCGTGGATTGAAATACAGATTTTTGCGGACTGATAAAAAATCCTCTGCGTCGCCCTCCGCGGGAGGGCGTGGATTGAAATTGGATACCGAGCTGACCGGCAGCCTCCGCCACCGTCGCCCTCCGCGGGAGGGCGTGGATTGAAATGGGGCGCTCGTCCCCAGCTCGGTGCAGATGTTTAAGTCGCCCTCCGCGGGAGGGCGTGGATTGAAATAAGCTCAATGCCGTTATAAAGTGTTATTCTCTGTGTCGCCCTCCGCGGGAGGGCGTGGATTGAAATTGCAGGAGTGGGCGCGCGTTTGTAGTCAGTGAACAGGTCGCCCTCCGCGGGAGGGCGTGGATTGAAATGGGAACTGCCGCCCCTGATAGATCGCATGGGACGGACGTCGCCTTCCGCGGGAGGGCGTGGATCAAAAACTGCTCCGATGTATCAGCGCCTGCCGAGTCTTTTTGGAAAAACGGCAATTGAAAGTCCCATTTTATTCTTTCTGCTATAAAAACGCCGACTGTAACGAAACGACGGCACAGCATGAAAATGCCGTGGCGTCTTGTTTTCAGAGGGATTTCAAAAAACTCCCCTGCGGGTATTGCAAAATAAACAGATTTGTGATATACTATATAAGATAATGGGTATTTTATAATTGAAAATACTTAACTCTATTAATTGTTACAGGAGAAGCTATGATACAGTACGACGAAACAAGACTTGCGATGGAAGCGCTCACACCGCAGATAGAAGAATTAAAGGGCGCGCTCAACCTTGAGGGGATCAAGATCAAGCTGGACGAGCTGGAGATGAAATCCACCGAGCCGTCATTCTGGAACGATCCGGAGAAAGCCCAGGCTATCCAGCAGCAGATGGGACAGTACAAAAATACCATTGAAAGCTTCAACAAGCTGAAAACCAACCATGAAGACGTTCTCGCCATGATAGAGCTTGCCGAGGAGGAAAACGACGAAAGTGCCGTTGACGAGGTAAAGGAGCTTGCGGAAAAGGTAAAGACCGAATATGAGGAGCAGAAGCTGGCAACCCTGCTCACCGGTGAATACGACAACTCTAACGCTATCCTTACTTTCCACGCGGGCGCAGGCGGAACGGAAGCGCAGGATTGGGTTTCCATGCTGGTGAGAATGTACATGAAGTGGGCAGACCGTCACGGCTTCAAGACGGAGATACTTGACATGCTGGACGGCGAAGAAGCGGGTATCAAGAGCGCCTCGATACACATTCAAGGGTATAACGCATACGGCTTTCTGAAGTCGGAGAACGGCGTTCACAGACTGGTGCGCGTATCCCCGTTTGACGCGGCAGGGCGCAGACACACCAGCTTCGCCAGCGTGGAGGTAATGCCGGAGATCGAAAAGGACGTTTCCGTTGAGATCCGCGACGAGGATATCGAAATGGAAGTATTCAGAGCCAGCGGCGCGGGCGGTCAGCACATCAACAAGACCTCCTCTGCGGTGCGCCTAATCCACAAGCCGACGGGTATCGTCGTTGCCTGCCAGACCCAGCGTTCGCAGGTGCAGAACAGAGAGTTCTGTATGAAAATGCTGATGTCCAAGCTGGTGGAGATCAAGGAGCGCGAGCACCTCGAAAAGATCAGCGATATCAAGGGCGAGCAGCTCAAGATCGAATGGGGCAGCCAGATACGCTCTTATGTATTCATGCCCTATACCCTTGCTAAGGACACCAGAACCGGCTTCGAAAGCGGCAATATCCAAGCGGTAATGGACGGCGATATTGACGGGTTCATCAATGCGTACCTCAAGGCAAAGAGCCTCGGTGAGATCTAATGCCGCTTGCTAAGAACGATCTGATCACCCTTGAGATCACCGCCCTCACCAACGAGGGCAGCGGCGTGGGGCATTTCAGCGAGGACGGTTCTTCCGGCGGGGGAATGGCAGTATTTGTGCCGTTCACCGCTGTCGGGGACGTTATTTCCTGCCGCGTCGTGAAGGTGCTGAAAAGCTACGCATACGGCAGGGCGGAGGGGATCATCACCCCCTCTCCCGACCGGATAGAGAACTACTGCCCGGTTTACGGGAAATGCGGCGGCTGCTGCTTCCGGCATATATCCTATGAAGCGGAGCTGCGCGCTAAAGAGGGCTTCGTGCGGGATTCGTTCAGCCGTATCGGGGGACTTTCGCCGGAAATCCTGCCGATACGCGGCAGCGATAACTGCAACGGCTATCGCAACAAGCTGCAAATGCCCGTGGCAAAGCAGGACGGAAAAACCGTCTGCGGCTTCTTTTCGGAGCGCTCTCACCGGGTAATTCCGGTGGAACGCTGCGCGCTTCAGCCGGAGCTGTTCGCACAGATCACCGCGTTCGTCACCGAGCAGGCGGACAAGCTGCATATCTCAGTTTACAACGAGGAGAAGCACGAGGGTGTTCTGCGGCATATTTACCTGCGCCGGGGTCATTACAGCGGAGAGATCTGCCTGTGCCTTGTCGCCCGGAGAAAAGTGCCGGAGTTCGCAAGGCTGGCGCGGAGCGTTACAGAGAGGTTCCCGCAGGTCACCGGGGTGGTGCTGAACATCAACCGTGAGCGCACTAACGTTATTCTCGGCGAGGAG
The DNA here is from genome assembly GCA_945873955.1 of uncultured Clostridia bacterium. Classification (GTDB taxonomy): domain Bacteria; phylum Bacillota; class Clostridia; order Oscillospirales; family Ruminococcaceae; genus CAG-115. The sequence goes on along the minus strand of CAMCFA010000006.1, from coordinate 68,983 downwards.
GAGATCACCCTCTGCGGTAAGCCGACTATCTCGGACGTGATGTGCGGAGTTTCGGTGGAGATCTCCCCGAAATCCTTCTATCAGGTGAACACTCCGGCGGCGGAGGCTCTCTACCGTCAAGCGGCGGAATTTGCCGAACCGGAGGGCAAAACGGTGCTCGACCTGTACTGCGGCGCGGGTACGATCGGACTGTCTATGTCTGCGTGCGGCAAGAGTGTTAAGTCCGCGAAGCGCATTATCGGTGCTGAAATAGTGCCGCAGGCGGTGGAGAATGCCAAGGAAAATGCCGCGCGGAACTCCATAACCAACGCGGAATTTATATGCGCCGACGCAGGAGAGTGCGTGGCAAGGCTGGAGAAGTCCGGGGAAAAACCGGACGTGATAATCCTTGACCCGCCGCGGAAGGGCTGTGACGACAACACCCTTACCGCATGCGCAGCTATGTCCCCGGAGAGGATCGTGATGATCTCCTGCAACCCGGCGACCGCCGCGCGGGACTGCAAGCGGCTTTCCGAGCTGGGTTACAGCGTAAATAAGGTGCGCCCGTTCGATTTGTTCCCCCGGACGAGCCATGTGGAGTGCGTGGCGCTGCTAGATAAAAAATAACGACCCGGAACCGGAGGTTCTATGCTTGAAGATATAAAGAAATCAGTGTTATCTGGTATACTGATCTCGATAGGCGGCTGTGTGCTTCTAGCAAGCACCAAAGCCGGATATATGTGGGCGGGGGCTTTGCTGTTCTCGCTGGGACTTTTCGCGATATGCGAATACGGCTTCAACCTGTACACCGGAAAGGTGGGCTATATCGCCAACGACTTCCGCAACTGGAGGTATATTCTGCACGTCCTGCTGATACTGGCGGTGAATCTTGCGGCAACCTTTGCAATGGGCTGCCTTGTGAGCCTATGCCTGCCGGATATCGCAGAGGCGGCAAGAAGCTCCTATGCCGCGAAGCTGGCGGCAGAGCCGCAGAAATGGGCGCTGTCCTCGGTGCTGTGCGGGCTGCTGATGTTCCTCGCGGTAGATTTATGGCGGCGCGGGCAGAAGCTGGGAGTGTTTCTGTGTGTACCCACGTTTATTTTCTGCGGGTTCGACCATTCGATAGCGAACTCGTTCTACAACGGCGCTGCGCTTGGTGAGCAGACCTTTTCCGGGCGGAACGTCCTGTTTGTGACGGTGGTTATCCTCGGTAACGCGCTGGGCGGAATGATAATACCGCTCCTCACCCGAAAATGGGGTGATACGGCAGAACGGCGGTGACTTTGGTGACAGCGTTGACTACGTTGAAGATATGGGCTATGAAGACAGGCTATGCGCTGCTGTTTATTGCGGTTTTCGGAGTAATGCTGGCGCTGGCTTCGGCGGCGGCTTTCGGGATTCCGGCAGGACTGATGATATGCTTCTTCGGGTTCGCGGTGAAGCTGTTCAATGCGCAGTTTATCGTGACCTCGCTCTCGCCGGAGCTTATGCTGTTCGGCGGACTTGCCGCGGCATTCGGTGCGGCGTTCTGCGGACTTCTGGCGGTGAAAGCCGGCTTCTGCATTTCGCGGCTGTTCCTGCAGGTGAAGCGCCGCTGCGACCTGCTGCGCGGGTGGAAGCCCTACTGATTTGATGTGGAGGGGATCGTTACGGATCGCTGGATCAACCGTTGGCTCGTTATCACCGGAATACTGGCGGCGGTCTTTGCGGCTGCGGCGTTTTTGTTTCAGGGACAGAGCCTCGGCACGGCAAAGGAGGACGACAAGTACTTTCCGCTGTGCGAATACATCAGCATTGACCTGCTGAAAACAGACGTCACGATAATCCCGTGGGAGGAGGACGAGATACGCTTCACCTACCGAAGCGACGTTCCGCTGACCGTGGAAACCGGCGATAATTCGCTGTCGATAACCGAAAGCACCGAGTTTGTGATCTCACTGTTCGCCGGCGACACGGAGGATTACGGCGTTTATCTGTATCTCCCGCGGGAGTATTACCGGGATATCCTGATATATACCGTGTCCGGGGACGTTATCCTCGGCGACGTTGACAGCGAGAAGATCACTGTGGTGACTAACAGCGGAAAAATAACCTCCGAGAACACGCGGTCGCTGTGCAGCCTTACCACCGGCAGCGGGGATATCCTGCTGGACTTTTACAGCGTTATTCCCGGAAGCAGCGTGCAGTCGCGGACGGGGAACGCGGAAATTGTTTTCCCGAAGGGAAGCAGCGTTTCACTGGATTTTGAAACCAAGACCGGAGAGCTTCAGACCGACCTTATCAACGGAAGCTACCCCGGCAGCTATAAATACAGCTTCAGCGGCGGCGCGAAGCAGCTTCACGCGGCACTGGAGACAGGAGTCCTTACAGTAAGAGAAAAGTAAAGGAGAGCAGATCATGAAGACATACAGGCAGCAATTGATAATCACATCTGAGCAGACCGAGCAGTTTCTGAATCTTTCCTACGAGATCGAGGAGTGCGTGCGGAGAAGCCTTATAAACGACGGTATCTGCGTTGTTTTCTCTCAGCACACCACCTCGGCGGTGTTCCTCGAAAACGACCGGGAGGAGCTTTTCTCCGACTGGTCGGCAATGCTGAGCAAGATAATCCCCACCGAGAGCCAGTACAAGGTGGACTATTCCAGCGCGGGAGCGGCGCATATGAAGCAGATGCTCCTTGGTTCGAGCGTGACCGTGCCTATCACCGACGGCAGGCTGGAGCTGGGTCCCAGACAGTACATAATGTACGGGGATTTCGACGGCTGCCGTGAGAAAACGGTAATTGTAAAAATCATAGGAGAGTGAAGAAACGGAATGCTGTCCGTGATAATTCCATCATTCAACGAGCATGAGAATATAAGGCGTACTGCTGGTACTATTGCTGCAATACTACGGAACGAGAACATCGACTATGAACTTATCTTTGTGGACGATGGTTCTCATGATGAAACATGGAAAGAGATTACAGACGCCAGTTTGTTTGACCCGAACGTCCGGGGGATAGGCTTTTCCCGGAACTTCGGCAAGGAGGGCGCGATATTCGCCGGGCTGAAAAACGCCGCCGGGGACTGCGCCGTGGTGATAGACTGCGATCTTCAGCACCCGCCGGAGCTTATCCCGCAGATGTACCGTCTGTGGCAGGGCGGTGCAGAGGTGGTCGAGGCGGTGAAAGCCTCCCGCGGCAAGGAGGGGCTGTTCCACAAGCTGTTCGCAAAGAGCTTCTACAAGCTGATGAAATCCTCGTCCGGGATAAATCTTGACGGCGCAAGCGACTTCAAGCTGATGGACAGAAAGGTGATAAACGCGCTGAACGAGCTTCCGGAGCGCATTACGTTCTTCCGGGCGCTGTCCAGCTGGGTGGGCTTCACCACAGAGCGGGTGGAGTTCGACGTGCAGCCCCGCGCCGCCGGGAAAAGCAAATTCAGCATGAAAAGCCTGTTCCGGTTCGCGGTTAATAACATAACCTCGTTCACGAATCTGCCGATACACCTTATCACATGGGTGGGAGTGCTGTTCGGCGTATTGGCGCTTATCCTCGGCATACAGACGCTGGTTAAGTACTTCTGCGGTACGGCGGCGGAGGGCTTCTCCACGGTCATTCTGCTGATACTAATCACCGGCGCGTGCGTAATGGTGGGTATCGGCGTGATAGGCTATTATCTGTCGAAGATATATGAAGAAATCAAGCAGCGCCCAAGATATATAATCTCCCGCACCACGGGGAAATCCGGGGGAAAGGAAGCGTAAATGGAGAATAACAGCGGCTCTGTGCCGGCAGGCAGCAGAGCTTTGAATATACTAAGGAAAACAGGAAAAATAATTGCGGACAGTCGGGTGTACTGGCTGTCATTTCTGCTGCCCCCGGCGATACTGTTCATATCCTACATAATATTTCAGGTGTGGCCCTTCGGGGAGCGCTCGGTGCTTTCCCTCGATCTGAATGCGCAGTATGTGTACTACTACGACTACATGTACGACGTTTTCGCCGGGAAAGAGAGCCTTTTTTACAGTTGGAGCAGAAACCTCTCCGGGGAGTTTATGGGGATAATCGGGTATTACCTAGCCAGCCCGTTCAATCTGCTGGTATGGCTGTTCCCGCGGGAGTGGATCACCGAGGGACTTATGACCATGATACTCGCAAAGGCGGGAGCTTCCGGGCTTAGCTGCGCGTATTTCCTGCGCAGACACCGCGGCTGCGGCAGGACGACCTCCGTTTCCTTTTCGGTGATGTGGGCGCTGTGCGGGTTCTTCGTGGTGCAGACCATGAACCCCATGTGGCTGGACGGTATCGTGGCTCTGCCGCTTGTTGCCGCGGGTATTGAGAAGATCTGCGACAAGCGGAAATTCATGATGTATGTGCTGTCGCTGGTGTATATTTTCGTGGCGAATTTCTATATCGGCTACATGATAGGTATTTTCTCGGCGCTGTATTTCCTGTGGTATCTCGCTTCGGGCAGGAGCAAAAACAAGTGCTTCGGGGAATACTGCGGCACGATCATCATGTTCGGGGCGGGGTCGGTCACTGCGATACTGATGTCCGGCTTCATGATACTGCCGGTGTACAAGTCGCTTTCCAACGGTAAATTCGCGTTCTCGGAGCCGGACTATTCACTGGCGGAGAACTTTGATATCGCGGATATTTTCATCAAGCTGTTCCCAACGGAGTACGACACGGTGCGCATGGAGGGAATGCCTGTCCTGTACTGCGGAACGCTGGCGCTGGTGTGCGCGGTAATGTACTTCACCTGCCGCCGCTTCACCGCCCGCGAGCGTATTTCAAGCGCGGTTTTCACCGGATTCATGGTGCTGTGCATGTATATCCGCCCGGTGGACATGCTGTGGCACGGCGGGCAGATGCCTAACTGGCTGCCTAACCGCTATTCGTTCATGATCAGCTTCCTGCTGATCGTGTTCGGCGCGCAGACCTTCGACAAGCTGAAAAATGTGCAGGGACGCAGCTTCGGCACGGCGTTCATGGTGCTGCTGGCAATGCTGCTTTACGTTGACCTCAACAACGATAGCTGGAAGTATGAGCCGGTGCTGACTGTTGCGGTTCCGATGGTGATACTTGCGGCGGTGATGATACTTGCGTGGGTGTACCGAAAGTACGGCTTGAAAAAGCCGGTGTGTATCGCACTGACCGCATTCGTCTGCGCGGAGGTGGGGCTGAATACCGCCCAGTCGCTGTATCAAATGCACGACGACATAATTTTCTCCACCCGTGAAAGCTACCGCTGGGACATTCCGCTGACCCGTGAAGTCACCGACCAGATACACGAGCAGGATCCGGAGTTCTACCGCATGGAAAAGACGTTCCACCGCTGCGTGAACGACCCGATAGCGCTGCGCATGTACGGCATGAGCCACAGCTCCAGCACGCTCAACGCGAAGGCGATAGAACTGCTGAAATCCCTTGGGTTCGCGGGGCGTGAGCATTACACGAGATACGACGGCGCGACAATGCTCACCGACGACATTTTCGGCGTGAGATATGTGTTCGCCACCGACCCAAAGACCGTCCCGTATACCGAAACTGTTCCGGTGGAAACGGACACGGCGATAAAGGTTTACAAGAACTCAGACGAGCTGGGTATCGCGTACCTTGCGGACAGCGGCATAATCGGCTATGACCTCAACGAGTATTCGCCGTTCACGGCGCAGAACAAGCTGGCGTCTATGCTTTCCGGCAACAAGGGTACGGCGGTATTCAAGGCGATAGACGACGTGGAGTTCGACAGCGAGAATATACGCATAGGTTCAACCACCGACGCGCATTACAGCTACCGAAAGTCCGACAAGGACGCTGACGCGTGGATAGAATACACCGTGACGGCGCAGGCTGACGGTCCTGTCTACATGTATCTCCCGACGAAATACGAGCGGGAGACCCAGCTTTTCGTGAATGGTATCTACCGCGGCAACTACTTCCTGTATGAGAATTACAGCATAGAGTACCTCGGAACATACCAGAAGGGCGAGGAGTTCACGGTGAAATTAAAGCTGCTGGACGAGGCGGTGTACTTCACCAATGCGTGGTTCTATTACATTGACGAGGCGGCTCTCCAGCGCTTCAACAGCACAATGCAGGAGCTGAATTCCTCCACGACGCTTACCCGCACCGGCGGCTGTACGCTGGAGCTTACCGTGGACGCCGCCGAGGACTGCGCACTGTTCACCACCATTCCCGCCGAGGAGGGCTGGACGGTTAAGATAGACGGCGAGTACGTCAACTGGAAGACCTGCCTTTCCGACTCGCTGATAACCGTTCCTGTCACCGCCGGCAAGCACACTATCGTGCTGGATTTCTACCCCGCGGGGCTTAGCACCGGGCTTATCCTCACCGGCATAGGGCTTATCTGTCTGGCGGCAATGATCGTCGGAAATGATTTCCTCAGCCGTCTGGACGAAAAGCGCCTCAAAGAGGCGGAGGAAAAGGCTGATCCAGAGGAACTGAACTGAATTAAGTAAAGCATAAGAATCGGCTGCTTGCAGTTACGCAGGCAGCCGTTTTTATTTCATGGTAGGAATCTTCCCGATAAGCTCCCGGCGGTTTTTCGCGCCAACGGAGGCGCAGGTGCGTTTTAGGCTGCTTTTTATGCTGTCCTTGCTGACCCCGAAAAGGTTGCTTATCTCAGCGTTGGACACTCCCGAAGACGCCATTATAGCGTAGGAGTATGCCGCCCGTGTAAGTCCCAAAGACCTCCGCAGCTCGTCCGTGGAGTCCATGAGCCGGTTCAGCGGCACAAGATAATGTTCAGCGTAGTTTTCCAACCGCGTGTTGTAAAGGTAGGTTATCTCGTAGGTGCGCACCGCTTCCACGCCCCGCCGCAGCTTAGAACCCATTTCTGATATGCGGTCTATGTCCGCTCGCAGCGGCTCAGAAACCAGCGGGTAAAGCTGCGTGAAAATGTCCGGGTACATGGCAAAGAACTCCGCCGGGACGGTCGGGGTGGAGTTCTCCCTTGCGGACACCAAAGCCTCGCTGAACACCCGTATCGCAGTATCGTGGTCGCCCAGAGTCAGAAACGCCTGCGCGCCGTACAGCCGCAGCTTGATACCGGCGGCTTCGTTACCGGCAGCCTCGGCAAGCCTTATGTAATCCTCGCAGCAGTCCGCCAGCTTGTCGTTCTCCCCTCTGGCAAGCATGGAGAACGCCCTTGTCATTGCAAAATACGGCGCTGTGTAGCGGTTGTAGATGATGTCGTTTTCCTCAGCGGTGAGGGCGAACCACATGTCCTCTATGCCGCCGCCCCGCATTGCGCGGAGCATTCCCAGACAGAGCTTTGCGCAGTCGCCGTTCTCCTGCTCGATATGAGAGCGTTCGATACTGTGTATCTCCTCCAGCAGGTCGAAGAAACGCAGATATTCACCCAGATACAAGCAGCATTTCGCCGCTGAGAACAGCGCCGCCAGCTTCATTGCGGCGTCGTTCCCGCCGGAGCAGAGGGAAACCGCAGCGGACAGCCTCTCCAGACCGCCGGAAAGGTCGCCTTGAAAATAGTGCATTTCCCCGGTGAACACAAGCTGCGCGTACCTGCCGTGACCCAGCATTTCGGTGTACATGTGCTGATAGCGTATGAACTGATCGTTTTCCGTCTGGAGCGAATACCCCCGGCGGTGCAGCAGGCAGAATACCGACGGAGAGTACAGCGTCCACGGGAAGGACGGGGACTCATACCGCTGACCGCTTTTAAACAGGTCGTAGGCGCGCTTTATGCTTTCGCCCATTTTGTCAAGGACGTAGAAATTCTCGTTTGTGCGCAGCGCGTGGGCGTAGCTGATGAGCACCCTGCGCTCGGCGGAGTCGTAATCCGGGGAGGCGGCAATGTGCGTGGTTATCTCCGGGAACTTTCCGGCAAGCAGCGGCTTTGCGTCGGTGTGCATAAGCAGCGCAGTTATCCTCAGCAGCCGCGGTATAATGGGCTTGCAGTCCAGCGGGCAGCCGGTCACGAATCTTTGCAGCAGGTGGCTGGATCTCACCAGCATTGAGTAGGAGATCGTTTCCCGGACGCGAACCCCGGCGGCAAGCTCGTATTCGCCCGCCAGAAAGTACTCGCAGAAGCTGAAAAAATGCTGCCCCCGGCGCAGGTATTCCCGCGCAAAGCAGATACGCATGTCGTGCCGGACATTCTCCGGGAACTGGAAAAACAGCGTGTACGCCGCATGCATGAGCAGCGGGTGTATCTTTATCTCACGGCTGCGGCGGTTTATCTCGGCAAGCGGGACTATCTCGTTCAGCTTTGCAATTTCGTTAAGGATATTTTCCGGGGTGAAAAGCTCAGCGCCGAAGAACTCGGTTATCGGTCTGAAAGAGCGCAGGTCGCGGCAGAACTGCTCCGACTGCACAGGATATGTCGCCGCCGCGATAAGCGCCCCTTGCAGCCACAGGGAGTCCGGCGAGGGGCGCTGCACATTGCCGAAAAGCGCCCGGATAATTCGCCCCTCGGTGGTGAGATTCGCGAACTCCTGCCCCTGCCGCGCCAGAATAAGGCACAGCCGCGCGTTGAGAAAACCGCCGCCGGAGGCAGCGTAAACCTCGGCGGGGCTTGCGGATACTCCGCAGCGCTCAATGAATTCGGCGGTTTCGTTGATGCTCATGCATAGCTGCTCGCGTTCTATGATCAGGATATCCATGCTTTTCGCCAGCAGGCGGTAGCCCGGCTTTATTGAGGCGCATACAAACACGAACCTCGCACAGCTGCATTGTGAAAGCAGCTGTGCGGTGCGCAGATTCCCGAACAGCGTCTGGCAGGCGGCTGCACAGTCCACGATGATCACCAGCGGCTTTTTTGGCGCGGCGGCGCTGAATCTCGTGTTCAGCGCGGCGAATTCGCGGTCGGTGAGCGGCTCGTCAAGCTCCTCGCCGGTGATGAGTCCGCTTATCTGCGCGAAGCACTCCCCGGAGCTTTTCGCGGAACGTATGATACGCAGCGAAATGCCCTCCGGGCGTGCCCGCCGGGTGAACTCCCGCAGGAGGGTGGTCTTTCCGGTGCCGTCGGGAGCGCAGACTACCGTGATCCTCCGGCGGTAGATCTCACGGAGGGTCTTGGATATGCGGCGGGGGAGAAAAACCTTGTTCTCAGACATGGCGCACCTACCTGATCGCCGTGGCGTTATTCCTCAAAGAGCAACACAGCCGCGGTCTTTCTGTCTATGCTTACCTCAAACTTGTTTACCGTATTGCTTTCCGTATCTTTTATGGTTATCCGGAAAACGCGGAATGCTTCTTTCCTGCGGTTCATCTGAACGTTCATTTTGCAGGGGCTGCCGTCCACCGTTACGTCGCAGTAGAAGTCGAAAAGCTCGCCCTCGCCTATTCCGTCGGTGGAAAGGGTCGCTTCCTCGTCGATATAATCCCCGCTTACCAGAAAGCTCATCAGCGATTCTTTCTCCTTGCTGTCAAGAGAGCCGGTCGCGTCTTTACAGCCGGTGCATAATACGCAGGTGATGAGTAATGCAATGAATATTTTCAGCCTTTTTATTATGAATCACTCCCAAAAGATACGATCATCTTTCCACCTTGATGAAGTGCGCGATATAGCTCTGGAAGTCGCCCCAAAGCGACGGAATGTCAAAGCCGCTGTTCATCAGCACCTCGGCGCTGTAAACTCTGCCGGTCTCCTCATGCTGATACCAGCAGCCCTTTTCCAGACCCATCAGACGCACCCTGTGCAGGAACACGCTCGGCTCTTTCAGCACCTGAACATATTCCAGCAGCGCTTCGCTCTTGTCCTTCGCGACGAATTCCCACGCGTCAAAGCGGTCGTTGTCAAAGGGATTGCCTATGCGGTACTGGTCGCCGGTGCGCACCAGCGGGTTGTATTTGTTGAATTCCTCGATCTGCTTTCTGATCTCCCACTTGTCGTCGTCGGATATCTTGGTGATGTCCAGCTCGTATCCGAACGTTCCCACCATTGCGACATGACCGCGGGTCTTGAACGGGGTTATCCTGCCTACGCAGTGATTCGGGCTGTCCGAAACATGCGCGCCGAAGCAGGAGCAGGGGTAGCAAAGTGAAGTGCCGTACTGTATCTTCAGCCGCTCGATAGCGTCGGTGTCGTCGGAGCACCAAATCTGCGGTGAATAATAAAGCATACCCGCGTCGAACCGCGATCCGCCGCCTGCGCAGTTTTCCAGCAGCAGGTCGGGGAAGTCGGTGAGCAGCCGCTCTTGTATCTCATACACGCCGAGGACATATCTGTGCCATATCTCCCGCTGGCGCTCCGGGGGCAGTACTTCGTTTCCGACCTCGCAGAGCTGGCGGTTCATGTCCCACTTGACGTATTCGATATTCGCCGAGGACAGTATCTTGTACATCTGGTCGTAGATGTAGTCGCGCACGTCCTTGCGGGAGAAGTCGATAACAAGCTGCGAACGGCAGGTGGTGCGGGGACGTCCGGGGATATGTATGCACCAGTCCGGGTGCGCCTTGTACAGTTCGCTGTCCGGGGAGATCATCTCCGGCTCAAACCAGATACCGAATTTCAGACCCAGCTTGTTTACCTCGTCAACAAGATATTTCAGACCGCCCTTTATCTTGTCCTCATTCACGAACCAGTCGCCGAGGCTGGACTTGTCGTCGTTCCGGTGTCCGAACCAGCCGTCGTCCATTACCAGCATTTCTATCCCGGCTTTTGCGGACTCCCGCGCGATATCAAGCAGCTTATCGGTGTCGAAGTTGAAGTAGGTAGCCTCCCAGTTGTTTATGAGTATCGGGCGGCGGATATCCTTCCACTTGCCGCGGGTGAGGTTGCTGCGCATTACGTCGTGGAAGGTGCGGCTCATAGTGCCTAAGCCCTGCGCCGAGAACACCATGATTACCTCCGGCGCTTGGAATTCCTCACCAAGATCAAGGTGCCACGAGAAGTCATAGGGATTAATTCCGCTGAAAACACGGGTCTTTTCGTACTGATTTACCTCGCACCCCGCCACGAAGCTGCCGGAGTAGCACAGCGCGAAGCCGTAGCAGTCGCCGTAGTCCTCGGTCGCCTTGTGATCCACAATGGCTATGAAGTTATTGTGCGCGTGGCTGGTAGAGCCGCGGCAGGAGTCCACAAGCTGCTTGCCGAAGTGCAGCGGATTGCGCTGAACGTGGCGCTCCCTCGCCCATGTGCCGTAGAGGGTTATCATGTCGTAATCCTTGCTGTCCAGCTCCACGCAGGTGGACAGCAGCCGGCGCAGCTCTATCGGGTCTGCTCCGCCGTTCTTCACCTTTACGGAACGGGTGATAACGTCCAGCTTCTCAAAAACGCTGTATTGCAGGGTTATCTCCAGTCCGTTGTGCGGGTCTTTGCAGTATACCTCAAGGCTGGTGACCTCGTCGTCGCTGTTTGCGTAGGTGGCGGGAAGCCCCTCCAGTTTTTTCTTGCCCTTATATATCTTGTAGCTGTCGTAATAGCACTCGCAGGCGCTCATGCCGTACTTGTCCATAAGCTGCATGCAGGGCTCGCGGAAGTCCGCAACGCCGCTGGTGGGGAATTCAAGCGGGGCGCAGTCGAAGCTGTGCGGCCCCATGCCGTCGTGGGTCGCAGGTACGAACGGCTCGTCGTTCGGTATGCGCAGCATGTGGGTGATGTCGGTCTCCGGGATATAAGCGCCGTAGTACAGGTGCAGCAGATGTCCGGAGTTGGTCACATGAAACGCGTAGGTTGTGTTCGGGCTGTCCAGCTTGAACACATGCTTTTTTTCGTCGTAGATTATAGGCATAATACTTCTCCTTGATTATCCGGCGGCGCCGGTCGTTGGCTCTAGTATATCATATTCTGCGGGATTTTTCAAGGGATTTTGTGCCTTGCGGCGCCGACAGCGGGTTTTAAATTCTGAAACAGATAGGAAATTATTTTAAAAACCTATTGACAAAAGGGAAAAAAAGTGGTAAACTAACAACATCAAAAAGGCGCTCGGCGGAGTCCAATCCGCAGGAGTCCTCAATACAATTCAATACGCCCTTACAAACCTATGATGTGGAGATAAAAATGCTTGTTGCACTCCCAGAGAGCGGTGGGTGCTGAGATCACCGCAGAACGCAGAGCATATCAAATGGACCACTGAGGGCGCAGTCAAAGGCGGTGTCCAAAGCCAGCCGAGTATTCTGCGACGTTATGCAAGCGTTAATTGCAGGGATATGTCAGTATCCGGCGAGTGTGCGGCAATAGAGCCGCAAATTAAGGTGGCACCACGGTGTAGTTTATACTCCGTCCTTAAAGCAGGTGAATTCTGCGTTTAAGGGCGGAGTTTTTTGTTTCTGAAAGGAGCTAGAACATGTTAAAGCCCACTCTTGAACAGGCAAAGCAGTACACCGGGTACAGCGTGATCCCGGTTTGCAGGGAAATGCTTTCGGATATCCGCACACCGATAGAGGTGCTGCGTATACTCCGTAACGTAAGCCGGCATGTGTACATATTAGAGAGCGTAGAGAATCAGGAAAAGTGGGGAAGATACACCTTCCTCGGCTACAATCCGAAAATGGAGATAACCTGCATAAACGGCGAACTCACCGTCAAGGACGTGGTCACCGGCAGGACTGAAACTACGCAGCAGTCCCACCCGGCGGACTACATCAAGAAGCTGCTGGCAGGGTACAGCAGCCCGAAGATAGAGGGCTTCCCGCCCTTCACCGGCGGACTTGTGGGGTACTTCTCCTACGACTACATAAAGTACAGCGAGCCGACTCTCAACCTTGACGCAGAGGACGAGGAGCACTTCAAGGACGTTGACCTTATGCTGTTCGACAAGGTGATCGCGTTCGACAATATCCACCAGAAGATAATGCTGATAACCAACATTTCCTCGGCGGACATTGACGCGGAGTACGCGCGGGCGGAAAAGGAGCTTGCCGAAATGGAGGAGCTTATCCGGCACGGCAAGCCCGCGGATATCCCGCCGGCGCGGCTCACCTCGGAGTTCAGACGCCTGTTCGATAAAGAGCAGTACTGCGCAATGGTTGAGAAGGCGAAGCGGTACATCTACGAGGGCGATATCTTTCAGGTGGTGCTTTCCAACCGTCTTGACGCGGACTTTGAGGGCAGCCTGTTCGACGCCTACCGCGTGCTGAGAGCCACGAACCCGTCGCCGTACATGTTCTTCTTCTCCAGCGACGATATGGAGATAGCCGGAGCTTCCCCCGAAACGCTGGTGAAGCTGGAAAACGGCGTGCTGCACACCTTCCCGCTGGCGGGAACAAGACCCCGCGGCGCTACGGACGAGCAGGACAAACAGCTTGAGGCGGAGCTTCTCCGGGACGAAAAGGAACTTTCGGAGCACAACATGCTGGTTGACCTCGGCAGAAACGATATCGGCAAGATAAGCAAATTCGGCAGCGTAGAGGTAGAAAAATACATGAGCATTGAGCGCTACTCCCACGTTATGCATATAGGTTCGACGGTGCGGGGCGAGATACTCGACAACAAGTCTGCACTTGACGCGGTGGACGCGATACTTCCCGCGGGAACGCTGTCCGGCGCGCCGAAGCTCAGAGCCTGCGAGATAATCAACGAGCTTGAAAACAACAAGCGCGGCGTATACGGCGGCGCGGTGGGCTACATTGATTTCCGCGGAAATCTTGACACCTGCATTGCGATAAGGCTTGCGTTCAAGAAGAACGGCAGGGTGTTTGTAAGAAGCGGCGCGGGAATAGTTGCAGACAGCGTTCCCGAAAACGAATTCAACGAGTGCATAAACAAGGCTAAAGCAGTAATGAACGCGCTCAAAGCGGCACAGGAGGAACAGTTATGATACTTCTGATCGACAATTACGACAGCTTTTCATATAACCTATATCAGCTTATCGGCGGTATAAGCCCGGACATCAAGGTGATACGCAACGACGAGCTTTCCGTTGAGGAGATACTGGCACTGAAGCCCTCTCACATCATCATCAGCCCCGGTCCGGGCAGACCCTGCGACGCCGGCGTGTGCGAGGACGTCATCAAAGCGGCGGCGGGGAAAGTGCCGCTGCTGGGCGTGTGTCTGGGACATCAGGCAATATGCGAAAGCTTCGGCGCGGAGATAACCTACGCGAAAAAGCTCATGCACGGCAAGAAGTCAGTGACGAAGCTGGACACTTCCAGCAGGCTGTTCAGGGATATCCCGGAGATGTGCGAGGTCGCGCGGTATCATTCGCTGGCGGCTTCGGAAACGGGCTTCCCGGACTGCCTTAAAGTAACGGCGAGAACCGACGACGGCGAGATAATGGCGGTGGAGCATAAGCAATACCCGATCTTCGGCGTGCAGTTCCACCCGGAGTCGATACTTACACAGCACGGAAGAAAAATGGCTGAGAACTTTCTGGAGGTAACATTATGATAAAGGAAGCAATAATCAAGGTAACAAACGGCACCGACCTTTCCTACGACGAAGCGGCGGAGGTAATGCGGGAAATAATGACCGGAAACACCACCCCGGCGCAGACCGCGGCTTACCTCACGGCGCTGCACATCAAGGGCGAGACCACCGACGAGATCTCCGCCAGCGCTTTTGTAATGCGCGACTGCGCTACCCGTGTGAACTACGGCGGCGACCTGCTTGAAATTGTCGGCACCGGCGGCGACGGCTCTAATTCGATCAATGTTTCCACGATATCTGCGATAGTATGCGCGGCGGCGGGAGTTAAGGTCGCAAAGCACGGCAACCGCGCGGCTTCCAGCAAATGCGGCACTGCGGACTGCCTTGAAGCGCTGGGCGTGAATATCTCCACAGACCCGGAGGGCTGCGTAAAGCTGCTGGACGAGGAAGGAATGTGCTTCCTGTTTGCGCAGAAGTTCCACAGCGCCATGAAGTACGTCGGACCTGTCCGCAGGGAGATCGGTATCCCGACGGTGTTCAACATTTTAGGCCCGCTGACTAACCCCGCTCACGCGAATTTACAGCTCCTCGGCGTGTACAAGCCGGAGCTTCTAATGCCTATGGCGCAGGCGCTGACGAAGCTGGGCGTAAAGCGCGGCATGGCGGTGTACGGCAATGACCGCCTTGACGAGATATCTGTAAGCGATTCCACAAAGGTGGTGGAGTTCAGCGGCGGCGAGTACAAGGAATACGAGATCACCCCGGAGCAGTTCGGGTTCACACGCCACCAGAAGTCGGAGCTTGCGGGGGGAACTCCCGCGGACAACGCCGAAGCGGCGCGGAAGATACTCTCTGGAGAAAAGGGCGCGGGCAGGGACGCAGTTCTGCTGAACGCCGGCGCGGCTCTCCACATAGTAAAGGAGATCACGATCGACGAGGGTATCAAACTGGCGGCAGAAACTATCGACAGCGGCGCGGCGCTTGCAACACTTGAAAAGTACATAAAGGTATCGAACGAGGTCGGGGCATGATCTTACAGGAAATTGCAGAAAGAACCCGGCAGCGCGTGGCGGAGGAAAAAGCCGCCGTTCCGCTGTCCGAGATGAAAAAGCGGGCGCAGGACATCAGCCCGGACACCGGCTTCCCGTTCAAAAAGGCGCTTGCCGCCCCGGACATTTCGTTTATATGCGAGGTGAAGCGCGCTTCACCCTCAAAGGGAATGATCGCGGAGGACTTCCCGTATCTTGACATTGCGAGGGATTACGAAGCGGCGGGGGCTGCGGCGATATCCTGCCTTACCGAGCCGTTCTGGTTCAAGGGCAGCGACAGGTATCTCAGTGAGATAGCGGCGGCGGTGAAGATCCCGGTGCTCCGCAAGGACTTCACCGTGGACGAGTACATGATATACCAGGCGAAAACGCTGGGGGCTTCGGCGGTGCTGCTGATATGCTCCATTCTAAGCCGGGATCAGCTTGCGGAGTATCTTGAAATAGCGCACAGTCTGGGGCTTTCCGCGCTGGTGGAGGCTCACGACGAGGAGGAAGTCCGCACCGCGGTTTCAGTCGGCGCGGGAATAATCGGCGTGAACAACCGCGATTTAAAGACCTTCACGGTGGATATAAACAATTCCGCGCGGCTGCGAAAGCTCGTCCCGTCGGAGATACTTTTCGTGTCCGAGAGCGGCATAAAGACCGCCGCAGATATTAGGGCGCTGCGGGAAAACGGCACGAACGCGGTGCTTATCGGCGAAACGCTGATGAGAAGCCCGGACAAGAAAGCGGCACTGGACGAACTGAGGGGCGGCGTATGAGCGTAAGGATCAAGCTGTGCGGAATGTTCCGGGAGTGCGACATTGACTACGCGAACGAGGCGCAGCCGGATTACATAGGCTTCGTGCTGGAATTCCCGAAAAGCCACCGCAGCATTGATATGCAGACCGCCGAGCGGCTGAAACGGCGGCTCTCGCCGGAGATAAAATCGGTAGGTGTTTTTGTGAATTCCCCGGAAACCACTTGCGCAGAGTATGCGAATTGTGGTATAATAAATCTGATACAGCTTCACGGCGGCGAGGACGCGGAGTATATCCGCAGGCTGAGGGCGCTCACGGACGCGCCGATAATCAAGGCGGTAAAGGTACGCAGCGCGGAGGATATTGCGCAGGCGCAGGAGCTTGGCGCGGATTTCCTGCTGCTGGACAACGGCACAGGCACGGGGCAGAGCTTCGACCATACGCTGATAGACAAAGCGGCGATACGGCAGCCGTTCTTCCTTGCGGGGGGACTTACCCCGGAGAACCTGCGGCGGGCGGCGCTGGAAATTCAACCATATTGTGTTGACCTCTCCAGCGGCATAGAAACCGACCGCGTAAAGGACAGGGAAAAAATGCTGGCGGCGGTGAGGGCTGTACGCTACTAAACAGGGAAGGGCGGGTCAGATGACTCCAACAAAGACAAAAACTAAACCGAAGCGTCTTGCACTGAGGATAACCGTGATAGTACTGGCGGTGCTGGTGCTGCTGTTCGCGGCGGCGACGATAGTCGTTTCGGTGAACATGAACGAGCAGTTCGGGCGGGCGGATTACACCCCGCAGCAGTTCACAAACAATTACTATTACGAGCATTACGAGAACGACTACCCGCGGGTGAACGTCAGCTTCACCTCCGGCGAGAACACGCTGCAAGGCTATATCTACGGCGCGGAAAACGACAAGGCGCTGCTGGTTTTCGCCCACGGCATAGGCAGCGGTCATGAGAGCTACATGAAGTCGCTGCTGTGGTTCGTGGACAACGGCTGGCGGGTGTTCGCCTACGACGCGACCGGCAGCGGAAGCAGCGGGGGCGCGGGCACAAAGGGGCTTCCACAGTCGGCTCTGGACTTGGACGCGGCGCTGGATTACATAGAAGCCGACCCGGAGCTTTCCGCTCTGCCGAGGTTTCTCATGGGACATAGCTGGGGCGGCTATGCGGTGACTGCGGTGCTGAATTTCGGGCATGAGGTGGACGGCGTGGCGAGCGTTTCCGGCTATGCCGAGCCTGTCGAGATGATATATGAGTTCGCAAGCGGCGTTGTCGGCGATTTCAGACCGCTTATCTACCCGTCGATATGTCTGTACAACAAGCTGCTTTTCGGCGAGTACGCCGGACTTTCCGCGGTGGACGGGATAAACAGCACGGACGCTCCGGTGCTGGTGATCCACGGCACGGAGGATGAAACTATCGGCTATGAGGAGTCCGCGATAATGCACAAGCGGGAGCTTATCACCGACCCGAACGCAGAATTTCTCACGCTGGAGGGCTGCACCCATAACGGAATGTTCGACACCCCGGAGGGCGCTGCGATAAAGCGGGAGATAAAGGAAACGGTCAGGGAAATAAAGGCGCAGAACGGCAGCACCGACGAGATCGCGGAGGTTTACCGGACAGCGGATCTGGACACGGTGAATCAGCCGAACGCCGAATTCCTGTCGCAGATAGAGAGCTTTTTTGAAGAAATTCTTGAAAAACAATAATATACAACAGAAAGGAAACATATTATGTCAAACGGACGTTACGGCGAATTCGGCGGGCAGTATATCCCCGAAACGCTGATGAATGAGATCCACAAGCTGGAGGAAGCCTACGAGTTCTACAAGAACGACAAGGACTTCAACGACGAGCTGAACGCGCTGCTGCGGGATTACGCCGGCAGACCGTCGCTGCTCTATTACGCAGAGAAAATGACGAAGGACTTAGGCGGCGCGAAGATCTACTTCAAGCGCGAGGATCTGAACCACACCGGTTCTCATAAGATCAACAACGTGCTGGGACAGGCACTGCTTGCGAAGAAAATGGGCAAGACCCGTATAATCGCCGAGACCGGCGCGGGTCAGCACGGCGTTGCTGCGGCGACTGCGGCGGCTCTGCTGGGGCTGGAGTGCGAGATATTCATGGGCAAGGAGGACACCATTCGGCAGGCGCTGAACGTCTACCGCATGGAGCTGCTGGGCGCAAAGGTGAACCCCGTCACCTCCGGCACTATGACCCTCAAGGACGCGGTAAACGAGGCAATGCGCGACTGGACTACCCGTGTGGACGACACGCTGTATGTTCTTGGTTCGGTAATGGGACCGCACCCGTTCCCGATGATCGTCCGTGACTTCCAGAGCGTTATCTCAAAGGAAGCGAGAGAGCAGATACTTGAAAAAGAGGGCAGGCTCCCCACCGCTGTTATGGCGTGCGTCGGCGGCGGTTCAAACGCAATGGGCATGTTCTACAACTTCATAAACGACAATGACGTAAGGCTGATCGGCTGCGAGGCTGCGGGGCGCGGCGTACACACCGGCGAAACTGCGGCGACTATCGCTACCGGCACGCTGGGTATCTTCCACGGCATGAAGTCGCTGTTCTGCCAGAACGAGTACGGACAGATCGCGCCGGTTTACTCCATTTCCGCGGGGCTTGACTACCCCGGTATCGGTCCGGAGCACGCTTACCTTCATTCGATAGGCAGGGCGGAGTACGTCCCCGTCACCGACGACGAAGCGGTGAACGCATTCGAGTATATCGCCCGCACCGAGGGCATAATCTGCGCTATCGAGAGCGCCCACGCCGTTGCCCATATGATGAAGATAGCTCCGACCATGAGCAAGGAGGACATCATTATATGCTGCCTGTCCGGGCGCGGAGATAAGGACGTTGCGGCAATTGCAAGATACAGGGGGATAGATCTTCATGAATAAGATAAAGAACGCATTTGAGAACAAAAAAGCATTCATAGGCTTTCTGACGGCGGGCGACCCGACCTTTGAGGACAGCTACAACAACATTATGGCAATGGTTAAGGCGGGGGCTGACCTTATCGAGATAGGCATTCCGTTCTCCGACCCTATCGCCGAGGGCGTGGTGATTCAGGGCGCGAATATCAGAGCGCTCAGTCACGGTATGACCACCGACCGCGCGTTTGAGCTGGCGGAGAAAGTACGCAGCCAAACGGATATCCCGATATGCTTCATGACCTATCTTAACCCGGTGTTCAAGTACGGTTACGACAGGTTCTTCCAGCGGTGTAAGGATATCGGCGTTGACGGGCTTATCTGCCCGGATATGCCATTCGAGGAGAAGCACGAAGCCTCCGACGTGGCGAAGAAGTATGACATTTCAGTCATTTCGCTGATAGCTCCCACCAGCGAGGAGCGTATCAAGATGATAGCCGAGGAGGCGGAGGGCTTCATCTACATAGTTTCCTCAATGGGCGTCACCGGCATGAGAAGCGAGATAAAGACCGACCTTGACCACATCATGGACGCGGTGAAGAAGTACGCAAAAGTCCCGGCGGCTATCGGATTCGGAATCAACAAGCCGGAGCAGGCGCAGAAAATGGCTGCTATCTCCGACGGAGTTATCGTCGGCAGCGCGATAGTGAAGCTGGTTGAGAAGTACGGCAGCGAAGCTCCGGAGCATATCTATGAGTATGTAAAGAGCATGAAGGACGCGATCAGATAATTTCTCCCACATAAACAATCAGCCTAAGAGTTTGTCGCTCTTAGGCTGATTGTTGTATATTGCGAATTACTTCTTGAACAGCTTCTTAAACCTCTCCATAGCCTCCGCAGTAAGCTCGTGAGTGCTGAACGCGGTCAGTCTGAACCAGCCGTCGCCGTTCGCGCCGAAGCCTGCGCCGGGAGTGCCGACAACCTGAATTTCATTCAGCAGGTAGTCGAAGAACGCCCAAGAATCCATGCCGTTCGGGGACTTAAGCCAGATGTATGGGGAGTTAATGCCGCCGGTGTACTTGATACCAAGCTCGTCGCAGGTCTTTGCGATCATGCGGGCATTCTCCTGATAGTAAGCGATAGTCGCCTTTGTCTGCGCCTGTCCCTCCGGGGTGAACACAGCCTCCGCCGCGCGCTGAACGGGATAGGAAACGCCGTTGAACTTGCTGCCCTGACGTCTGTTCCACAGGTCGGCGATCTTTACCTCCTCGCCGCTGCTGTTCTTCTGCACAAGCTCGTCCGGAACGACGGTGTAGCCGCAGCGTGTTCCGGTGAAGCCGGCGGTCTTGGACAGGGAGCATATCTCAATAGCGCACTTCTTCGCGCCCTCAATGAGGTAAATGCTTCTGGGCAGATCGGGTTCGGTGATGAACGCTTCATAAGCTGCGTCAAAGATGATAACAGCGTCGTTGGCAAGCGCGTAGTCCACCCATTCCTTAAGCTGCGCCTTTGTGTAGACAGAGCCGGTGGGGTTGTTCGGGGAGCAGAGGTAGATGAGGTCAGCCTTTATGTCCTTCGGGGGCATTGCGGCGAAGCCGTTCTCCTCGGTAGAGTTGGCATAGACCACCTCGTTGCCGCTCATGATGTTGCTGTCAACATAGACCGGGTAAGCCGGGTCGGTGACTACAACGGTGTTGCCTGCGCCGAAGATGTCGATAATGTTGCCGCAGTCGCTCTTTGCGCCGTCGCTGATGTGGATTACCGCCGGGTCAACGTCTGCGCCGAAGCACTTGTAGTAGCCGGAGACTGCGTTGCGCAGGAAGTCGTAGCCGGCGCCGCTGTCCTCATAGCCGCGGAAGGTCTCCTTGACGCCCATTTCCTTTGCAGCCTTCACCATTGCATCAACAACGACGGGAGCAAGGGGCTGCGTAACGTCGCCAATGCCCATTCTGATGAGCTTTGCGTCGGGGTGAGCGGCGGTGTACGCCTTTATCCTCTTTGCGATATCAATAAAAAGGTAGTTCTTTTTCAGCTTGAAAAAGTTTTCGTTCAGCTTTGCCATGTTCTTTTGTCCTTTCTGTTATGAGATTTGATATAATACTAATTCTTAATCACCTTATAGACGAAGTCTATAAGGTGAGCCGCCTAAAGGCGGCAAGTCAAAACCAGGGGTTTTGACAGAATCAGTATTGAACGGCTTTCCTGCGGCTTAGTCGCTCCAACCGCCTTGGCGGTTGGTTCAACCTATAGACTTTGTCTATAAGTTGATAAGGAAATAGTATAAATCCAACATATATTTTAATATATTTTTCGCGGTTTGTCAATGGCTTTTCTCATACCGAAAGGATTTTTGCCGGGTTCACCCCAGAATACGCGTAAGCTCCGCCGACCAGAGTATTATCAGCGCGACTGACCCTGCCATTTTCATGAGTTCGGTGATGATCCTTTTGGTTGTTCTGTTCATGTTATTACCTCCGTGTGAATGTTGTGAGTATATTCTATCATTTTTTACCGCTTCCGTCAACGGGAAACTGCGCCTTTGGAGATACAGTTAAAAAATGCGCTTCCAGCCACTGGAAAACAGGTTTTGAAGGAATCCGTAATTATTGCTTGACAAAAAGACGGCAATAGATTATAATAAAATATGTATGGTGTCTGGAGGTAATACTATGATAAGAGAAGTACGCATAGACGAATATCAGCAGCTCATGGAGCTGTATCTGCACCTGCACGAAACGGAGATCCCCCCGGCGGAGCTTACAAAAGACCTGTGGGAGCGTCTGGTGAACGATCCGGACTACCACCTTATCGTCGCCGAGGAGGACGGAAAGCTGGTCGCGACCTGCACCTGCGTAGTTATACCGAACCTCACCCATGGCCCCCGCCCCTACGCGTGGGTGGAGAACGTGGTGACTCACCCGGACTACCGGGGACGGGGGCTTGCAACGGCGTGCCTTGACTACGCCAAGGCAATAGCGCGGCTGGAGAACTGCTATCGTCTGGTGCTGATGACCGGCTCCAAGCTGGAAAGCACCTTGCAGTTCTACGAGCGCGCAGGCTATAACCGCACCGATAAGACTGGATTTATCCAGTGGCTGTAAAAATACAAAAACGAAAGGAACAACAAAACCATGAACATAAAACCACAGAAGGGTATGCAGGAATTCCTGCCGGAGGCTGCCGCGCAGCGCGACAGACTGATGAACATAATTCTTGACACCTACACCAGAAGCGGCTTCACGAGGATATACACCCCGGCGATAGAGAGCGCCGAGAACCTTGACAAGAGCGACGGCGGCGATAATCTGAACCTCATTTTCCGCATAATGAAGCGCGGCGATAAGCTGGAGGAGGCTCTTTCCAAGACTCCGGTGGACGAAAAGGAGCTTTGCGACCTCGGGCTTCGCTATGACCTCACCCTGCCGCTGTCGAGATACTACGCGAACAACCGCAACAGCCTGCCGAATCCGTTCAAGGTAATTCAGATAGACAAGGTGTACCGCGCGGAAAGACCCCAGCGCGGCAGACTGCGCGAGTTCGTGCAGTGCGATATCGACATTCTCGGCTCGGACTCTCCCTGCTGCGAGATAGAGCTTATCTCCGTTACCGCAAAGGCGCTGTCGAAGATAGGCATAGGCGAGTTCACCGTGCGGGTGAACGACCGCCGCGTACTGAGAAATTCACTGCTCACAATGGGATTCCCGGAGGACTCGCTGGACACAGTTTCGGTCAGCTTCGACAAGCTGGACAAGATCGGCGCTGAGGGCGTTGCGGCGGAGCTTCGCGAAAAGGGCATGCCGGAGAGCGCTGTTGAGAACCTTTCCGGGCTGCTGGCAAAGGGAAAGCTCACCCTTGACGACATGGCGCAGTACTGCTCCGAGGACGCAAAGGAAACGCTGGAGCAGCTTCGCAATATAATTGAGACAGCGGACAAGCTCTCCCCGGACTACACGGTAGAGTTCGACCCCAGCCTTGTAAGAGGGCAGGGCTACTACACCGGCACGGTGTTCGAGGTTGCAAGCAAGCAGTTCGGCGGCACTGTTGCCGGCGGCGGAAGATACGATAATCTTATCGGCAGATTCACCGGGGACACGGTGCCTGCAGTGGGCTTCTCTATCGGGTTCGAGCGTATTTTCTCGATAGTCACCGAGAACAATATCCAGCTTTCCGGCAGCAGAAAGAAAACCGCGATCCTGCACAGCCCGGAGGCTATCCTTGAAGCTATCGCCAAGTCCGACGAATTTCAGGCGGACAGCGATGTGACCCTTATCGCCGCGGCAAACCGCAAGAAGGCGGACAAGGCTTATTCCAAGGCGAAGGCGCAGGGCTTTGACGAGATAATCAAGATAGGGCTGTAATATGAAGAAACAATTTCTTGAAATAGGCAAGATAGTTGCCACGCAGGGTATCCGGGGCGAGTTCCGGGTGCAGTACTACTGCGACAGCGCGGAGGTGCTGTGCGATTTCGATACGCTGTATCTGGACAAGGGCAAGACCGAGGTCACGGTTCAGCGCGCCTATCCCCACAAGAACATCGTGGTGATGAAGCTGGAGGGGATCGACAAGATCGAGCAGGCTCAGCCGCTTGTCGGCAAGCTGCTGTACCTCAACCGCGACGACGCCGAGCTTGAGGAGGGTCTGTACTTCATTCAGGACATAATCGGGCTTACGGTAAAGGACGCCGACACCGGCGAGGTCTACGGCAAAATATCCGAGGTCTACCAGAACGGTGCCAGCGACGTATATTCGATCAGAAAGGACGACGGACGGGAGCTGCTGTTCCCCTGTATCGACGAGGTAGTGATAAGCACCGATATCGACGCGGGAGAAATGATCATTCGTCCGCTGCCGGGGCTGTTTGATGAGGATTGACATTGCAACGCTGTTCCCGGATATGTTCGACCCGGTGCTGAATCAGAGCATTGTCGGCAGGGGCATAAAGAACGGCTATATCGAGATACACACCCACGATATCCGGCTTTACACCGAGAACAAGCACAACCGCGTGGACGACAAGCCCTACGGCGGCGGTACGGGAATGTTAATGCAGGCGCAGCCTATCTACGATTGTATCATGGCAATAAAAAGCCAGATGAACCTCAAGCCCCGAATCGTCTATATGTCGCCGCAGGGAGAGGTGCTCACCCAGAACAAGGTGCGGGAGCTTGCGGCAGAGCCGTGGCTGATACTTCTCTGCGGGCATTACGAGGGGGTAGACCAGCGGGTGCTGGACGAGCTGGAATGTGAGGAGCTGTCGGTGGGGGATTATGTCCTCACCGGGGGAGAGCTTCCCGCAATGATAGTGTGCGACGCGGTGGCGAGATTGCAGGAGGGCGTGCTCCCCAACGAGGACGCATTCAGCGTGGAGAGCCACGAGGACGGTCTGCTGGAATACCCGCAGTACACCCGCCCGGAGGAGTGGCGCGGCAGGCGCGTGCCGGAGGTGCTGCTGTCCGGGAATCACAAGAATATCGTCGCATGGCAGCGTGAGCAGGCGATAGAAGTCACCCACAGGAAGCGCCCGGACATGATGACCGGCGCAGGCACGGCGATAACCAACGAGGAACGGCTGCGCAGACGCACCTCACGAGAGAAGCCCACGGAGGACAAAGATGACTAAAAACGCATTTATTGCAATAACAGGACGTGCGAACGCCGGGAAATCTTCGTTGACGAATCTGCTTGTCGGCGAAAAGGTGTCTATCGTCAGCGAGAAGCCCCAGACCACCAGAAACCGTATCAACGGCGTTCTGACCAAGGGGGACACCCAGTTTGTGTTTATCGACACTCCGGGTATGCACAAGCCGAAAACAAAGCTGTCCGAGCACATGGTGAAGTCGATACGGCAGAGCGTTGACGACGTGGACTGCGCGATACTCATGGCGGACGTCACGAAGAAGATGTCCTCGGTGGAGCAGGATTTAATACGCAGCTTCGCCTCCCGCGGGACGGCGGTGGTGCTGCTGCTGAACAAGGTAGACCTGCTGAAAGACAAGAGCGATATTCTCAAAATTATCCAGCAGTACTCCGAGCTTTACGATTTCGAGGAAGTCATTCCGATATCGGTCAAGAACCGCATAAATACCGACCAGATACTGCCGGTGCTGGAGCGTTTCGCGGTGGAGGGTGAGCATTTCTTCCCGGACGATATTGCCACCGACCGCACCGAGCGGTTCATGTGCTCTGAAATGGTGAGGGAGAAGATACTGCGCGTCATGCAGGAGGAGATCCCCCACGGAACAGCGGTTGAAGTCGAAAAGTTCAAGACCCGCATGAAGGGCGAACAGGAAATAATCGACATAAGCGTAGTTATCATCTGCGAGAAGGAAAGCCACAAGGGCATGATAATCGGCAAGGGTGGCGAGCGGCTGAAGCAGATAGCTTCAATGGCGAGAGAGGACATGGAGGATCTGCTTGGCGCAAAGGTGAACCTCCAGTGCTTCGTCAAGGTCAAGGAGGACTGGCGCAACCGCGAGCGTGTGATATCCGATCTTGGCATGTTTGACGAATGATCGGCTCACTTTGACCTTTTGGGGGTGAATCCATGCTTGTTACCTACGACGGAATAGTAGTTGGCCGCCGTGAGATAGGCGAAAACAGTTGTTTCCTAGATATCCTCACCGACGAACAGGGCATAATCGAAGCCACTGCCCACGGCGCAAAAAAGATCAACAGCTCCCTGTTAGGCTCAGCGGGGCTGTTTTCATACGCGACTTTCTGCCTTAGCAGGAACAGGGACAGGTATACTGTGAATTCCGCCAGACCAAAGCGCAGCTTCCATGAGCTGGGCAGCGACATTGAAAAGCTGGCGCTGGGGTCGTATTTTGCGCAGGCGGTGAAGTTCTGCACCCCGCAGGAGCAGTCCCAGCAGGACAGCGTGGTGAGGTTCTTCGCGATTTCGCTGTACGAGGCGGAGCAGGCGAAGGATCCGGCACGGCTGAGGTGCGTTCGCTCTGCGTTTGAGTTAAGGTATTCCTGTATGCTGGGGTACTTCCCGGACCTGCGGGGGTGCAGCAACTGCGGCAGGTTCGAGCATGAGGAGATGTTCTTCCTGCCGGACAGCGGCGAGGTGATATGCGGCGACTGCTTCGACCGCGGCTACGGCGGGAGCTATTACGTCCTCACCCCGGAGATACTTGAAGCCATGAGGAACATAGTTTATGCCAAGCTGGACAGGGCGTTCAAGTTCGCTGTTTCCGACGGGGGAGCGGCTGTTCTGGAGAAAATAACCGAAAACTACTTCCTTGCGCGTACCGAACGGACTTTCCCGGCGCTGGATTATTATAAAGGTATTAGGATCGTGTGATAAATTATACAAAAAATGCATAAAAAATCGGGCATTTTAGTTAAAATTTTTAATGAGCACCGTGTTTTTTCACAAAAACTATTGCGCAAAGTTAAAAAAGGTGTTATAATTACATAAAAGATAATGCTCAGAGGGGCGGTGTTTGTATGTCTGAAATTACAGAAAAGGATAAGGAATTGTTCGTGAAAATTCTTGACAGGGATAAGAGGACCCTCCATTTCCTGTGGGACTGTGCCGAGGGCAGAGTGGTGACCGCCGGCAGCAGCCTTTTCGAGAATGTCAAGGGCGACCCTCTTGATTTCCTGCGGGACAGCGGATTGATAGACGAGCAGTATCTTCCGGCGTTCAGCGTGTTCACCGCGCGGCTTGAGGAGGGCATACTCTCCGGCATTGACCGCAACAGCCTGAGCGTCGAGCTAAAAATTAAGTTCACCCCGGACGGCGATTTCGCCATGGGCGGCTTTTACGCGCATTTCCTAAGGGACGAGAACAATCGGATAACCGCAGTACACGGCACGATCAGACCCTACTCCCAGAAAGAGATGTTCGACAGAAATATACTGACCACATTTTCTTCGGATAAAGACCCGCAGATATTCGGCAAGGAAGTCGGGGATATGATGGCTAGACACCCGGACGACGAGATAGCGTTCATTCAGTTCGACATTGAGCGGTTCAAGATGATAAACGAGAATTACGGCGTGGAGGCGGGCGACGAGCTGCTTGCCTTCATCAATGACTCGCTGTCGATGATATGCAACGAGGATCAGCCGTTCTGCCGTCTTACCGCGGACGTGTTTATGATGGTAACGGCGTATTCCAGCGATGAAGAGCTGCTGGATTTGATACATAGACTTGAAAGCATGCTTACCGGCTTCAAGGGCATGGAGTACAGGCTCATCTTCGGCGTTGCTATCGCAGAGGACAGAACGCTGCACACGCGCCGCCACGGCGATAATGCAACTATCGCGCGGCAGTCGATAAAGGGCAACGCGCTGAACAATATCAGCTTCTTCAACGGAAGAATGCGCACCGAGCTGAAAAAGAAGCAGACTATCGAGGACGACATGAAGTCCGCGCTGCTGGGCAACCAGTTCGTGATGTTCCTCCAGCCGAAGTTCAGCATTTCCACCGGCAGGATAATCGGCGCGGAGGCGCTTGCAAGGTGGATACACCCGGAAAAGGGCATGATATCCCCGGCGGAGTTTGTCCCGGTGTTCGAGCAGAACGGGTTTATTCTGAAATTAGACCAGTTTATCTGGGAGAGCGCCTGCAAAAAGATCCGCGACTGGATAGACAGAGGTATCCAGCCGGTGCCGATTTCCGTGAATATATCCCGCGAATATGTGCGCACCTTTGACGTGGTAGGCTGGCTCACTAAGCTGATACAGAAGTACGATATCCCGATAAAATACCTTGAACTGGAAATAACCGAATCGGTGGACGCAGAGGGCGTTGTTGACGTAGTTAAGAACATGAAGTCCGCGGGCTTCACAATGCTGATGGACGACTTCGGCTCCGGCTATTCGTCGCTGAATATGCTGAAAACCACCCAGTTCGACGTGCTGAAAATAGACCGTGCGTTCCTGTCGGAATTCATGGAGAGCAGCCGCGGCAGGAAGATAATTTCCCACACCATTTCCATGTCGCAGGATATCGGTCTTGACATAATCGCCGAGGGCGTTGAAACGCAGGAGCAGGCACAGTTCCTTAGCCATTGCGGCTGTGACGCGGCGCAGGGCTTCTATTACTCCAAGCCGGTAACGCAGGAAGAATTCGACAGGAAGCTGCTGGCGGTGAATACATAAAAAGCGGGAAAGCTCCCGTATGGACGGCGGTTCTGCGATCTGCATAGCCGCCGTTTTCGTTTCCGGGAAAGGAGTGTAAATGTCAAGGATAAAGAAAACCGACTGGGCTGCTGCGGGAATTCTGGCGGCGGTCGTGTTTCTGCTGGCACTGCTGAATTTTACCCTGCCGCATGACATCAGAGCAGGGCTGCGTTCGGCGGTAATGGTGGTTTCGCTGTTCCTAATTCCAGCGGGAGCCGGAGTGCTGCTGAGGCTGTTCGTCTGTGACAAGGGTCGGACGGCGCTTGCTCTGGCGGCGGGTGGTATCGTGGGGCTTCTGCTGTATTAGCTGTGCTTTCAGGCGGGAGGTGTCGTTTTTATCACGCTGGCAGGGGCGCTTCTGTGGAGCGCGGCGGTGGCTGCGCTGTACTACTTCATCACATATTGCATTCAGACCACCCGGCGCAGCAGAAAGACAGTCATTATTGTGGTGACCGCTGCAACACTGGTGGTTTCCGTTGCGCTGTATTCGGCGGTCAGCCTGTTTTTCTCGCTTGTGAATATGGATTGATTATAATACTAATTCTTAATCACCTTAAGGCGGCTAGTCAAAACCTTTGGTTTTGACAGAATTAGTATTGAACGGCTTTCCTGCGGCTTCGCCGCGCCCACCGCTTTGCGGTGGGATCAACATATAGACTTTGGCTATATGTTGATTAGGAAATAGTATAAATTGCCCCGGAGCTTAAAACCGCTCCGGGGCTTGTTTTTGTCAGAACCTTACCTCGCCGGCTACCGGGGAGGGCGCGCTCACCAGCTCGGCGAAAAGCTCGCTGTAACTCAGTCTGCCGGATTTCAGCAGCACCGCTCCGGCGCGCATGCTTATGGGTATTTCAGCGCCGTTGAACTCCACAGTTTCACCGTTGTGGGAGAGTATTTTCAGCGCCAGCGCCTCAGCTTCGGCTCTGTCAGAAAGCCCGGTCAGCATTGCGAATTCATCGCCGCCTATGCGGAACATCATCATTCCGTCGGCGCACTCCCGGTCTATCCGGTGCAGACATTCCAGTATGCACTTGTCTCCGGCTTCGTGGCTGTATGTCTTGTTCACAATGTCAAAATGCGCGATGTCAAAGCTGAGCAGATAAGTTCCCTGCTGGGATTTGATGTAGTCGTAAAGTTCGGAAATATCGTATTTGTTAGTCATGATAAGCTCTCCTTTGTGCATGAGTTTCCGGGGGATATCCAGCCGGGGACACAGCCCGGAAAACCGCCAGCTCCGGCGGTATTCCGTGGGAGTCATGCCCCAGACGCGGGTAAAGGCGCGGGTGAACGCTTCGGCGCTGCCCCAGCCGTACTTCAGCGCAATGTCCAGCACCGAGCTTTCCCGCTGCTGAAGCTCCCGAGCCGCAGCAGTTGCCCTCCGCCGGGTGATGTACCCGCCGACGCTGGTGTGGAACACGTTCCGGAACATCTTTTGCAGCCCCGACAGCGAGCAGCAGGCGTGTCGGGCGCAGTCCTCCTGCGTCAGCTCTGATGTGAGGTTGTTCTCAATGAATTCCAGCGCTGCGGTGAGAATGTTCAGCTTCTCGGCGCTAGTTGCTTTATCTGTATTCACGGCTGTCCCCCCCCTTGTGGTGCATTTTGTAAGCTTACACTTGTATTATAGCAGGAAATTTCCGTTTTGTCTTGATAATTTGAGCATTTCGCGATCTTGCGGCGGATAAACGTAGCTTCCGCACATATTTCAGTATACATCACACACCGGCGGGAATCAAGTGCGCCGGGCTGTTTTTTGTTTATACTGCACATATAATAGGCAGGAGATATGTACGTTGTTATCCCTCGCGCTGCGCTGGAAAAATCCCTTGCAATTTTTATCAGAATGTGGTATACTAAAGAAGATAATGCGGTTATATGCTTATTCGCCGCACAAAATACAGGAGAGATATATGGCAAAGGAAAACAATTACAACGACCTCGTGTCGCTGAAAGGCCCGGATCAAGTACGGCTGCGCCCCGGAGTTATTTTCGGCTCTGATAGTGTGGACGGCTGCCGCCACTCGGTTTTTGAGATAATCTCGAACTCTATCGACGAGGCGCGTGAGGGCTACGGCAAGCGAATAATCATCACGCTGCATGAGGATAAGTCCATAACCGTCGAGGACTTCGGGCGGGGTATCCCGATAGACTTCAACAAGGCGGAGGATAAATACAACTGGGAGCTGGCGTTCTGCACGCTTTACGCGGGCAGCAAGTACAACAACAACTCCGGCGGAAACTACTCCTTTGCGCTGGGTCTTAACGGTCTGGGACTCTGCGCGACGCAGTTCGCCAGCGAATATATGGAGGTCGAGAGCCGCCGCGGGACGTGGAATTACTCCCTGCGGTTCGAAAAGGGCTTCAACGTCACGCAGGACGAGCGCGGCTTCAAAAAGACCAAGGGCGACGGCAGCACCGGCACTAAGATACACTGGAAGCCGGATCTGGAGGTATTCACCGATATCGACATCGGGGAAGAATACCTCGCGGATATCCTGCGCAGGCAGGCGATAGTCAACGACGGCGTGGAGCTGGTGCTGAAATGTCTGAAAGACGACGGCACTTTCACCTCGCAGATATTCTGCTATGAGAACGGAATCAGCGATTACCTTATGGAGGTAGTCGGCGACAAGTCCATGACCACGCCCCAGAGCTGGTCGGCGGAGCGGCAGGGACGCGACCGCGAGGACAAGGACGAGTACAAGCTGCTGATGAACGTTGCGTTCACATTCAGCAAGGAAGTGCAGTTCATCGAGCATTACCACAATTCAAGCTGGCTGGAGCACGGCGGCAGCCCGCAGAAGGCTCTGCAAAAGGCGTTCCTGTCCCAGATAGACGGGTATCTCAAAAACGGCGGCAAGTACAACAAGAATGAAAAAGGCATAAAGTGGGAGGACGTCGAGGACTGTCTGGTGTTCATCTCCTCAAACTTTTCCACGCAGGCAAGCTACGAGAACCAGACCAAGAAAGCCGTTACCAACGAGTTCATCACCGACGCCATGACCGAGTGGCTGAAGCACCAGTTGGAGGTCTACTTCCTTGAAAACCCGGACGAAGCCGCGAAGATAGGCGCGCAGGTGCTGATAAACAAGCGCTCCCGCGAGAACGCGGACAAGGTTCGCCAGAGCACGCTCCAGAAGCTCACCGGGACGATAGACCTCACCAACCGCATAGATAAGTTCGTGGACTGCCGCAGCAAGGACGTTTCCCGCCGCGAGGTCTATATCGTGGAGGGCGACTCGGCGCTGGGTTCGGTAAAGCTGGCGCGGGACGCTGAGTTCCAAGCGGTCATTCCGGTAAGAGGTAAGATACTGAACTGCCTTAAAGCAAGCTACGATAAGATATTCAAGAGCGAGATAATCACGAATCTGATAAAGGTGCTGGGTTGCGGCGTTGAGGTAAAAACCAAGGCGAACAAGCAGCTTTCCACGTTTAATCTTGACAATCTGCGGTGGAATAAAATCGTTATCTGCACCGATGCGGACGAGGACGGCTTTCAGATCAGAACGCTTATCCTCACCATGATACAGGAGCTTTGCCCCACGCTTATTGAAAAGGGCTACGTTTACATTGCGGAGTCCCCGCTGTATGAAATAACCACAAAAGAGCGCACCTATTTCGCATACACCGAGCCGGAAAAAACGAAAATTCTCGGCATGATAGGCGAAACGAAGTACACCATTCAGCGAAGCAAAGGTCTTGGCGAGAACGACCCGGACATGATGAGCCTTACCACCATGAACCCGGAGACCCGCCGGCTTATCCGGGTGAATCCCGGCGACGCGGAAGCCACCAGAGAGATGTTCGACGTGCTGCTGGGCAATAATTTGGAGGGACGCAAGCGGTTCATCAAGGAAAATGGCAGCAAGTATCTTGCAGAAGCTGATATTTCATAAATAATACTAATATCAAATCTTCTTATAGACAAAGTCTATAAGAAGTTGCCGCCGAATCGGCGGCTGTCAAAACCACAGGTTTTGACGATATTAGTATTGAACGGCTTTTCAGCGGCTACGCCGCACCAACCGCAAAGCGGTTGGTTTCTCCCTATAGACAAAGTCTATAGGGAGAAATGAAAATAGTATAAGGAGTAAACACCTTTGAAGAAAAACACCCCAAAAAAGCAGCCAAAGAGGCTCAGCCCGGCAATGGGCGAGGCGTATATCGAGGGCAGCGGAATAGTCGCGCAGAAGGACATCGTAAGCACCCTTGAAGAAAACTACATGCCCTACGCCATGAGCGTTATCGTCAGCCGTGCGCTGCCGGAGATAGACGGCTTCAAGCCGTCGCACCGCAAGCTGCTTTACACCATGTACAAAATGGGACTGCTGACCGGCGGACGCACCAAGTCCGCAAATATCGTCGGTCAGACAATGCGGCTGAATCCCCACGGCGACGCCGCGATATACGAAACTATGGTTCGCCTTGCAAGAGGAAACGAAGCGCTGCTGCACCCCTATGTTGACAGCAAGGGCAACTTCGGCAAGGCGTATTCACGGGATATGGCATACGCCGCGTCCCGTTACACCGAGGCTAAGCTGGAGCCGATAAGCGCCGAGCTTTTCGCCGAGATCGACAAGGACGCGGTGGACATGGTGCCGAACTACGACAACACCATGCTGGAGCCGAGCCTGTTCCCGGTGAGATTCCCGTCGGTGCTGGTGAACAGCAACTTCGGTCTTGCCGTATCTATGGCGAGCAATATATGCTCCTTCAATCTGAGCGAGATCTGCGAAACCACGATAGCGCTGATGAAAGACCCGGAGCACAACGCGCTCTCCACGCTGAAAGGCCCGGATTTCCCCGGCGGCGGCTATATCGTCTACGACGAAGCCGAAATGGAGAAGATCTACCGCACCGGAATGGGCGCTGTGAAAGTCCGCGCGGTGTACAATTACGACCCGGACGCCCGCTGCATAGAGGTAACGCAGATCCCTCCCACCACCACGGTAGAAGCGATAATCGACAAGGTGGTGGAGCTGGTCAAGGACAACAAGCTGCGAGAGATTTCCGACGTCCGTGACGAAACAGACCTGTCCGGTCTGCGGCTGGCGTTCGACCTGAAAAAGGGTCAGGATCCCGATGCGGTGATGAACAAGCTGTTCCGGCTGACCCCCTTGCAGGACAACTTCAACTGTAACTTCAACATACTGATAAACGGCACGCCGCGGGTAATGGGCGTGTACGAGATACTGAACGAGTGGACGAATTTCCGGCGGGACTGCGTGCGGCGGCGCGTTTCCTACGATATGCAGAAGAAAAAGGAAAAGCTGCACCTGCTGTACGGTCTGAAAAAGATCCTGCTGGATATCGACTACGCGATAAAGCTCATTCGCGAGACCGACGAGGAAGCGGAGGTAGTTCCGAACCTCATGATCGGCTTCGGCATTGACGAGCCGCAGGCGGAGTACGTTGCCGAGATAAAGCTGCGTCACATCAACCGGGAATATATCCTCAAACGCACCGAGGAGACCGACCAGCTTGAAAAGGATATCGCCGACATGGAGGAGATCCTCGGCAGCGAAGCCCGGGTGAACAAGCTAATTATCGATGAGCTGAAAGAGATATCCAAGAAATACGGTCAGCCGCGGCGCACAATGTTCCTCTACGACGTGGAGGAGCAGGCAGCGGAGGTGGAAGAGCCGGTCAAGCTGTCCAATGTGAACATCTTCCTCACGCGGGAGGGCTATTTCAAGAAAATCACGCCGCAGTCGCTGCGCATGAGCAATCAGCACAAGCTGAAAGAGAACGACGAGATCGTTTGGAGCGGCGAGGTGAACGGCGGCGCAGAGCTGCTGTTCTTCACCGACAAGCACCAGGTTTACAAGTCCCGCTGCACCGACTTCGACGAAACAAAGGCGAGCGTTATGGGAGATTACGTTCCCGCAAAGCTGGACTTCGACGACGGCGAGAGCATAGTTTTCATGGCGGTGACGGAGGATTACAGCGAAACGCTTGTGTCCTTCTTCAAGAACGGCAAGTGCGCCAAGGTGCCGCTTTCCAGCTACGAAACCAAGACCAAGCGCAAGAAGCTGGGCAATGCGTATTCCGACCTGTCGGAACTGGTGGCTATGTTCGTCATAAAGGGCGAGGCAGATTTCGTGCTGAAATCCTCGGCGGGCAAGGCGCTGACCTTCAATACGGCGCTGGTGCTGCCTAAGACCACGAGAGATACGCAGGGCGTTCAGGTAATGCGCCTTACCAAAGCGGAGCTTGCGGGGGCTTACCTCGCGGAAAACAGCGGCGTGAAGGACATCGAAGCGCTGCGGATAAAGACCATTCCCTCCGCGGGAACGGCAACAGATCAGGACATTGATCAGATACGTCTGATTTAATTTTGAATACGGAGGAAAAACAAATGCTCACTGATATTGAGATCGCACAGCAGGCGAAGATGAAGAAAATTTCTGAGATCGCCGCAAATCTCGGCATTGCCGAGGAGGAAACAGAACCCTACGGACACTACAAGGCAAAGCTGTCCCAGAAGCTGTTCAACAGGCTTGCGGACAAGCCGGACGGAAAGCTGATCCTTGTGACGGCGATCAACCCCACCCCCGCGGGCGAGGGCAAGACCACGACTTCAGTAGGACTCTGCGAAGCCATGAACAAGATAGGAAAGAAGTCCATTCTGGCGCTGCGTGAGCCGTCTTTAGGTCCTGTGTTCGGCATTAAGGGCGGAGCTGCCGGCGGTGGATATTCGCAGGTAGTTCCTATGGAGGACATCAACCTGCACTTCACCGGGGATATGCACGCGATCACCGCTGCGAACAACCTGCTTGCTGCGCTTATGGACAACCACATTCAGCAGGGCAACGCCCTCGGCATTGACGTGCGCAGGATACTGTTCAAGCGCTGCCTTGACATGAACGACAGAGCGCTGCGCAACTGCGTGATTGGCATGGGCGGCAAGGTGAACGGCATTCCGAGAGAGGATCATTTCCAGATCACCGTGGCGAGTGAGATCATGGCGGTGCTGTGCCTTGCTTCCGACCTTGACGACTTAAAGAAGCGGCTGGGCAATATCCTCGTTGCTTACACCTATTCCGGCGAGCCGGTGTTCGCCCGTGACTTAAAGGCAGTCGGCGCTATGACCGCACTGCTGAAGGACGCTGTCAACCCGAACCTCGTGCAGACGCTGGAGGGCAACCCGGCGATAATCCACGGCGGTCCGTTTGCGAATATCGCGCACGGCTGCAACTCCGTAAGAGCCACCAAGCTGGCGCTG
Source organism: uncultured Clostridia bacterium (assembly GCA_945873955.1). Classification (GTDB taxonomy): domain Bacteria; phylum Bacillota; class Clostridia; order Oscillospirales; family Ruminococcaceae; genus CAG-115. The sequence continues at coordinate 33,675 of CAMCFA010000006.1, read as the reverse complement.
AAGCTCTGCGACTACACAATAACAGAAGCGGGCTTCGGCTCTGACCTCGGCGCGGAGAAGTTCTTCGATATCAAGTGCCGCTTCGCCGGTCTGAAACCGGACTGCACCGTGCTGGTAGCTACTATCCGCGCGCTGAAATACAACGGCGGTGTGGCAAAGGCTGACCTCACCAAGGAGAACGTTGAGGCGCTGAAAAAGGGTATCGTGAACCTCGGTGTTCATATCGAGAACCTGAGAAAATTCGGTGTGCCGGTGGTAGTTGCAATCAACCATTTCTACACCGATACCGACGCAGAGATCGCGATAGTTCGTGAATTCTGCGAGAAAATGGGCGCTAAGGTCGCATTCTCCGACGTGTTCCTCAAGGGCGGCGAGGGCGGAATCGAGCTTGCCAACGCCGTTGTTGAGACTATCGAAACCACCAAGAGCGACTACAAGCCGCTGTATGACGAAAAGCTCACCATTAAGGAGAAGCTGGACATTATTGCCAAGGAAATATACCGCGCAGACGGCGTGACCTACACCGCAAAGGCGGACAAGGCTATAAAGGAGATCGAGAGCCTCGGTCTGGACAGAGTGCCGGTATGCGTTGCAAAAACGCAGTATTCCCTGTCCGACGACCCGGCGAAGCTGGGCAAGCCGGAGGGCTTCAACATTACAGTAAGCGACGTGAGAGCGTCCGCGGGCGCAGGCTTCGTGGTAGTTTACACCGGCGACGTTATGACTATGCCGGGACTGCCGAAGGTTCCTGCGGCTGACAATATCGACGTTGACGCGGACGGAAAGATCACAGGTCTGTTCTGATGAGGGAATACCGTGAGTACATCTCCCGCAGCCCGGAGGAAACGGCGCGTATCGCCGACGAGGTAGCCTCCGGACTGCACAGCGGGGATATTATCCTCTACGAGGGGGACATGGGCGCGGGGAAAACCACTCTCACAAAAGGGATCGCGGCGGCGCTGGGTATCACTGACCCGGTGACCAGCCCTACCTTCGCGCTGGTGAACGAGTACCCGCAGGGGAGAGTTCCGCTGTTCCACTTTGACCTGTACCGTATCGACAGCTACGACGACCTGTACGCTGTGGGATTCTTCGACTACCTCGACCGTGAGGGAATTATCGCCGCCGAATGGAGCGAGAATATCCCAGGTCTAGGGCAGGAGCTGGCGCAGGACAGCGCTCACCGTGTGATAAATATCCGCATTGAGAAGCCCGGCGAAAACGAGCGGCGCATTCTAGTCAGCGGGAACATCATCTGCCCGATATGCGGCGGCGCGGAACTGCTCCGGGCAACGGTGAAGCAGACCGGGGAGCAGGTGAGCGTCTGCGAGGAGTGCGAGGCTCTCTGGACTGAGCCGCGGATAAGCGCGGACAACTCCCTTATCTTCGCAAACTATATGCAGGGCAAGGGCTTGAAGCCCTACTGGAATGAGCTGGAAACAGGGGAGTACATTTGATCGTCTGTTCCCACAACAACGAAAAGAAGTGATTTGATGATTTTAGGCATAGACAGCTCCGCGATCTCCGCGGGGTGCGCGCTTATGGACGACGGCGGCAGGATTATCGCCGAGCAGTTCCTCAACACGAAGAACACCCACTCCCAGACGCTGCTACCTATGATAGAGGGCATGCTGAAATGCGCGGGCGTGACGACAGCCGACATTGAATGCGCCGCGGTGACGGTAGGTCCGGGGTCGTTCACGGGGCTTCGTATCGGGGTTTCCACCGTAAAAGGAATGTGCTTCGGCGCAGGGAAAAAGTGCGTCCCGGTGTCCTCACTGGAGGCGATAGCCTACAATTTCCCCGGCATTGACGGGGTAATTGCCGCGTGCATGGACGCCCGCTGCGGGCAGGTGTACAACGCGCTGTTCCGCAGTGAAAACGGCGTTATCACACGGCTGTGCGACGACAGGGCAGTACTGCTGACGGAGCTTGAAAAGGAGCTTGCCGGGCTGTCCGGCAGAATCATTCTTGCCGGGGACGGCGCGGAGCTTGCACACAAAGCCTTCGGCGGGAAGTACGAGCTTGCGCCCTATCCGCTGCGCTGGCAGCGGGGCAGCGGAGTGTGCTTCGCAGCGCAGGGGAAAGAGCCTATCGACCCGGCGGCGCTAATGCCGAGCTACCTCAGACTTCCGCAGGCGGAGCGGGAGCGTCTGGCGAGAGAGGGAATATCCGCAGAATAAAGCGAATAACGGGGCGCAGCTCCGTATAAAATGACACTGAAAGAGAGGTATTCATTATGGTTAATCTTGTAAAAGGGCAGAAGGTAGACCTCACAAAGGGCAATCCCGGTCTGTCGAGGATCAACGCCGGGCTTGGCTGGGACATCAACATGTTCGACGGCGGCGCGCAGTTCGACCTTGACGCGGAGGTGTTCCTGCTGGGGGACAACGGCAAGGTGACTTCCGACGGGGATTTCGTATTTTACAGCAATCCTACCCATTCCTCCGGTGCGGTGGAGCATACCGGCGACAACCGTGACGGCGCAGGCGACGGCGACGACGAAACTATCAAGATAGACCTTGCCAAAGTACCGGCGAATATTTCGCGGATAACCTTTACCGCGACGATCTACGACGCTGCGGCGCGGAATCAGAATTTCGGACAGGTGAACAACGCGTTCATAAGAATCTACAACCCCGATACCAACGAGGAGCTTCTGCGGTACGACCTCACCGAGGACTATTCAATTGAAACCGCGCTTATTATCGGCGAGCTTTACCGTCACAACGGCGAGTGGAAGTTCAACGCAGTGGGCGCGGGCTATCAGGGCGGTCTGGAGGCTCTTTGCCGCGGATTCGGCGTTAATGTATAACTTAAATCGTTTTGTTTAATAAGGAGAATTGTTTGACTAATTACTTTACAAAGGAGTGTGCACTCTGACCGGGAGGTCGGTGCAGCACCAGCCTCCCGGTGTTAGAATTCCCACAAGAACCTAACATTACGGAGGTACACAATGAACCGTGAAAATAAACGCAGAGCCTACGAAAACGGCTATTACAAGAACCACCCCTGCGATGAGGTATTCACCTGCAAATTCTGCGGGAGAACGGTAGTCCCGCAGGGCGCGGGCAGCGACCACAGGAATCACTGCCCGAACTGTCTTACAAGCCTTCATGTTGACGAACAGCCAGGCGACCGGGCTTCCGACTGCGGCGGACTTATGGACGCCGTGGCGGTGTGGGTGAGAGGAAGCGGCAAAAACGGCGAGTGGGCGGTGATACACCGCTGCCGCCGCTGCGGCAAGCTGTCCTCAAACCGTATCGCTGCGGACGACAATCCCATGAAGCTGATGAGCATAGCGCTGAAACCGCTGTGCGAGCCGCCGTTCCCGATAGAGCGTATCGAGGAGCTTACGGCGCTTATGGGCGGGGAAGGCTCAATAAAGTAACAACTGCGTTTAAAACGACGACATAAAGCGGAGAGGTTTTCTGATCTCTCCGCTTTTTTTATAAAAAGCCCTTGACCGAAACGAATATTTGTTGTATAATTAAGATGTATTCTTTATTACGAAGAAAAGAGGTATTCTAATGATTGCGATAGGCTCAGATCATGCCGGATACGGACTGAAATGTGATATCATAAAGCACCTTGAGGAAAAGGGCGTGGAGTTCATAGACTGCGGCTGCAACGGCGAAAGCGTGGACTATCCGGACATTGCCGAAAAGACCTGCGAAAAGGTCACCTCCGGCGAGGCGGAAAAGGCGATACTGATATGCGGCACAGGCGTTGGCATATCCATATCCGCGAATAAGATAAAGGGCATCAGGGCTGCGCTCTGCGGCGACTGGTATTCCGCAAAATACACCCGCCTGCACAACGACGCGAACGTTCTCTGCATGGGCGGCAGAGTGATCGGCGCGGGTCTTGCCGCGGAGATCACCGATATCTTTCTTGAAACAGAATTCGAGGGCGGACGTCATGCCCGCCGGGTCGAGAAAATAATGAAACTGGAGGATAAATAAATGAGCAACGTTATCGTCTGCGACCACCCGCTGGTTCAGCACAAGATCTCCCTGCTGAGGGATAAGAATACAGGCTCTAAGGAGTTCCGCGAGCTGGTGCAGGAAATCTCTATGTTCATGTGCTATGAGGCTACCCGCGACCTGCCGCTGAAGGAGGTTCAGCTTGAAACCCCGCTGGCTCTTGCCAACGCTAAGATCATCAGCGGAAGAAAGGTTGCTTTCGTGCCGATAATGCGCGCGGGTCTTGGCATGGTGGACGGCGCTCTGGCGCTGGTTCCCGCCGCTAAGGTAGGTCATGTCGGTATCTACCGCGACAAGGCGAACAGCAACTCCGCGCAGGAGTATTACTGTAAGCTGCCGTTTGATATCGCCAACCGCGAGGTCATAATTCTTGACCTTATGCTGGCTACCGGCGTTTCCGCGATAAAGACCGTTGATATCGTCAAGGAAGCCGGCGCAAAGCATGTCAAGTTCATGTGCGTGCTCACCTGCCCGGAGGGTATCAAGGCGCTCCAGACCGCTCACCCGGACGTTGACATCGTCTGCGGCGCTATCGACGAGGGTCTTAACGAGGATCTGTATATCGTTCCCGGTATCGGCGACGGCGGCGACAGACTGTTCGGCACTAAGTAAAAGAGATATAGATATAGAATTTTGGGGAATACTTGATCTGCCTGCATTTACTGCGGGCGGGTCGGTGTTCCCTTTTTTATTTGAAGTGACGAATCGCATTGCATGTCATTGTGTCTGTCAAGATGTGAAAATGCACGAAAACACACTCCGGATTTCTACATATCAAATTTTCGCATAATGCAGAAATATAGGTTGACAGACACAAGAAAAAGTGCTATTATAAATATACTACCCCTAGATATAGAATATATGCGCCGTTTTGGATACAAATAAGGCGGCGGTGGAAAGGACTGTCATAGCTTGATCAAGGTCATCAAAAAAGATAATACCAAAGAGGATTTCAACGTTCAGAAGGTGGTAAACGCGGTGAATAAGTCCGCGGCGCGGGTGATGTACACCTTTACGCCGGAGGAGATCGACTTTATCTGCAAATTCGTCACCGATAAAGCGGAGGCGCTGCACACCGACGAGATCCAGATCGCGCAGATGCACAATATCGTTGAGAGCGCTCTGGAAGCGACAAATCCCGCGGTTGCAAAGAGCTACAAGGACTACCGCAACTACAAGCAGGATTTCGTCAGCATGCTGGACGAGGTATACAAAAAGAGCCAGTCCATAATGTATATCGGCGACAAGGAGAATTCCAACACTGACAGCGCGCTTGTTTCCACCAAGAGAAGCCTTATCTTCAACGAGCTGAACAAGGAGCTTTACAAGAAGTTCTTCATGACCACCGAGGAGCTTCAAGCCTGCCGGGACGGGTACATCTATGTCCATGACATGAGCGCCCGCCGCGACACCATGAACTGCTGCCTGTTTGACGTCAAGAGCGTGCTGGAGGGCGGCTTCGAGATGGGCAACCTCTGGTACAACGAGCCTAAGACCCTTGCGGTCGCGTTCGACGTTATCGGCGATATCACGCTGTCTGCTGCGAGCCAGCAGTACGGCGGCTTCACCGTGCCTAGCGTTGACCTGCTGCTTGAGCCCTACGCAGAAAAGACCTACAAAAAGCAGCATGACCGTTATATCAGCCTCGGTCTTTCCGAGGAGGCAGCCGACCGCGAGGCTATGAAGGACGTCAAGGTGGACTTTGAGCAGGGATTTCAAGGCTGGGAGTACAAGTTCAACTCCGTAAGCTCCAGCCGCGGAGATTATCCGTTCATCACCATGACCGCCGGCACCGGTACAGGACGCTTCGCGAAAATGGCTAGCATAACCATGCTGGACGTCCGCCGCAAGGGACAGGGCAAAAAGACCTGCAAGAAGCCGGTGCTTTTCCCGAAGATAGTGTTCCTGTACGACGAGAACCTGCACGGCCCCGGCAAGCCGCTTGAGGACGTGTTCATGGCTGGCGTGGAGTGCAGCAGCAAGGCTATGTACCCCGACTGGCTGAGCCTTACCGGAGAGGGCTATGTAGCTTCAATCTACAAGAAGTACGGCAAGATAATCAGCCCGATGGGCTGCCGGGCGTTCCTGTCGCCGTGGTTCGAGCGAGGCGGAATGGAGCCTGCGGACGAGAACGACCAGCCGGTATTCGTCGGCAGATTCAATATCGGCGCGGTGTCGCTGAATCTACCGATGATCTACGCGAAATCACAGCAGGAGAGCAAGGATTTCTTCGAGGTGCTGGACTACTATCTGAATCTAATCCGCAAGATCCACATCAGAACATACGATTACCTCGGCGAGATGAAAGCAAGCACCAACCCGCTTGCCTACTGCGAGGGCGGTTTCCTCGGCGGACATCTAGGCATTCACGACAAGATCAAACCGCTGCTTAAATCGGCTACGGCGTCCTTTGGCATAACCGCGCTGAACGAGCTTGAACAGCTTGCGGACAAGAAGTCTATCGCCGAGGACGGCAGCTTCTCGCTGAAGGTCATGGAGTTCATAAACAAGCGCATTGCCGAGTTTAAGAAAGAGGACGGTCATCTGTACGCGATCTACGGCACACCCGCAGAGAATCTGTGCGGACTTCAGATACAGCAGTTCCGCAAGAAGTACGGTATCGTGGAGAACGTTTCCGACCGCGAGTACGTCAGCAACAGCTTCCACTGCCACGTTTCCGAGGACATCACTCCTATCGAGAAGCAGGACAAGGAGAAGCGTTTCTGGGATCTGTTCAACGGCGGAAAGATACAGTACGTCCGCTATCCTATCGACTACAACAAGGGCGCTGTGGAAACTCTGGTGCGCCGCGCGATGAAAATGGGCTTCTACGAGGGTGTGAACCTGTCGCTTGCATACTGCGACGACTGCGGTCATCAGCAGCTTGAAATGGACGTATGCCCCAAGTGCGGCAGCCGGAATCTCACCAAGATCGACCGCATGAACGGCTATCTCAGCTATTCAAGGGTCAAGGGCGATACAAGACTTAACGCGGCAAAAATGGCGGAGATCGCCGACAGAAAGAGCATGTGACAGATTCAGAAGTGCGTTCTGACATAATATGCACAGGATTTGAGGGAGTAAATTTGCGTTATCATAACATAACCACCGATGACATGCTGAACGGCGATGGTCTGCGGACGGTGCTGTGGGTGGCGGGCTGCGAGCACCGCTGCCGCGGCTGTCACAATCCCATTACATGGGACATCGACGGGGGTATCCCGTTTGATGAGGCGGCGGAGCAGGAGCTGTTCGACAAGCTGTCCGCGGACTATATCAGCGGTATTACGTTCAGCGGCGGCGACCCGCTCCACAAGCGCAACCGCGAGGATATAACCCGGCTTGCTCAGAAGGTAAGGGAAACCCTGCCGGAGAAAACGATATGGCTCTACACCGGGTACAAGTGGGAGGAAATAAACGATCTGGAAATAATCCCGCTGGTAGACGTGCTGGTTGACGGCGAGTACGTTGAAGCTGTGCGCGACCCCAAGCTCCACTGGAAGGGCAGCGCGAACCAGCGCGTTATCGACGTTCAAGAGACCCTGCGGCTGGGCAAGGTCGTGCTGTTTGACTGACGGGAGGTTTTATGCGAAGAATAGCGAAGTTTGAAAAGGTGAGCCTGACGCAGTTCCGGGAGGGCTGCAAGCTGGCAGACGCAGATAAAATATACGAGGGGATAAAGCTGCCGCGCCGCGCTACGGCGGGTTCGGCGGGGTATGATTTCTTTGCGCCCTACGACGTCACACTGGCTCCGGGGCAGACCGTGAAGATCCCCACCGGCATACGGGCGCTCATGGAGGACGGCTGGGTGCTGAAAATTTACCCGAGGAGCGGGCTGGGCTTCAAGTTCCGGCTTCAGCTTGACAACACTGTGGGGATAATCGACAGTGATTATTCCCAGTCGGACAACGAGGGCCATATTTTCATCAAGGTCACGAACGACTCCAAAGAGGGCAAGACTGTGGAGATACCGGCGGGAACAGGCTTCGCGCAGGGGATCTTCCTAGAGTACGGCATTACCGTAGATGATGACGCTGACGGCGTGAGAAACGGCGGTTTTGGTTCGACTACAAAATAAAAAAGATCCCGCGGTTTTGCAGCTGCGGGATCAGATGTTTTTTGCGGGAACTTCCCCAAAGGGAGCTTTTTTACCTCTTGCTTCTGAAATACAGCGTGAGCCAGTACATCAGTATTTCTATCAGCAGTGACGGCAGCAGGAAAAGCAGCAACCGTGGAACAGAAGTTACCCCGCAGAAGATCAGCACTGCCAGAGCAGTCAGTACCGTTCCTGCCAGAATCACCGCCAGCGTTGCACGTTGTTCTCTCCGGGTGATAATGGTGAATTTCCTCACTGAAATTAATCTGAACGGGATCAGAAGCACCACCGAAAGTATCGTCATAAAAGCGAAGCATATCACCGTAACAAACGCGGATAAAAATCCGTTCACTGAAATTACCGCCAGTTCAGCCAGCGGTGTGAAATCAGCACCGTCAATATACATTGAGTCCGGGGATTCCAGCCGGATAAGCGTGGTATATTCGCTAACATACAGCGCCGCAGAAACGCACAGCAGCACATGGATCACGACAAACACGATAAACCGTGCAGCAGACGTCTTTTTCATCAGTTCTCACTCCCTGTTAAATTTATCTTGTAAAATTACTATATCATATTAATGATTTTTTGTCAAGTTACAGGTAAGAATATAAACTAGGGAAACGCTGATTAAATCAAATTCGCCCCGTTCAAAAGTGCATACTCACGCGGCTGAATTTGATACGCTACGCTTTAATCAGCGTGTCCCTAGGTAAATACCATTTCGCAGATGATCTATATTTTTTTAAAAAAGTGCTTGACAAAATAAAGGCGCTGTGATATAATATATGCATGATGTGTTCGGCGGTTCTCGGTGGAGATCACAGAGTGCGCTGTCCGCGTTAAATAGTTTTTTCAGCATTTTGGAGAAATACCCAAGTGGTGAAGGGGCTCCCCTGCTAAGGGAGTAGGTCGGCTCAAACCGGCGCGAGGGTTCAAATCCCTCTTTCTCCGCCATATTGAAAATGGCTAAAACCGCATTGTTAAGGCAATTCCCTTGACAGTGCGGTTTTTTCTTTGACTTTGAATTTCAGACAGTCCGATAAAAATACAATCCCCGGAGAGCCTTGACCCTCCGGGGATAAGCTATTCAATCAGCAGATCAGAGCTCTACCTTGAGACCCTCAGCGCTTCTGATCGTGTAGTCCTTAGCGGTGCCCTCGGCGGTCACCTTAATGGTATCGCCGGAGCGTACAGCCTTTACGGTGAGAACAACGTTGCTGTCTGCGTCGTAGATCGTGGTTTCAGCGGTCTTGCCGTCCTCAAGCTGGTAGATCACGATGTCAGCCTTGTTGCCGTAATCGTAGGTGAACGCACGCTGGAAGTTGCCGTAAGCAACAATGCTGTTCGGCTTTGCAAGTACAGGCATTTCAAAGTAGTTGTTCTTGGTGGAGTACCACTTGCCGCCCTCGTATACCTTGCCGCTCTGGATATCAGTCCAGTTGCCTGCGGGAACGTAGAAATCCGCAATGCCTTCCTCGTTGAATACAGGAGCAACCAGCAGGTTGTCGCCGAACATGTACTGACGGTCAAGGGAGAGAGTAGCCGGGTCGTCGGAGTATTCCATTACCATAGCTCTCATCATGGGAACGCCGGTAGCATGGGTCTTCTGAGCCTGCGCCCAGATGTACGGCATGAGCTTGCCCTTGAGCTTTGTCCAGTGACGGAGCACGTCGCAGCTCTCCTCGTCGAAGTTCCATGGAACGCGGTAGCTGCTGTTGCCGTGCAGTCTGGAGTGAGAGGACATAAGTCCGAATGCGCACCAGCGCTTGTACAGGTCGGGAGTGCCCTGAGCCTCAAAGCCGGAGATGTCGTGGCTGAAATAGCCGAAGCCGCTCATGCAGAGGGACAGACCGCCGCGGAGCGTTTCCCACATGGACTCGTAGTTGGAGAAGCAGTCGCCGCCCCAGTGTACCGGGAACTGCTGACCGCCGACGGTAGCAGAACGCGCGAACAAGCACGCCTTGTCCTTGCCGTAGAATTCTTCCAGTACCTCAAACACAGTTCTGTTGTAGAGGTAGGTGTAGTAGTTGTGCATTTTGTAGGGATCGCTGCCGTCGTAGTAAACAACGTCCTTAGTGGGGATACGCTCGCCGAAGTCGGTCTTGAACGCATTCACGCCCATTTCGCAGAGGGTGCGCAGCTTAGCCTTGTACCACTCCCGGGCTGCGGGGTTGGTGAAGTCCACGATAGCCATGCCGGGCTGCCACATGTCGCCCTGCCATACGCTGCCGTCGGTTCTCTTTACGAAGTAGCCGCCCTTTACGCCCTCGTCAAACATGGTGGAGCGCTGCGCTATGTAGGAGTTGATCCATACGCAGATCTCAAGACCCTTTGCTTTCAGTCTGTCCAGCATAGCCTTGGGGTCGGGGAACATTCTCTTGTCCCATGTGAGGTCGCACCAGTTGAATTCCTTCATCCAGAAGCAGTCGAAGTGGAATACTTCCAGCGGAATGTCGCGGCGCGCCATTTCGTCGATGAAGTAGGTAACGGTCTTTTCGTCGTAATCAGTGGTGAAAGAGGTGGTGAGCCACAGACCGAAGGTGTAAGCCGGGGTAAGAGCGGGCTTACCGGTGAGGGTGGTGTAGGTGGAAACCACGTCGGTGAGCTTCTCGCCGCCGATAACGAAGTATTCCATGTGCTCGCCCTGAACGGAGAAAGCTACCTTAGAAACGGTCTCGCTTGCTACCTCAAACGTTACCTTTTCGGGGTGATTTACAAACACGCCGTAGTTTCTGGAGGAAACATAGAACGGAATGGACTTGTAGCTCTGCTCTGAGCTTGTGCCGCCGTCGTTGTTCCATATTTCAACGGTCTGACCGTTCTTAACGAAGGTGGAGAACTTCTCGCCGAAGCCGTACAGGCACTCGCCGACGCTGATGTTCAGCATTTCGCGCATTACCGCGCCGTCGTCGGTCTCGTCATGCGCGAAGAACGGCTTCATGGTGTCGTTAGCCATGCGCTCGTTGGTCTTCCACTGCTCCTCGGTGATGTAGGAGGTAGTGCGCCAGCCCTCTTTGGTGAGCAGCTTGTCGTTGTAGTAGTACTTGATGTCCCAAGCGCCGCCCTTTGCGACAACGACTCTTGTGTTGCCGGAAATAAGCTCGTATGCGGACTCGGTCTCCTTTACGACCGGTTTGAAATTCTTGTCCTCGTTGAGCTGGAAGTCGGGGGTCTTGTGAACTCTGCCCTTGTAGTGGTCTATGTCTACTTTAATAGTGTTCTCCAGCGTGGAGGTGAAAGTGATGTCCAGAACAGGACCGCCAAGGGTCATGCCTCTGTTGCCTATCCACTGGTTGGTCGCCAGAACGTTTATAGAGGTCTCGTCAGCGGTGACCTCGTACATCTGTGTTGCGTAATTTACGCCGTAACCGGGCTTGTTAAGCCATAATCCGTCTGCATACTTCATTGGTTAATTCCTCCATTTGATTTACCGTTAATGGGTGAGGTAATCGTTTACACACCCGATATTGTTATACTAACATACTTCACAAAAAAAGTCAAGGGGGAAAATTAAAATTTTTTCTTTTTCTATTGAAAAATCTGCCCAACAGTTATATACTATAAAACGTAACTGCGTTTCCAAAATTGAAGTATAATATTAATGTAGAGAGGAAGCTGAAACGATAATGAACAAACTTCTGGGATTTGTGAAGCGCGAAGCGGTGCTGTGCATTTCACTCGCCGCTGCGCTTATTTCAATGATATTCGTCCCGCCGAATGAGGGTTATCTCGGCTACATTGACTGGTCGGTGCTGGGGCTGCTGTTCTGCCTTATGACGGCGGTTCAGGGCTTCTCCGGGATAGGCGCGTTCCGCAGGCTGTCCGACCTGCTCACCCGGAGCTTTCACAACACCCGCATATTAGGGGCGCTGCTGGCGCTGATGTGCTTTTTCCTTTCAATGCTTGTCACAAACGACGTGGCGCTGCTCACGGTAGTTCCGCTGACTATAATGCTGTTCCGCGGGCGGGAGCGGGTGAAGATTCGCACGATAATCCTCGAAACTGCGGCGGCGAATCTCGGCTCTATGGCGACGCCGGTGGGCAATCCGCAGAACCTCTACATATATACGCATTATGAAATGCCGCTGGGGGAGTTCTTCACGACAATGCTCCCGCCGACGATTATGAGCCTTATACTTCTGGCGGCTTCGGCGCTGCTTATCCCGTCGGCGCAGATGTCCCCGGAAGCCACGGGAGAACCTGTGAAATCAAGCGTGTCGGCAGGGAAGCTGCGATTCCGTGCGGTGATGTACTGCCTAATGGCGGCACTGTGCCTGCTGACCGTGGCTCGTCTGCTTGACTGGCGGATATGCGCCGCGGCAGTCCTAGTACTGGCGCTGGTCGCTGAACCCCGGGTGCTCTGCCGGGTGGACTATGCGCTGCTGGGGACGTTCGTCTGCTTCTTCGTTTTCGTGGGGAATCTCTCGGCGATTCCGGGGATACGGAGCTTCATCAGCTCGGCGGTGTCCGGCAGGGAAATGCTGGTGGGCGCGGCTCTGTCGCAGGTGATAAGCAACGTCCCCTGCGCGGTAATGCTGTCCGGATTCACCGACAATGCGCGCGGGCTGCTGCTGGGAGTAGACCTCGGCGGTCTGGGGACGCTCATAGCTTCGCTGGCGAGCCTTATCTCATTCAAGCTGTATGTCAATTCAGAGGGCGCGCGCAAGGGGCGCTATTTCGCGGAGTTCACACTGTACAATTTTGTGCTGCTGGCGGCGCTTTTTGCCGCGCAGACAGGCTATAATGCGCTTTTCGGGTGAATTTCGGCGCATTGTGCCGCATATAATCCCTGTACGGGGTGATCTTATGGTATACAGCTTCAACGACCTGAAATGCAAGGAGATAATCAACATTCGCAACGGCTGCCGTATCGGCTTCCCGGATGATATCGAATTCGAGAACTGCACTGCGAAAATATGCAGGCTGATCGTCTATGGCAGGGTGCGGTGCTTCGGGCTGTTCGGCAGGGAAGAGGATATCTGTATAAAATGGTGCGATATTGAGGTCATCGGCGAGGATACTATCCTTGTTTCCTGCGAAGAACCGGCAGGTTCAACAAAAAAGCGCCGCAAATTATTCGGAAATTTGTTAAAATAAACGTTGAATAATCTGTTGAAAAAAGTGCTTGTATGTGATATAATAATTTGGTAAGTGTGCGGAATACTAGGGCTATACCGTACGATTATTGTCGCGGGATTGCGCAGTCAGATTGTTCGTCAGCTTGTTCAAATTGAGCGCAGGCGGGCTTCTCGCCCGTCAAGCGAAATTTGGGCAAGATGGCGGACAAGATGCAAGCAATCGTGCGGCAAAGGCTTCAGCCGGTAATTGTACGGTATAGCCCAAGCACAAATACACACACGGCGACAGCGTTCCGCCGGTGCGCCCACGCGTCCGGAATGTGATTTGCCGTGGAGGAAAAATCAAACCAAAATCAGGAGGAAAACACAATGGCAGTAGTATCTATGAAGCAGCTTCTCGAAGCAGGCGTACATTTCGGTCACCAGACAAGAAGATGGAACCCTAAAATGGCTCCCTATATCTTCACCGAAAGAAACGGCATCTACATCATCGACCTTCAGAAGACCGTAAGAAAGCTGGACGAGGCTTACAACTTCATTCACGAGGTTGCAGCAAACGGCGGCGAGGTTCTTTTCGTAGGCACCAAGAAGCAGGCTGCTGATTCCATCAAGGAAGAAGCTACCCGCGCAGGCGCTCACTTTGTAAACGCTAGATGGCTCGGCGGTATGATGACCAACTTCAAGACCATTCAGAGAAGAATCGCAAGACTCGAGCAGCTCCACACCATGGAAACAGACGGCACCTTCGACCTTCTCCCCAAGAAGGAAGTAGTTAAGCTCAACCTCGAGATCGAAAAGCTCGAGAAGTTCCTCGGCGGTATCAAGAACATGAAGAAGCTCCCCGGCGCTCTCTTCGTAGTTGACCCCCGCAAGGAAAAGATCGCAGTATCCGAAGCTAAGAAGCTCGGTATCCCGGTAGTAGCTATCGTTGACACCAACTGCGACCCCGATGAGATCGACTATGTAATCCCCGGAAACGACGACGCTATCAGAGCAGTTAAGCTGATCGCAGGCGCAATGGCTGACGCTATCATCTCTGCAAACCAGGGCAGCGCAGAAGCTGCTGCTGAGGAGCAGGCTGCACCCGCTGAGGACGCTGAGTAATAGTTCCGGACAGGACGTTATATAACTACAAGTAAAGGAGAAAATACAATGGCTAATATTACAGCAAAAGAAGTAGCAGAGCTCCGTGAAATGACCGGCTGCGGCATGATGGACTGCAAGAGAGCGCTCGTTGAAGCTGACGGCAACAGAGACGAGGCTGTCAAGATCCTCCGTGAGAAGGGTCTTGCAAAGGCAGCTAAGAAGGCTGGCAGAATCGCTGCCGAGGGCATTGTAAAGGCTAAGACCAACGGTAACACCGGCGTTCTGGTAGAGATCAACTGCGAGACCGACTTCTGCGCAAAGAGCGACAAGTTCCTTGAGCTGGTTGAAACTATCACCGACACCATTCTTGCAAACGACGTTGCAGACGTTGAGGCTCTCAAGAGCTGCACAGCATCAGGCACCAGCCAGACCGTTGCAGAATATATGACCGAAAAGATTGCTACTATCGGCGAGAACATGAATATCCGTCGTTTCACCAAGATGACCGGTACTCTGGTTCCCTATATGCACGACGGCGGCAGAATCGGCACAATGGTAAAGCTCACCACCGACAAGCCCGACGACGCAGCTGTTCTGGCATGCGGCAAGAATGTAGCACTTCAGGTTACAGCTCTTAACGCGCAGTATGTATCTCAGAACGACATTCCTGCTGACGTTCTCGCTAACGAGAAGGAAGTTCAGCTTGGTCTGGTAAAGACTGAGAACGCTCAGTCCGCTAAGCCCAAGCCTGAGAACGTTCTTGAGAAGATCGTTGAGGGTCGTCTCAGAAAGTACTACGAGGAGGTTTGCCTGCTCGATCAGAAGTACTTCAAGGACGATTCCATGACTATCGCTAAGTACGTTGAGTCCGAGGCTAAGGCTGCCGGCGCTGAGATCAAGGTAGACGCTTTCGTTCGCTACGAGCGCGGCGAGGGTATCGAGAAGAAGCAGGACGACTTCGCAGCAGAGGTTGCTCAGATGGCAAAGGGCTGATTTGGTTCAGCAATAACTGAAAATAATAGTGCAGATCCTTCACGGGGTCTGCACTTTTTTATATGAGAAATTATGCTGTACGCAGAGTTATTAACCGAGTAAACTCATAAGCTGCGCAGTCAGCAGACCGCCGCCTGTCCCGACGACATACCCCAGCAGCGCCATGATGATCCCTACCGGGACAAGGGCGCTGCTGTACGTTCCTGCGAGTACCGGCGCTGTGGCGGTGCCGCCGATATTCGCCAGCGAAGCCACGGCGCAGGTGAAGATGTCCAGCTTCAGCAGCTTCGCGAGGATCACCATGACCGCCGCGTGGATCGCCAGAATTATAAAGCCGCTAAGCAGCCACGCCGGAGCGTTACCCATTGCGCTCAGATCGGCGCGGGAGGCGATCAGCGCCACAACGATATACAAAAGCACATTGGAGATCTCCTCCGTGCCCTTTATCCTGCCGAACGGCGTCATTGCGAGCAGCACACCCAGCAGAGTTATCAGCAGCACAGTCCACGTCGCCTTGTCGAAGAACGGCACAGCCTCACCGATGATCGCCCCCAGCTTAATACACACCGCCGAAGCAAGCAGCCCCGAACCCACCAGTATCGCGATATTTTGCCATGTGATAGGCTTTGTGTCGGACTTCGCTTCCTCCTCAAGGGAAGCGCCCACCGCGTCGATAACGCGGGTGTCTGCTTTCGTCCAGCGGTTGAACTTCCCGGAAAACCCGATTGCCCACAGCAGGAACATGACGTACAGCGTCGCACATATCGAGTCCATGACAAGCGCATAAGCCATTTCAGATTCGTCGATATCAAGCGCGGCTTGAATAGCCATCATGTTACCGCCGCCGCCCATCCAGCTTCCGCACAGCGCCCCCAGCGACCTCCAAGCACCCTCTCCAAGAGCGTCGCGCATTATAGCGTAAGCCACGACGAAGCCAAGTGAGATAGATATAGTAGCGGCGAAGAAGCCGATAAGCATTTTTGGCCCCAGCCGCAGTATCTTCCGCAGATCGCAGCGAAGCAGCATAAGGAACAGCATTGCATACAGCAACGGGTTTTTCAGTGCGGAGTATGCTTCAGCGGTGGCTGGGAGATCCCACAGCCGCACCGTGCAGAGAGTCATCAGACCTAGATATATCAGAACGATAGGCGGCGCAAAACTGAAGAATTTCTGCGCCGCTTTTCCGCGGAATATCTTCGGGAGGTTTATCAGTATCGCAGCGATGAACACCAGCGCCGCAATGTATGTGAATCCGTCGTTTATCATGCTTTCACCCCGTATAAAAATTCTTGGGTTAGCATTCCCGAAAAAACGCGAAAAATACAAAAAGCACACCATATATGGAGTCGATAGGTAAAGAGGTACTGATATTGACTTCATAATGCTTTTGTGATATAATGAACTTATCGACAAATCGAATTTGTAAGGAGGAACTATGTGTATAATACGGCAAGCTATTTTGGCTGACATTGACATGATAGAAGATACATATAATGAGCATTTCAATCATGAAATTGAGCACGGGGCTTTTACTGTGTTCAAAAAAGGGGTATATCCAACAAAAAAGGATGCAATGAAAGCCATAAATACCGGGGCGTTATATGTGTATGAAGAAAACGACAATATTGCAGGATCCATAATTGTGGATAAAGAGCAACCGATAGAGTATAATGAAATCAATTGGGGAAAAGACCTGAGAGCTGATGAAGTAATGGTTATCCACTTGCTTATGGTACGTCCATCTATGGCGGGAAAAGGAATTGCATCAGCACTTGTTAAATATGCAATGGAACTTGCCAAAAACAACTGGTGTAAAGTATTAAGACTTGATACAGGAAGCCAGAACATTCCCGCAGTATCACTTTATAAAAAATTGGGGTTTCAAATCGTTGCCACTTCTTCTATGAAAGTGGGCGGTGCGATAGAACATAACAATCACTTGTTTCTTGAAACTGTTTTACAATCAACTACCCATTGTTCATGCCGATAGCCCAGACCTAAACATAAAAACAGCCTAAGAGAACCACAGTTTTCTTAGGCTGTATCTATACATTGATATATCGACGGCTTATTACGCCTTTTTCTTCACCGGGTGAAGCTCGATGTAGCCTCTTTCGCCGATAGGTTCAAGCTGGATCTTCGGGCTGTCTGCGTCCCATTCCCAGCCGGAAACCTCCGGCGCGTAGCGGCTTACCGCGGTCTGCACGGCGGCAATGGCTTCGCAGTAGTCCTCCTCCCGGAACGGCTCACCCTGAAACATCAGATAGTCGCACTCCGGCAGGTCGATAATGTCGAACCCCTCCGGCACGGCGCCGCTGTAATCCTCCGGGACTTCCACGCCCTGAACGTACACAGAAGTCCCCGGCTTCACCAGCCGCCGCGGCAGCCACATGCACACCGGCTCGCCGCACAGTGAGTTCATGCTCGTGAGGACTCCCCACACGTCGCAGCCTACCTCGCCGCAGTATGCAAAGTAGTCCTCCGCCTTTATGCCGCGCTTGATCATCACCTTTCTGCGGGGCTTTTTTACCTGCTGAACAAATACGCTTCTTACGTTATCCATGTTGACATCTTCCTTTCGCAGTTCTCTGAACTTTACTCCGTAGGGAATGAAAAGAGCGACCGGAACAGGTTTTCTGGCGTACTCTCCGGGGTTCATGCCGAATTCGCGGTAAAATGCCCGCTGGTAGCCGTCCACGCTGCCGAAGCCCATTTCAAACGCGACCTCTGCAATGCGGCAGTCACTGTTTTTCAGCCGAAGCGCGGATTTAGACAGCCTAAGCCTGCGGATATAGTCCGCCGGGGTAAGCCCGGTCAGCTCCCGGAATATCCGGTAGGAGTACCACGGCGAATACAGAGCCGCTGCGGCAAGCCCAGCCGGCGTGATCTCCTCGCTGATATGAGCTTCGATGTAGTCCTGCATACGCTGGACTGCAAGTATCCGTTCGTTCATTTTCATCACCCTGAGTTAAGTATACTGCGTAAGGCACTTTTTTTCTCGACTATTTTTGCCCTGTTGAGGTATTCCCGGTTATTTCCCGTTCAATAATACGGTAAGCCTCCGACCAGTCCCGCTGCGGGTCGTTCAGTATCAGTGATTTCACCGGCAGCTTCGGCAGGAATTCCAGCTCCCTGCGCTGGCGTTCTTCCAGAGCAGCAATGTAGCCCTCAAACCCGGAGAGACGGTTCGCCGTTCCGTAGCCGCCGCTGCAATGGTAGTCGGTCACGGCGGAGAGCCACTCGTCCCCGCGTTCCGCCGCGGCTTTACGAACACTGCCGGCTATCTCGCTGTTTTTGAGGTATATCACCGTGGGTTTCAGCGGTGTAATTATCCCGCATATCTCCCGGATAAAAGCGTAGGAAACAGAGCTTTCAAAATTGAACCTCATCATTGTTTCGCACATGGGGTTTTGCAGAAGCACGCAGTTGAACACGAACACGCTGTCCTGCTCGGAAGCAAGCACTTGTTCCATGAAGCTGCGCCATTTGTGAAGAATTACTTGCCGCTCGTTCTCCCAGTCAAGGCAGTCGTATATTTTGTATCTGAACGCCCGGTCAAAAAAGCCCGTGATACTGTTCCGTGAGTCTGTTCAGCGGGACTGCGTTCCCGCCGGGAAGCCGTTCACCCAGCGAAGCCAGCACAGCATGTTCCTCCGGGGTGAATTCCTCGGCACTGTTCGGGACAAAAGCGGTGAATTCCCAGTCCGCCGGGTGATTGCCGCAGTCCTCGTCGTACAGCCGCCCTCCGGTCAGCCCGGCGGTGAATTTCGCGGTGGAGCTTTTGCCGGAGCAGGGAAGCCCCTCTATTATGTAAAGCCTTGTATTCAACAGGGATCTCCTTTCAAGAAATTTCCCCCGCTGCGGTGCGGGGGAAATATAGTATTACAGGTTTTCGTCTATCCATTTCTGGCGGTTTTTGATGAATTTCCGCACATAGAGTACTTGATCAAGGTAGGTACTGTACTGTTCCATTGCTTTCGGCTGGAAGCCGTTCGCGCAGCCCAGCGTGTCCCAGATCTCAAAGTTCAGCTCGGCTGAGGGGGCTACCTTTGGCTTCAGATCGTCGATAATTGCCAAAGCGCTTTCGCACATGGTTTCGTTGATCTCGTCCCAGCGCGCTCTTGCCTTGCTGCGGAAGTTTTCGTCGGTCATGAGGTAGTTGAACCACGTCAGCCCTATGTAGCTGCTGCGGTCGGAGCTGCCGACCGTCGCCCAGTCGTTGTACAGCGGGTTATCCATGTACATATTGCCGAACGCGAGGTCGAAGTCCCAGACAGGCCCCATTTTCAGTTTGCCTAGCTTAGGCTTTGTTATGTAGCAGCTTCTGCGGAAGCAGGAGTCGAGGTTATAGGTCATCTCATGCACCAAGAACCAGTCTATGAAGCTGTCCACATCGATGTACTTTTCGTAGTCGGTGAGGGTGGTTATAGCCTCGTCAGCCTTGCATACATAGTTATAGATGAAGTCGAAATGCTCCTGCGTCCAGTTGTATTCGGCATTAGGGTCGATCTCGGTATCCGGGCTTTTTATGAGGACGTTTATCCCGCAGCCGGAGGGGAGATCGAAGTAATTCCAGCCCTCTTTGTCAACGTTGGGATCTGCGCCGCCGATCTCAAGGAGGTATCCGGTCTCTACGTTAGCGAGGTTATTGTCGATAGCAAGCCGTGAGCTTTTCACCTCAAGCTGTTCGCCGAGGGTGTACACGCCCTGATATATCCCGTTCAGGTAGACATCCACCGGGATAGCGTGCGGCACGAACGCAAAGCTGCCCATGCTGCGCGCCATTTCAAAGGCGGCGGTGTTGCGGAGCAGCGACTCGTCTGCGTAATCCGCCAGAAGCACCCAGCGTTTCGCCTCGGTCATTCCCAGCAGCGAGGCTTTATCGTCCAGCTTGATCTTATAGGGCTTTTTAGGCCACTCCCATGTGGAATGTCCGCGCCCGCGTATCTCTCCGGCAAGCACCTCGGTGCTGGAGTACTCTCCTCCGGTCATTCCGGCGTCGATTTGCAGTGTGCAGGGGACGTATTCGTCGCGGTTTATCGCGGAGGGGTCGTCGGTGGTGAGGAACACCGACGGTATCAGCTTGTCGGTCTCCTGCCCGAATTCACCGGGGATATCCCGGAGCATTACGCACCAGCCGTCTGAGCCGGGAGTGTATGACCGCGGATTATAGCTGTCGGAGAACGGGATTATCTTTCCGTCAGCGTCAGTGGCACGACTTTCCTGTGAGCTGCTGCCGGATATCTCTCCGGAACAGCCGCTGCAAAGAACTATCGCCGCAAGTGCAGCAGCAAAAAAACGTATTTTCTTCACAAAGCACCTCCAGCAGTGAATAAACTAAATTACTTGATTTAATTATATACTATTCTCTAAATTCTGTCAACGACTATTGCCAATTTTGTGGAATCAGTACAATTTCGGCATTTGATTCTGTGAATTTTTTCGAGGTGTTTGTGTATACGTTTTCTTGAGGGGGGAGAGGTCAAAGCGGTAAATTGTAATTTTTCGGTGCGTTTTCTCTTAGAACTCCGCGCGAAGCGCGGAAATGCTTTTCGCTTCCTTTTGGAAGCCAAAAGGAAGCGAAAAGCAATTTTGCTGCGCAAAGAGGAAAAGAGAACTGCACGCCAAGTTACAATTTTCATTTATGTTTTAAAACAAAAAACATCACTCTTTACAAATCCCGCGGGTTATGCTATAATATACCCAAAGATAATGGTAAGTGCAGGCTTACAGCCGGGAGGTCGCTATGGCTGATTTTTCCAACATACTGAACGAAAAACTAAAGCTGCTTAAAGAGAGCTTCCGCGAGTTCTTTGCGGTGGCGGGGACTTCTGAATACGGCTATGCCGCATTTATCTCCGTGTGCAACACCACCGAGAGGGCGACCGTTCTGCGTGGGAACGGCGATACACTCGAAGCAGCATGGGAGAGCGCCTGCATGTCCGCAATAAAGTACGTCCAGCGGAACGAGCTTATGCCGGCGTGGGTCAAGGCGGACATCACCGCAGTGTTTGAGCGGGTGAACTTCGCAGAACTTCTGGAGCAGATCACGAACAGCCGCAACGAGTTCTTCCGGCGGGGTATCTCATTTGACGGGAAGCTCCAGACCGCGCTCATAGAAGCCGAGATAAACGGAAACCGCGTCATTACATACAAACAGCACCTCATCGAGCTGAAAAAGGTGAACAAGTACCTTGCGCAGTGCGGGCTGAACACCCTCGCCGAGTTCCCGGAGGAGGTCGTGCTGTTCGACTGCGAGAGCCGTTTCTGCGACGAACACAACGAGGTTTACAGGCTGTACGGAAGCGGCGAGCCGAACAGGAACAACTACGGGCGCAGGGTCATCAGCGGCGTGGACGACAAGACCGCGCTGGAGGTGATCTCCTCCTCGTCGGAGTACCTGTCAATGCAGGTGGCGCTGAACGGCAAGTTTGATTACGGCTACTACCCGATATTTCACAAGGAGATACCCGGATATAATATCCAGCGGCACGCGTCCTCGATTTGGAGCCTTATTTGCGCGTATCGGCTCACCGGGGACAAATTCACGCTGAGCCAGATACAGAAAGCTATCGGCTTTATGGTGCGGGAAACCTTCAAGAAGTACCCCGACAAGCCCGGACAGGACAACACAGTGTACCTTGCCGATAAAATGCTTGACGAGGTGAAGCTGGGCGGGAATGCGCTGGCTATAATCATGCTGACGGAATACATGGACGCCGTGGGGACGGATAAGTACGCAAGGCTTGCGCGGGAGCTTGGAAACGGCATACTGGAGCTGTTTGACAAGCGCGACGGCAGCTTCTTCCATGTGCTGAACTACCCGTCGCTGTCGCCAAAGGATAAGTTCCGCACGGTATATTACGACGGTGAAGCGACATTCGCACTGTGTCGGTTGTACGGGCTTACCCGCGACAGAAAGTGGCTGGACGCGGCGGCTATGTCGGCGGACAGGTTTATCCGGGAGGGCTACGAAAAGCACCGGGATCACTGGGTGGCTTACGCCATGAACGAGTTGACCAAATACCTGCCGGAGGACAGATACCTCAGCTTCGGGCTGAAAAACGCGAACGTCAATCTCGACAGGATATACAAGCAGGACACCACATATCACACCTATCTTGAACTGCTGTGCGTGACCTTTGAGCTGTTCTCGCGGATAATGGAACAGGGGCTTTCCTGCTCGTATATGGAGGAATTCCGTACACAGAGGTTCGTGGAAACAATATTCCACCGGGCGGAATACATGCTCAACGGCTACGGTTATCCGGAATATGTGATGTATCTAAAATACCCCAACATGTCGCTGGGGGCGTTCTTCGTGCGGCATGACGGTTACAGGATCAGAATAGACGATATACAGCATTTCTGCGGCGCTTATTACTCGTTTTACAGGAACTACGACAAATTACAGGCGCTGAAATGTTCTTTCAATAAGGCGGACTGAGAGGTTTTCGGCAGATGGCAGAGGTACTTAAAGCCCCGGAGGGGTTCAGCGTAAAGGGAAAGGACGGCTGTGCCTCCCTCAAATGGGAGAAGGTAAACGGCGCGGAGGGCTACCGCATTTTCTTTTACAAGGCGGAAGCTCCGGATACTGTTATAAAAGCAAGATATTCCCAGAAGTGTGAAAAGGGCATACTCGGCTTTAAAAACGGCGCTGAGTACCTTGCGGAGGTGTGCGCCTACGTCACAAGGGACGGCAGGGAGCTGCTCGGCAAGCGGACGGAAAAGCTGCCGTTCGTCCCTGTTTCCGTTAAATTAAAGGCGCAGAACACCCTCTGCATGAAAGTGGGGGAAACCGCGCAGATACAGTGGGAGCTTGCCAACAGCGTGCCTGCGGCGGCGTTTTCTTCGGACAACACGGCGGTGGCTTCGGTGGACGACAAGGGCGCAGTCACCGCGAAGTCAAAGGGTACGGCGGCGGTCACTATTACTGCGGAGGGGCAGCGTTTTGTCACCCGTATCGAGGTGGAGCGCAGCCGCGTACATGGTTCGGAGCGGGCGGTGCTGATGTTCACCGGCGACCTGATGTGCTCAGTGAAGCACCAGCGTGCGGCGGAAACGCACGGCTATGACTTCCACGATACATTCCGGCGGGTGAGGGATATCCTGTCCG
This sequence comes from uncultured Clostridia bacterium, assembly GCA_945873955.1. Lineage (GTDB taxonomy): Bacteria > Bacillota > Clostridia > Oscillospirales > Ruminococcaceae > CAG-115. The sequence goes on along the minus strand of CAMCFA010000006.1, from coordinate 10,317 downwards.
GCGCTGACCTTGCTGCGGGGGTGCTTGAGTGCTCCTGCTTTGACGGGGCGCCATACGAGCATGAGCTGCTTCGTCTGCCCGGAGGTTCGCCTAACTGCAACTCTCCGTCCTCGTTTGTGCCGGCGGCGGCTTCGGCGGGGTTTGATGTGCTTGTAACCGCGAACAACCATAGCTGCGACGGCGGCGCGGAGGGGCTTCGTGCTACCGCGGCGGAGATAAGGCGCTGCGGCATGAGGAATGTCGGCACGCTGGGGGAGAATCCGGTGATTCTGGACATAAAGGGCTTCAGAATCGCTCTGATCGCCTGCACAATGATATCCAACAACACCGAGGGCTGTCTTTCGGAGGACGGGGAGATAATCTGCGTAAATCCCGCCGGGATATACAGCCGGGATTATTTTACAGAGCTTGTGAACCGCGCCAAAGCTGAGGGCGCGGAGTATATCGCCGCGTACCAGCACTGGGGCTGCATGAACTCCGCGCGGGTGAGAAAGTCGCAGGTGCAGGAGGCGCAGTTCATGGCGGACGCCGGGGCGGATATCATTATCGGGTCGCACCCGCACATGGTACAGCGCTTCGGCTGGGTGAAGTCTGCGGACGGCAGGAAAGTTCCCTGCGCTTATTCGCTGGGTAATTTCCTAAGCACCATGTCGGAAATCGACGGCAACCGCGACGGGGTGATACTCCGGGCGGAGCTGCGGCGTTCAGACAGCGGAATACAGACTAAGGTGTCCTATATCCCCTGCATGACGGAGGACAGGGACTGGGGCGCGGAGATACTGCCGGTATTCCCGCCGTACAGCGGGGAGAGCAGCCGCTCATTCCAGCGCACCCAGACGGTCATGGGAGAGGGCATAAGGCATTTCCACTATCGTCCGAAGGTGTTCCTCAGCGGGTCGGTGCTACTGAACAGGATATTCAAATCCGGGACGGGATTCCGGCAGGACAGAACTGCGCTGCTGCTGTCCCAGATATCGCTAGGCTGCACTAAAAAGGCTGACGCGGAGGGTATCGCGGAGGACAGGCTGCGGCTGGATATTGAAAAGGATATCGCCGCGGCGGTGGCTGAATCGGCACCGGACTTTGTTGCTGTGGATTTCTACACCGCGGCAACTGTGGCGTGCTATAAGCTGGAGGGCGAGATAGGCGAGGAACCCTGCTTCTTCACCGGGTCTAAGAGCTTCAAGAAATCGAAATTCTACAAGGACAACAGTGATAAATTCACCAAGATAAACCCGCCCTTCGGCGAGTCGGTGTGGAAACCGCTGATAAAAAACTACACCGAACGGCTGCTGTCGGTCATGCCGGGGGAGCGTATCATTCTGTTCCGGCACAGGTTCGGGGAGCATTCGGTCAAATACGGCGAGCTGCGTAACCGCTCACCGAAAGCGAGCGTCAACCGACTTATGCGGGCAATGGAGGACTACTTCATCACGCTTGCGAAGCCGCTCATTGTGGACTTATCGGAGCATTATTTCGTGCAGGAGGATTCGCCGGTCGGCTTTGAGGAGGCGTACTACCTTGACGCCTACCGCGCCGCAGAGCAGCTCACCGCCGGCACGGGGCGCAGTTTTGTTTCCCAGCCGGACGAACGGTTGTGGTTCGAGCGGGTGATGAAATATTACGGCAGCATGACCGCCAGAGCCTACCAGAGCTGGCTGCTGGACATGGACTGCGCCGCGGATCAGATCATAGCCTACACCTCTGCGGAATTCGCCGCCCGGAACAGCGAGCGGCTGATACGGCTGAAACGCGCTGGCAGTTCAGAGCTGACGCACGTCCGGGAGTTTTTCGAGGGAGATAGCGGCGCTGAGGAGATAGTTCAGGCGGCGGATATCATTCATGCGCTGCTGAACGGACACCTTGACCGCTCATACGAGTTCTTTGCGCCGGCGTTCCGGGGACATTACAGCATAATCCGGAAAATGGTAAGGCTGCTTTCGGCGGAGATAGGCGCTTCGGTGAACGAGGACAGCGCGGAGCTTGTGTTCCTGCTTCGCGGTAAGCCGCAGATGAAACGGTACATCACCGCGCTGAACCGCATGACTCTGGATATCTGGGGGAGCTGCGTTTCGAGAGAGTCCGCAAACCGCAGCAAGGACGCGTACATCGGCACATACATTTTCAAGCAGTCGCCGATACTGGCGTTTGAGCCGCCCATTGAGGTCGGGTTCCCGGAAGGTACGGAGAAATTCTGCGGAAACAAGTGGCGAAGGCGTACCATGCGGGATTCGTTCATGCGAAGCGGCGACGCGGACATCAAGGGCAGCGAGTCACGGTGGATCCTGCTGGATCTCTACGACCTCATCAGCCGCATGGCGGACTATCACGGCGCACTGTTTGAAATCGACGATTTTATCTGCCGGACGGATTTCTACAAGGAAATTAAGCCGGAATGTACTGAATGTTATCTGTTTGAGAAGCGGGACATGAAGTACTGTTTTGAAACAATGACGAGATTCGCCGAGATGATACTTGAAAAATACGGCGAGCATATAATCCTTATCAAGACAGAGCCGAAGAACATGTATATCGACCTTGACTACCGCCTTGCGCCGCTGGAGGACGACGGCATGTTCGAGATAAAAAAGAAGTTCATTTCGCTGTGCGAGGAGCGTTTCGCCAGCGTTACCGGGTGTTATGTCATTGACATCTCGAAGCATTTTTACTCCTCGGACAGCTTCCCGCTGGGCGGGGCGCATATCGTACATTACGAGGACGAGTTCTACCGGCAGACCGGGGAATACATCAATGAGATACTTGCGGGTAGCAGCCGGAGAGTATTCAGCACGGTGGACGATAACTACCTGCTGCTGAGAAATCTGCGGCTTGACCGCTGAACGCTGAAATTCTGCTGAAAGGGGGCGGGTCTTATGGACAAGAGGAATACTTCGCGGCTTCTGGCGGCGGCGCTGGCTTTGGCGCTGCTTTCCGGCTGCGGGGGAAATACAGGACTGAGTTCGCAGGGATCTGTCCCCGCAGCTACGCAGTCCGCAGAAGTCAGCGCGGCTTCGGGCGGGGAAACGGCGGAGGAACTGGCGTTTGCAACGATAGACACCGAGGATCAGCCCGCGGCGGCTGACAGCGCAGAGGAAACAGACAGGACTTCCCAGCCCACGGAGCAGTGCGGCGAAACAGAGGACGTCCTCGGTGCGGAGCTTACAGAGGAACAGTTGTACACTGCGGAGCAGACGGAAGCCGCTCCCGAACCGGAGGTGACTTCTGCCGCAACGACAGCCCAGACTACGTCGGCTGCTCCGGTCGAGGTGATACAGCCCACTGAGCCGGTCAAGGTCGTGATACCGGACATTAAAGTGCCGCTTTCACCGGGGGTGGAAACGACCTCTGACGAAAAGGCTGTGCTGGATTACAGCAACGCGGCGGAGGGGTATATTTCGGTGAGCTGGAAGGATTCCGGCAAGCTGGTGAAGCTAAGGCTGATATTCGGCGACAAGGTGTACGACCACGACGTTACCCCCGGAAAGACGGAGTATTTCCCGCTTTCCTGCGGCAGCGGCACTTATAAGGCGCAGCTCTACGAGCAGACCGAGGGGAACAAATTCATCAAGGCAATGGAGCAGGAGTTTACCGCGCCGATAAGCCGGGAAACCTCGCCGTTCCTCTACCCGAACAAGTATGTGGATTTCAGCGCGCAGTCGGCGGTGGTGAAAAAGGCTGCGGAGCTTTGCGCCGGAAGGACCGACACGATAGAGAAGCTGGCGGCGGTATTCCAGTGGATAACCGACAACGTGACCTACGACAAGCAGCTTGCGGCGACGGTGCAGGACGGCTACGTTCCAGACCCGGATTCGGTGCTTGCCAAGAAGTCCGGGATATGCTTCGACTACGCTTCGCTGCTGGCGGCTATGACCCGGTCGCAGGGTATCCCAGCGCGGCTGGTGGTGGGGTATGCTTCGCCGGACATCTACCACGCGTGGAACGAGGTATACACCGAGGAGACCGGCTGGATCACCCCGGAGCTGCTGCTGTCGAAATACGGCTACAATCTGCTTGATTCGACGTTTTATGCAGGCTATTCTGACAAGAACAAGGCTGCTGAATACATATCAAACGGCGGAAATTATTCCGCGCTGTATTATTACTGATGGGAACCTCTAAAAACCGTTGTGAAAAGCAAAAATGGGCAGGGTGAACCAGATTCATGGAAAGCCGACGCCGCAAGGCTGTATCATGTTGCCCTTGATTGGGCGGCGTCCATGCCGCCCTTTTGGGGCAACAGACAAACATCGTGTTTGTGCCTTACGAGGAGGTGCAACACGATGTTGCGAAGCGAAAGCCCAAAGCGACGGCACGGACGCCGTCGCCGATATGCTTTCGCTTATTGACAGAAGAAGATGGTTTGCACTGCACATCTTTGCTCACAAGAGGTTTTTAGAGGTGACCTGAAGTCATGGCGGAGGTAATGTGATGAGAAAGAAAAAGCTGAACTATGCTCAGGTCGAGTTTCTGTGCGACCAGCTTTCTATGATACTTAGTTCGGGAATGGGCATTTCCGACGGACTGGAGCTGCTGTGCGTTGACTCCGGCGACAATACTCTGAAAAGCGTCTGCGCTGAGATATCTGAGCGGACGGACAAGGGCGTGCCGCTTTCCGAAGCTATGCACAGCACCGGGAGATTCCCGGACTACGCGGCGGACATGGTGAAGCTGGGCGAGCTTAACGGCAAGCTGGAGGAGGTGCTCCGGGGGCTTGCGGAGTACTATGAGGAACGTGACGATATCCGCAGGACGCTGCGCTCCGCAGTGCTGCACCCCATGGTGCTTCTGCTGATGATGACAGCGGTGATAATCGTGCTGGTCGTTGCGGTTATCCCTATGTTCGGGGATATTTTCTCGCAGTTCGACAGCTCGGTGAACGCTGCCGTTCAGCAGACGATAAGTCTTGCGTACAACACGGGTATCGTCATTATGATAGTGCTGCTGGCGATAATCGTGATATCTGCGGGGATCGCGCTGCTGTCTGTGTTCGGTAAGTCCGGGGAGTTCCTGCGGCGGGTTGCTTCGGCGTTCCCGCTGACAAGGGGTATCTCAGAGAAGCTGGCGCTTTCCGACATGACAAAGGCGGTAAGCATTTCGGTTTCAGCGGGGCTTTCTCCTGCGGAAATGCTGCTTCATTCCAATATCCGCAGCTTTATCCGCGACAGGCGGCTTGCCGCGAAATTTGACGACTGCGAAAAGCGGGTAATGGACGGCGAGAGCTTCCCCGACGCGATAATAGAGAGCAGGCTCCTGCCGCCGCTGTACGCCCGTTCGCTGAAGCTGGCGTACAACTCCGGCTGCTTTGAATCGGTGTGGAAGAAGATAAGCGCGACTTACAGCGAGGAAGCCTCCCGCAGTCTTATGAACATCACCGCGGTGATAGAGCCGGCTATAATCGTGATACTGGGGCTGCTTATCGGCGCGATACTTATGATGCTGATGATACCGCTGATGAACATTATGTCGGTGCTGGGCTGACAGAGCGGAACGGAGTGATAATATGAAACGTTTTATGTCCGCCGTCCCTGTTGTGCTGGGGATAGTGCTGTTCGCGGCATTGATTCTTTGGCTTGTGCTGGCGCTGGGGAATGCCTCCGGCGCTTCGGACGAGGAGCGGCTCATGCAGGTGCGGCAGTCGGTGGAAAACGGGCTTACGCTGTGCTATGCGGCGGAGGGTGCTTATCCTATGAGCCTTGACTACCTCACGGAAAGCTACGGCGTGGTGTACGACAAGGAACGGTATATCGTTCATTACGAGTGCTTCGCGGACAACGTCCGCCCGACGGTCACTGTGATAGAAAGGGAGAACTGATATGACAAGCGACAGAAGCCCGGAGAGCCGCCGGAAAGCTGCTTTGAACGGCTCTGAATACCGTGTGCGCAGCCTTGCGGACACCGCCTCTGCGGTGGGGAGCATGCTGCTGTTCGTGCTGTTTGCGCTGTGTATGCTTATGGCGGTCGCCGTGGCTGCCGACACCTACGGCAGGATAAAGAGCGGCTATCAGCAGTCATTCGGCACGGTGACTTCAATGAAGTACATTTCAAACAAGCTGCGCTCTGCGGATAACGTCACGATATTCGAGGACGGGACTGCGGCGGCGGTGGAATCCGGCGGCATGGTGAGCGTGATATACTGCGGCAGCGACGGGCTGTATGAGAAGAATTCCGCCACGGACGATCTGGTTTCAGCGGACGGCGGCGACAGGATATCTGCCATTGACTCAATGCTGATAACCGAGCGGGACGGTCTGTACGAAATAACAGTCCGCAGCGGGGGCGAAAGCTCCTCAATGCTGGTGCGGAAAGGGTGATCCTACTGAAAACTTACAGAAAATCAAACAATCTGCTGTTTGCGGAAATGATCATTGCGCTGCTGTTTTTTGTAATTTCATTCACGGTGATAATCCGGGTATTCGCGGGGGCGGACGGTCTTGAGCGGGACGAGCGCAGGCGGGAGCAGGCGGAGATACTGGCGCAGTCCGCCGCGGAGGCTTATTCGGTCAGCGGCAATGCGGAGTGGGCGGTCAGACAGGCGCTTGGCTGCGAGGCAGCTTTCGCAGACGGCAGGTGCGAGCTTTCGCTTGACGAGGGGCTTTTGCCCTCAGAGGACGGGGAGATAACGCTTGTCCTCACCGAAAAGCGCAGCGAGCCGGCAGTGGTCGGGTGCTACTCTGAGCTTTCAATGGTGTTTATGAAACGCGGCGAGGAGTTCTATTCGCTTGACTGCGGCGCGTATATCCCGAAGAAAGGGGAGGCGGCTCATTTTGACTAAGGAGAACTTTGGCGGGAGCGGCGAGACCCGCAGCAAGAAAAGCTCCGGCGGCATTGTCGGGGTGGGGTATATCTCAATAATGCTGATATTCACGGTGATATGTCTGACGATTTTCGCGGTGCTGAGCTTTCAGGCGGCGTATTCAAACAATCGGCTGAGCGAGCGGGGGGAGCAGTTCACCCAGCAGTATTACGCAGCAGATATGCAGGCTAAAAAGATACTCTCGGAGCTGGACTTTAAATCGGCGCAGCTCACCGGCGGCTTTGACTTCTTCGGGGAGTTCGCGGAGGCGGCGCGGGAGATATCCGGCGGTACGGCGGAGAAAACGGTACGGGACGGCAGAGAGTGCGTCCAGGTGGACTATTCGGTGGACCTGAACAGCCGCCAGAAGCTGTCGGTGAGCGTGCTGTTCCAGAGTGCTTATAATGAGGACAGGTACGAGATACTGACTTGGAAGACCACAACTGAGGAAACCTCCGGCGACAGTCACCAGAACGTCTGGGACGGCGGAGATATCGACTGATAAAAAAAGGAGAAAAATAATGCATATTCTTGACATTCTTAAGACGGCGGCGGAAAATCATGCGGCGGATATTTTCATTGTATCCGGAGCGACGTTATGTTACAAGGCGCAGGGCAAAATGTTCGAGATAGACCCTACGCCCTTGACTCCGGAGGACACAAAGAATCTGGTGTTCCAGATCTGCCGTCTGGCGAAGATCGAAATTGACGGAAAAACAATGCTGGAGCGGGAAAAGGATTTTTCTATCTCCGTTGCCGGCATAGGCAGATTCAGAGCGAATATCTACAAGCAGAGAAGCTCCTATTCGGCGGTGCTGAGGTATGTGCCTTTCGAACTGCCGGATCCCGTGAAGCTGGGCATACCGGAGCAGGTCATGCAGCTTGCGGAGAGCAAGAGCGGTATCGTGCTTATCACCGGTGTTGCCAGCAGCGGTAAGTCCACCACGCTTTCCTGCATTATAGACCGTATCAACCAGACCCGGCAGGGGCATATAATCACGATAGAGGATCCTATCGAGTTCCTGCACAAGCACAACAAGTGCATTGTCAGCCAGCGTGAGATAAATATCGACACCGAGAGCTACATCGACGCGCTCAGAGCGGCACTGCGGCAGTCGCCGGACGTTATCCTGCTCGGCGAAATGCGTGATTACGAAACTATCAGCATTGCGATGACGGCGGCGGAGACCGGGCAGCTTGTGCTGTCAACTCTGCACACGCTGGGCGCTGCGAACACGATAGACCGTATAATCGACGTGTTCCCGATCAATCAGCAGCACCAGATCAGGGTGCAGCTTTCTATGGTGCTGAACGCTGTTGTGTGTCAGCAGCTTCTTCCGTCGTTGGACGGCGGGCTGATCCCGGCATTTGAGATAATGACATCTAACAGCGCTATCCGCACGCTTATCCGGGACGAGAAAACTCACCAGATCGACACGATTTTGCAGTCCTCGGACGGAATGCAGACTATGGATAGCTGCATTGCCAAGCTCTACCGTGACGGAAAGATAACCGCCCAGACTGCGGTGGATTATGCCTACAACCCGGAGATAATGGCTAAGAGGATCATGTAATTATTGAATATTTCAATATAAATTAGGAATAAATATGAATTTTCCTATTGACAAAAAACCGCGGTGCGTGTATAATAATAATAAGAATATTGGGGAAACTATACCATTTTTGGGCTGTAAACATATATAGTAAAGACGATCTGCCCGGAATTTATATAATACTAATTCTTAATCACATTATAGACAAAGTCTATAATGTGAGCCGCCTGAAAGGCGGCTAGTCAAAACCTTTGGTTTTGACAGAATCAGTATTGAACGGCTTTCCTGCGGCTTTGCCGCTCCAACCGCCATGGCGGTTGGTTCAACCTATAGACTTTGTCTATAGGTTGATTAGGAAATAGTATAAGGAGGTTGATTTTATGAGCGAAAACAAGCGCAGATTCACTAAGAAGTCGGCGGCGATGTTTGCTTTTGCAGCAACACTGCTCGCTGCTAATGCGGTATCTGTTGTGGCTGCCGCTGAAGGGATCTCCGACAGTGATTTCGTTCAGAATCCGGAGCTGACCGACGTAAAGTACACCGGGTCGGGTTCAGCCTACAATAAGATAACCGATAACGTATTTACCGCTACAAACAAGTCGCAGGCGGTCGCTGATTACTATAAAGCCCTTAACGATATCAAGGACTTTGGACTTTATGCCAAAACTGTGTCCTCCAACCACCTGGAGGCAAACTCTGCTGTGGGCAAGATCAACTCCGTTGAGCAGAACTATACGAATGTGGTCGCATACGGCTCTAACATGGGCGGGAACTTTGTGACCTATTTTGACTCTGCACCCACGCAGGGAACTACGATAAAGTTTGCTAATCTTGCCAGCAACACCAAGTTTGAGCTGGTTCTCGGGTTTGACTTTGAGTTGTCCTACACGGACAACGGCAACAGAGTGGGCTTCAAGGCAGGCGGAGTTCAGTATGAGATCCTTGATATAAAGGCTGAGAACATTACTATCCGCCGGGCTACTCCGGAGGAGCAGAAGTACAATATCACCGGTACTCTGGATAAGATCGGCGCTGCGGGCGGCGATCTTATTTCCGCAGTGGAGAAGTCCACCGGAGTAAATGTTGGTCAGACCCTTGACGACGCATACAACGCCATTAAGAACGGCGGGGTAGCGGCGGGTGAGACGCTTATTGTCAACATCAATGCAAACGATCTTGCTAATTCGCCGAATATCGAGTTTAAAATTGAAAAGCTGCTGCTGGACAACGACGGCGTAAGCATTATTTTCAATGTCGATACTGAGGATTACACCGGCGGCAATCTCACTGTCGGGAATATCAATAATACTCATTTTAAGACTTCCTGTGCAAATGTTGTGTGGAACTTCGGTACATATAGCGGCAAGCTTTCCGCGCCTGCGGGAGGTATCGTTGTTGCTCCGTATGCAGATGTGACCACCGACAGGGGCAATGTGAACGGCGCTCTGGTTGCGGATAATTTTAACCAGAACGGTGAGATTCATCAAGTCACCCGCGGCGAATATACCCTTGTAGCAGATGACGTTGATGACGAAGATGATGACGATCTGGATCCGGTAGATCCTGTTGATCCTGATGATGAGGACGACTCGGATTCTGATTCGGACACCGATACTGATACTGACACTGACAGCGACTCGGATACTGACAGCGACAGCGATTCTGATACAGATAGTGACAGTGATTCTGATTCGGACAGCGACAGCGATTCTGATACAGATAGTGACAGTGATTCTGATTCGGACAGCGACAGCGATACTGATTCTGATAGCGATAGTGATTCGGATACTGACAGCGACAGCGATTCCGATTCGGACAGCGACAGCGATTCCGATTCGGACAGCGACAGCGATTCTGATTCGGACAGCGACAGCGATTCTGATTCGGACAGCGATACTGATTCTGATAGCGATAGTGATTCTGATTCGGACAGCGACAGCGATTCTGATACGGATAGTGACAGTGATTCGG
>CAMCFA010000005.1 GCA_945873955.1 uncultured Clostridia bacterium | reverse complement strand
AAGCAATTTGCTACGCGGAAAGTAAAATGCGCCTAACTCGCTAAATTACAATTTACCGAATCAGCGTTTATCATATATTTCTAATCAAAAGCCGCTTCCGAATTACCGGAAGCGGCTGGATTACATTATAATGCTGGATCAAAGCTCAGAATTCCCGAACTTCTCCATATCCCTCCGGCGTATCTCGGCGCGCATTATCTTGCCGCTGACCGTCTTGGGTAGCTCCTTCACGAACTCTATCATTCTCGGGTACTTATAGGGAGCGGTGTTGTGCTTGACATAGGTTTTCAGCTCCTCTGCAAGCTCGTCGCTGGGCTGGTAGTCCTTAGTCAGAACTATCGTCGCCTTGACTATCTGTCCTCTTATCGGGTCGGGGACTCCGGTGACGGCGCACTCCAACACTGCCGGGTGGGCAATAAGCACGCTCTCTACCTCGAAAGGTCCTACGCGGTAGCCGCTGGATTTGATTACGTCGTCGTTGCGGCTGACGTACCAGTAATAGCCGTCCTCGTCCCGGTATGCGGTATCGCCGGTGTGGTACATTCCGTCATACCATGCATCGTCGGTAAGCTCCTTGCTGCGGTAGTAGCCGCGGAACAGTCCCGGCGTGTGGGTGTAGTCGCCACGGACGACTATCTCGCCGACCTCGCCCACGGGAACAGGATTACCCTCGGCGTCAACTAAGTCAACGTTGTACAGCGGGGTGGGCTTGCCCATGCTTCCGGGCTTGGGGGTCATGCCCTTGATGTTCGCCAGTATCGCGGTGGATTCTGACTGACCGAAGCCCTCCATCAGCTTTATCCCGGTGTATTCATACCACTTGTTGAACACCTCCGGGTTGAGTGCTTCGCCGGCGATAGTGCAATATTTCAGGCTGGAAAGGTCGTACTTGCCGATACCCTCCTTGATGAAGAACCGGAACATTGTCGGCGGTGCGCAGAAGGTGGTGATTTTGTATTTTTCCATGATATGGAGCATGTTTTCGGGAATGAACTTATCGAAGTCATACACGAACACGCAGGTACCCATTGCCATTTGCCCGTACAGCTTGCCCCATGCCGCTTTTGCCCAGCCGGTGTCGCTGATAGTGAGGTGAATACCATCGGGATCAACGTTCTGCCAGTGCTTTGCGGTCTGGATATGCGCCAGCCCATAGGTGTGGTCGTGTACTACCATTTTGGGGTAGCCGGTCGTGCCGGAGGTGAAGTACATCAGGTGAAGCTCCTCTGCCTTTGTGGGGACGCGCTCCATGGTTGTGGGGTACTTCTGTATCTCCTTGTCGAACTCCAGCCAGCCCTCGTGGGTGCCGTTTACGATACTCTTTATGCGGAGCACGCCGCCTAACTGCCGGTCGGCTTCGTCAATGTAGTGAGCTACCTCAGCGTGGGTGGTGGCGATAACTGCGGTGACTTCCGCTGCCTCAAAGCGGTACACGAAATCCTTGACCGTCAGCATGTGGGTCGCGGGAATAGCGATAGCGCCTATCTTCATCAGACCGAGGATAGCGTACCAGTACTGGTAGTTACGCTTCAGCACCAGCATAACCTTGTCGCCTTTTTTTATGCCCCAGTCCGTGAACATATTCGCCGCCTGCGTGGACAGCCGTGCAAGATCGCCGTAGGTCAGCAGCTTCTCGTTGCCTTGAAGATCTACCCACATCAGCGCGCGGCGGTTCGGCTCCATTTCGCCGTATTTATCAATGATGTCGTAGGCATAGTTGAAGTTATCCGGGTACTTTATGCCGAATTTTTTGAGCATGCCGTTTTCGTCGTATTCCTCAGTGACGAAATTGAGGTGGTATGATGGAACGTCCATATTTTGTCCTTTCTGAAATGATATTCCGCTTCCGATATATTAATATTCTGTACGAGTTCCCCTAAAATAATGCATTTCTGGGAATTTTTCCTAAAGACAGAGCCGCCCCGCCGGTTCAGTCAGCGGGAACGGGATCATATTCAAACGGTGGGACTCCATCGGTAAGCCGAGTTCTGTCGCGTATGACCATCTATCTAGGCGTAATGTCGCCATTACGCTCAAGCCACCTTTCAACGGGGTGCGCCGAGCAGACGCATTGTCCCCCGCACCAATCGGTGTTGCATCGGATAGGGTTTACATGGCATTGCAGTCTCCTGCAACCCGGTGAGCTCTTACCTCGCCTTTCCACCCTTACAGCTTTCGCTGCGGTATATCTCTGTTGCACTTGCCCTAAGGTCGCCCTCGGCTGACGTTATCAGCTACCCTGCTCTGTGATGCTCGGACTTTCCTCATGGCTGTTTCCAGCCCCGCGGTCATATAATGAAGTCCCTATATTGCCGAAGCAATATCAACATTATTAGTATAGCATAATTTGCAGGAAAAATCAAGCGATTTATGTGTTTAACAGATGAAATCTGTCATATACAAAAAAGTGAGAGGCGGGTCATAGGTCGCTGAATGTATTGTTCAGCGGAGCAAGACCCATCTCTCACAAGCAGTCTGGTTATGTAAAGGTCACTTCTGCATAACGTTTGCGATAATGCACATAATGCCGCACACGACGATAACGACACCAGATGCGCCGTGACCCAGCATAGCAAAATTGTACATATTCGATACAAAATCGCCGGCTTTTTCCTTTCGCTTCATCTCAACTGTTCCAAGTACGAACGCGCCGATCAGCAGCAGAGAGCATACAATTCCCCATATAATGCCGTGCGTTACATAATGAAACATCATTGCAACAACACCCAGTCCGGCTAATATAAGCGAACTTAATCCCATGACAAAATACCTCCAAAATAGTTATAATATGCCTTAATACTTAGGGCGTGCTTATGATTATACATCTGTATTATACCTTTGTCAAGATTATTTGTGAAATATTTGTATCGTTTTTGTGATGAACAAACGAAAACTGTTTTTCACTATCTTCTTTACAAATCCCCGGAAAAATGGTATAATTCATACAGTGACACGCTGATTAAAGCGAAGCGTATCAAATCTAGTTTTGCGCAAAACATAAGGGATACTGTAAGTAAAAAGCTTCTTGTTGCGCAAAACCCGCCGCGTGAGTAGATTCGTTTGAACGGGGCGAATTTGATTTGATCAGCGTTTCACTTAGAAATGGGGGCGATACTATGGAGATACTTCTTGGCGCGGTGATAATCATTATTCTGCTGGCGCTGGTGGGCGTCGATATCTGGTATATCCTGCTGGGAGTTATCGCGATCGTGGCTCTGGCGGCGCTGTTCACCGCGGGTCTGTTCGCCGTGGGTACTGTAATGCTGCTGCGTGCAAAGCGCTGCTTTGGCGAGTTCCTGCGTTTTGATGAGGGAAAGCGTTTCGAGTACGCGGTATACAGCATTGACGGCGTGGAATACGGCAACATCTTCCCGGCGGAAATGGTAATGCGCGAGCGGCTGTACAAGCCCGGAGAGCCGGTGAAGCTCCGGCTGACGAAAAAGGGCAGCGTATTCGACAGGAACGCGTTTCTTACGACGATGATCGGGCTGCCGGTGAGCCTGCTGATAACGGCGGTGTTCGGCGGCGGTCTTGCGTTTCTTCTTGGATTAATATAAAAATCCCGGCGGGACAGCCTGCCGGGATATTTTCTATTGAGTTTTCTTCAGCTTTGCCTTTTTGATGACCTTCTGCCGTGAGAACTCCTCGCGCTCCTTTTCTTCCAGCGCGTTGGAGATATACCGCACGGCGCTGTGGAATTTCGGGATCATGATGTTTTTTAGGGCGTTCGCGCGTTTCTGGGTCTTTTTTATTGATACCGCCAGCCGGTAAATGCTGTTCTCGATCTCTGCAAGGCGCACGGTGATGTCCTTTGCCTTGTTGAAGCAGAGATACGCATAGTCGAAGCTGGAGTTCGTCCTCATCAAGCCGTAGGGCAGCTCCTGCTCTTCGCGGGGCTGCGAGGATAACTGCGGCAGCTCCACGCCCATAACGCTGCGGACGTTCAGCTCCAGAGAGCTGTCCACGGGGATCGCTTTGGCTACGTCGCTTACCACGCCCATTGAGATATTGGCACGCTGCAATGCCTTGTACGCAGCGTCGTAGGTCTCGTCAATGGTGCTGCGGAGCTGCTTTGCCTCGGCGGTGAGATTCACCATTTCGCGGATAAGGATATTGCGCTTTCTGTCCATCAGCTCATAGCCGAGCTGCGCCTGCTTCAGCGAGCGCTTCATTTTTATGAGGTTGCCCTTAGTAGGGAATATCTGTTCAGCCATTGGGTCTGTTCACCCCTCTGCGGTTAGGAAAGAAACCTTGAGGCTCTTTCCGGGTCGTACTTTTCGTCAAGCAGCTTGTCGTCGATTCTGTCCAGCTCGGAGCGCGGCAGGGCGCAGAGAAGATCCCAGCCCAGATCCAGCGTTTCGTCCATGGAGCGGTTCTCGTCGAAGCCCTGATTGAGGAAATTGTCCTCGAACAACTGACCGAACCGCATATAGGAACGGTCGATATCCGAAAGCTCATCCTCGCCGATTACTGAAGCAAGGGAGCGAGCGTCCTGCACCTTTGCGTAAGCCGCGAATAGCTGGTTCGCTACTGCGGAGTGGTCGGCACGGGTGTAGCCCTCGCCGATTCCGTCCTTCATCAGACGGGACAGCGACAGCAGCACCGACAGCGCCGGGTAGATTCCGCGCTGTTCAAGGTCGCGGTCGAACACTATCTGCCCCTCGGTGATATACGCCGTAAGGTCGGGGATAGGGTGGGTGATATCGTCGTTCGGCATGGTGAGAATAGGTATCTGCGTTACCGAACCGGTGCTGCCCTCGATAACTCCCGCGCGCTCATACAGCGAAGCAAGGTTGGAGTAAAGGTAGCCGGGATAGCCCTTTCTTCCGGGGATCTCGCCCTTTGAGGAGGAGAACTCACGCAGCGCCTCCGCGTAGGAGGTCATATCCGTCATGATAACAAGGATATGCATGTTCTTCTCGTAGGCGAGGTATTCCGCGGTGGTCAGCGCGCAGAGCGGGGTCAGCAGACGCTCGATTATCGGGTCGCTGGAAAGATTGAGGAACATCGCGACGCGCTCGCTTGCGCCGTTTTCCTCATAGCTGCGGCGGAAGTAGTCGGCGACGTCGTTCTGAACGCCCATTGCCGCGAACACTATCGCAAAATCGTTGGTGCTGTTCTCGTCCGCGATCCTTGCCTGCTTTACTATCTGCACCGCCAGCTTGTTGTGGGAAAGTCCCGAGCCGGAAAAGATAGGCAGCTTCTGCCCGCGGATAAGGGTCATAAGCGCGTCTATCGAAGAAATACCGGTGTGGATATAGTTGCGGGGATACTGCCGCGCCACGGGGTTCAGCGCCTGTCCGTTGACGTCGGCGGTCTTTTCCGGGAATACCGGGCCTAAGCCATCGATAGGCTTTCCCGCGCCATTGAACACACGCCCCAGCATTTCCTTAGCCAACGGCATTTCCAGCGGTCTGCCGGAGAAAATGGTCTTGGTGTTTTTGAGGGAGATCCCCTTTGTACCCTCGAAAACCTGTAAAATTACTTTGTCGCCCTCCATCTGGACAACTCGCCCGGTGCGCTCGGTGCCGTCCTCAAGGCGGATCGTAGCGATCTCGTCGTAGGCAGCGCCCTTTACGCCCTCAAGGGCAATCAGCGGGCCGTTTACATCTTTCAGCCCCAGATATTGTATGCTCATCTCTGATCTACTCCTTTCAGAGGGCGGCGAATGCTTCGTCCAGCTCCTTGAAATAATTGTCAAACATGGACAGCTCGTCGTTCGGGATCTCAAACTTGATCTTGGATACCCGGTCGAAGAATCCCAGCTTTATCACCTCGGAGATCGGAACTCCGTGCTTTATCGCGTCCAGCGAATGATGATACAGCTCCACTATCGCTTTCATCATCAGCTTCTGCTTTTCCAGCGGGACGTAGGTGTCGTCCTTGTGGTAGGCGTTCTGCTGGAGGAAGCCGACTCTCACGGCTCTTGCGGTCTCAATGACCAGCTTCTGGTCGTCCGGCAGGACGTCCGCACCGATCAGCTTTACTATCTCCATCAGCTTGTTTTCTTCGGCAAGTATCGCGGCGATCTCCTGCCGCAGCTTCAGGAAGTCCGTCCCGCAGTTCTCGTTGTAGTATTCGGTGAGGTCGTCGATATATTCGCTGTAACTGTTGTTCCAGTCGATAGCGGGGTAGTGACGGGCGTAGGCAAGCGACTTATCCAGCGCCCAGAAGCACCGCACGAAGCGCTTGGTGTTCTGTGTTACCGGCTCGGAGAAGTCAGAGCCCTGCGGCGATACCGCGCCGATTATCGTAACGCTGCCCTCGCTGCCGTTCAGAGTTTCGCAGTAGCCTGCGCGCTCGTAGAATTCGGACAGGCGGGAGGGTAGGTATGCCGGGAAGCCTTCCTCGGCGGGCATTTCCTCCAGACGTCCGGAGATCTCACGCAGAGCCTCCGCCCAGCGGGAGGTGGAGTCCGCCATTATCGCGATATGGTAGCCCATGTCGCGGTAGTATTCCGCCAGCGTAATGCCGGTGTAGATAGAAGCCTCACGCGCCGCCACCGGCATGTTGGAGGTGTTCGCGATAAGCACTGTCCTGTCGGTGAGGGGGCGGTTGGATTTCGGGTCGATAAGCTCGGAGAATTCCTCCAGCACCTGCGTCATTTCGTTGCCGCGCTCGCCGCAGCCGATATAGACGATTATATCCGCGTCGCACCACTTCGCAAGCTGGTGCTGGGTCATGGTTTTGCCGGTGCCGAAGCCGCCGGGTATCGCCGCGGTTCCGCCCTTTGCAATGGGGAGGATTGTGTCGATTATGCGCTGACCGGTGATCAGCGGGCGGCTGATAGGCAGGCGTTTCTTTACCGGGCGCGGGGTCTTTATTCCCCAGCGCTGTACCATAGTGAGTTCCTTTTCCTCGCCGCTGTCCAGCCGGAGTTTAATGATAACGTCGTTCACACGGTACTTGCCGTCCGGGGCAGCCCATGTCACCTCGCCCTGCATAAGGGGAGGGATCATACATCTGTGGGTGATGAGCGGCGTTTCCGGGCAGGTGCAGTAGATGTCCCCGCCGGACAGCTTATCGCCGGGCTTCACGGTCACGGTGACGTCGAATTGCCGCTGCTCGTCCAGAGAGGGGATAGCGCTGCCCTCGGCAACAAATGCGCCGGAGAGCTTTGTCATATCCCGCAGCGGGCGCTCTATTCCGTCGAATATATTTGAGATTATACCGGGACCCAGCGCGGCGCATACCGGCGCGCCGGAGGGCACTACCGGTTCGCCGATCTTCAGCCCGGCGGTGTTTTCATAAACCTGAATCGTGGTGCAGTCGCTGCTTACTCCGATAACCTCTCCGATAAGCCGCCTGTTCCCGACATACACCATTTCCAGCATGGAAAAGTCCTTGGTGTCGGCAACTCTCACGACCGGTCCGTTTATTGCGTGGATCGTATTCAAGCGTGTTCAGTCCTTTCAGAGAATGTTAGAGCCTTAGCTCCGATTTGTCGGAGAACTGCTCCTGCTGCTCGGCAAGCCGGCTGTCCAGCGTGTAGTCCGCGAACAGTCCCGCAGTGGGATTCCCGGCGCAGATACCGCCAAGCTCAATTGAGGTATCCTCCTCCACCGCAAGCGCGGTGAGCTGCTTTACAGCGGCTATGTCGGCGGATTTCGCGTAGATCACCGCGCCTGAGCTGCCGACCTCTGCCGCAGCCTTTTCCACGGCGGATTTCAGATAGTCAGCATACGCCGGGGATTTCGCGAAGTCCGTGAGCTTCCGGCGAAGCTCCGCGAAAAGCTGTTCAATAAGCTGATTCCGGTGCGCCAGAACCGCTTTTTTCATCTCGTGATCGCAGCGGGAAAGCTCCTTTTTGTAGTATGTGGCGGTGCGTCCGCGCTCCGCCTTTATCCCAGCTAGCGCCTCGTTCGCGGAGCGTTCGCTTTTCTCTTTGGCACGGGCGGCGTATTTTTCCTTCGCCTGCCGGGTAAGCTCTGCGGCTTCCGCGTCCGCCTGAGTGTTTATTGCCTGCCGGAACAGTTCCAGCCGGGCTTTATTGTTATCCATATCGGTACTCCTTAATGCAGGCTGTCGCTGAACCGCCATTCAGATATGCTGCGGCCGGCGGCTTATCGACACCCTAGAGGTGTATATTTTGTTGTAATAATGACGTTGTTACAGCTTTATGCCGACCGCCTCGCCGACATAGCGGCTTATCGCCTCGGATACGCTGGAATTTCCATGGCGGTCCGGGATCTCGATGATAAGCGGACGGGTGCGGCTGAGCTTCAGCTCGTAGACCCTGTCGTGGCAGAGCTTCACCAGCTTTTCGGTCATAAGCACCACCGCAATGCTTTCGTCCTCGAAAGCTGCGTCCAGCGCGGCGGTGACCTCCGGCTCGGTGTGGGCGACAACGCCCTCTATCCCCGCAAGCCGCATACCCATCTGGGTATCAATGTTATCGCTGATAAGATAGAATTTCATGTCACATCAACCGAACAGGATAAGGATAGAAATAAGCAGACCGTAGATCGCAACGCCCTCGCCCAGAGCCACGAAGATAAGCGCCTTGGTGAAAGCCTTGTCGTTCTCGCTGACCGCGCCGATAGCCGCCGGAGCAGCACCGCCTACCGCGATACCTGTACCGATAGTCGCAAGACCGGTGGACAGCGCCGCGCCGAGGTACTTCATACCCTCGGTGAAGCCGTCAGCGCCTGCAACTGCGGTCTCGGCAGCGGCTGCGGTCTCAGCGAATGCACCGGTGAGCGGCAGGACGGTCATCAGCGCCATAACGCCGATAAAGGACGCCGCGTTTGCGATAATTGCGCGCTTTCTGTTAGCGGGCTTGTGATCCTTTGTGCGCTTGAGATTGATGAACAGCGGGAGCATGATAAGTCCCACGATAATAAGCGGCAGTGCGAAAAGCATGATGTATTCCATAATAGTAATCCTCCAAAATTATTTGTCAGTTCCGATGCTGATCTCAATAGGACGGAAGCTCTGTCCGCTGCCGTCGTAGAAGCGGTTGAATATCTCGTAGAACTCCAGTCGGAGTACCTGTATCCCCACCAGAAGTCCCTCGATAGCCATTACGATAAGGTTGCCGATGATATAAACTATCACAGTACTTGCGGTTATCTCAGCGCCGGGGACGTTCGTTCCGGCAAGCTGCGCAACTACCAGCATCATACCGGCGTGGCTCAGAACGAAGCCGCCGATACGCAGGTAGGACATGGTGTTTGACAGGAAGCTCAGCGCCGCCTCGAACAGCTCAATGAAGTTCTCGATTATAAAGTTGTCGATAGAAACCTTTTCCGCAGGCTTTACGCCCATAACAAGGTTCGACAGCGGGTGCTTGAAGAATATCAGCACCAGCGGCAGCACGATAAGGCATATTATATACACGGGGTTAAATAGATCCACGCCGAACATGAACATACCCGCAGCGGCAGCCACCAGTGAAACGTAGAACACCAGACCCGCCACGCCGTTCACGGCGAACAGCGCCTCGCCGAGATTGCGCTTGCGGAAGTTCAGTATCGTGTTGAACAGCATAGAAAGAATTATCAGCACAATTCCTATTGCCAGCGCGACGATAAGCAGCGTCGTAGCCACTTGGAATATATTTTCCGGCTGCTTGGTGTAGCCGAGGGCTTTCCAGATGTTCTCCCGGTGGAAGAACGGCGGTATTATCGTTTCAATGCCGAATACCGAGCCGTAAACCACGCCGAAAGCGGCGGAGAACAGTCCGATACGGGTCATTATCGGGGCAAGCCCGTTCTTGGTGAATTTACTGAGCACAAGTCCCAGCAGCGACACCAGAAGTCCCTGCCCCAGATCGCCGAACATCATGCCGAACATCAGGCAGTAGGTCACTGCGACGTAGGGCGTGGGGTCGAAGCCGTTGTATGCGGGCAGTCCATACATCTTCACGAACATCTCAAACGGACGGAATATCACGTTGTTGTGAAGTCTTACCGGCACGTCCGGGGAGGCGTTCTTCGGCTTTATCGGTACTTCCACTGTCTGCACGCCGGGCAGCTTTTCCAGCTCGCCGGAGAGGTTCTTGGCAAGCCTTGTAGGGCAGTAGCCGGAGAATGAGAACCGTCCTGCGGAGATAAGCGCCATGCTGCGCAGCTCGTAGCACTCCGACAGGAATTTCAGCTTGCTCATTCCGGTGAGGATCTCGTCGCGGTGTTTGTCCCGGAACTCGTTCATCTGAGTTTCAAGCTGTTTGTCCAGCTTTTCCTCGTCGTCGATTATCTTGTTGAGCATTTCGTCGGTGGTTTTCGGGTCTTGGTCAAGATAGTCCGGCAGGCGCGTCCGCTCAAAGTAGAGGGACTTCATCAGTGAGTCCGCGAACTCGCATGTGTCCGCCGGGGTGAGGTATATTCCCCAGACGTAATCGGGACCCTTATCGAACGGAATGAAGTGGATACTGCGGTTGGTGTAGTAATCCAGCTTCTGGAGATTGTCCGTTGGCAGCCGCCCGACGCGCAGCTTGACGTACTTCATGCCGAACAGGTCCTTAAAGCTGACGTTCAGCCCCAGAAGGTGCTTTACGCAGGCGTCGGTGCGGCGCAGCTCCTCGATAGACCTCAGCATTTCTTCGTGTTCCCGCCGGATCTTATCGACCCCCGCGGACAGTTCCTCCGCCCAGTTGCCGAACTCCTCCGGAGCGTTCATTTCCACACGGTCGTAATTACGGAATTCAAGGGTAATGCCCAGCGCCGCCGCAGTGCTGCGGAGCTTTTCATAAGCGCCGGTGTAGGGATTCTGCGCTGACCCTGCCGGAGCGCCGTTCTTCTCGGAAATATCGTTCATCTGGAAGTTTCTGCTTTCGCAGCACAGCATGAGCGAATTGTCCAACTGCTCGGCTCCGCCCTCGACGGATATCAGCGACATTTTCTCAATACCCATAGATCCACCGCCTTTCTTCTATATTTATATAGTAATGGTTTATTTTGTCATAGTACCAGCATTTCCATTATCTGTGCGCCGGTAAGCCCGTAGCGTATGCCCTCGATAACGGTCTTGATGTTGTGCAGCTCGATTTGCAGACATTCTATCAGGCAGAAGTACACCGTTGCGGAGCTTCTGGATATCCGCAGCGTGCGCCGCAGGTAATCAAGGCTTATGCGCTCGGTGAGCTGCTCGATAGTCTGGAACTGCGCAGAGCTGTCGGTGCGGTAGCCAAGCTCCCCCAGCTCGGACGCAATGCGGTCTATGTCCGGCTGCTGCATAAGGCGCTCTATGACGCTCTGGTTGAGCCGGTATTTGAACGGTATCATCTGTGCCGCGGCTGAGCCGGAGTCAAATCCGAACGCCCGCATACGGCAGCAGGTGACGACATTTTTCATGTCTATGCTTTTCAGAAACGCGCGTTTCAGCTCGGTTTTCTGCGCGCCCTTGCAGCTTTTCTCCACCATTTTCATGCAGGAGATGTAGTACTGCGTGTAGAGCCGCCGCTCGCACTCCCGGATATTTATCCTGCCGGTGGAGGAGGCTTCGGCAAGAAGCGGCTGAAGCAGCCTGCCGAATTCCGTGCCGGACAGCCTGCGGGAGATATCCTCAAAGCTGCGGGACTTTCCAAGCTCCAGCAGGTCTATGCGGGAGCGGCTGATGAGGAAAGTCGGCACCGCCGCGATATAGCTGTCGGTGGAGCCTTCCGCAACTGCCTCAATAGCGCAGAGTATCTGCTCTGCTTCTAGCTGCATGACTATCTCGCGGAAGAACCACTTGCTTTCGGTGAAGTCGAACCTGCTGAAGCCGTCGAAGATGTCAAAAATGGTCTTGTCCAGCAGGGATTCAAGCTGACCGCGGTGTACTGTCCGGGGGTCTACCCCGGCTAGGGCTTCGCCGTAGCGGGAGGTGTTTTTAAGGAACGCCGCCGCCTCTGCCACGGAACGCTTGTCGCATAGCTGGGCGAAATCCTCCGCCGTAAGCGACCTGCCGAAGATCGCACGGGATTTCGCGATTACAGAGTTTGAGGAAAAGGACATATCACACACCCGTTACCTTTTCGATGATCTCCGCCGACCATTTTTCGCGGTTTTCGGCAAAAATATCGTCCAGCCGCTTTATTTCGGCGGCTTTCGCAGCCTCCGCGCCGCCCTGCTTTTCGTCAAGGGCTTTCTGCTGCGTGCTGCGGAACTCCTCCAGCTTAGCCTGCTCGTCCGCGATCAACTTTTCGTTGGCGTCCGCCGCAGCCCTGCCGGATTCCTCCAGCTTTCGCGCCTGCTCCTCGCGGAGCGCTTCCACCCGCGCAGCGGCTGCTTTGTCTAATTCTATTATCTGCTTTAATATATCCATAAGCATTACCCCACAATCAAAATCCATACCTTATTATTGTATACCCTTTTCATAAATTATTTCAATAGTGATAGTAAACAAATATTTACAGGGTAATCTAGCCATAATCACTAATCGCCGGCAGTTGATAAAAAACAAAGTCCCGCCGGACGGAAAGGAAAAACCATACCGTAAAGCGGGACATAAGGGTCGGTGGTGCGCTGAGTATCAGTTCTTCAAGCTCTGGAGCGGTGCGGGTATTCTTCCGCCACGGCTGATGAATTTGGACGGTGAGAAGCGGCTTACCGGCATTATCGGTGCGCTGCCGAACAGACCGCCGAACTCTATCATCTCGCCCTCTTTCATGCCGATAGCGGGGATAACGCGGACGGCGGTGGTCTTGCTGTTGACCATGCCGATCGCGGCTTCGTCGGCGATTATCGCGGAGATAACGTCCGCGGGGGTGTCGCCGGGGATAGCTATCATGTCAAGACCTACGGAGCATACCGCGGTCATGGCTTCCAGCTTTTCAAGGGAAAGGCTTCCCTTAATTGCGGCGTCGATCATGCCGGCGTCCTCGGAGACCGGGATAAATGCGCCGGAAAGTCCGCCGACGTGGGAGGACGCCATAACGCCGCCCTTCTTAACTGCGTCGTTCAGCATGGCAAGGCAGGCGGTAGTGCCGTGGCAGCCGCAGCTTTCCAGACCGATCTCCTCAAGGATATGCGCAACGGAGTCGCCCACCGCCGGAGTAGGCGCAAGGGACAGGTCAACGATACCGAACGGAACGCCCAGCTTCTGGCACGCTTCTGTGCCGACAAGCTGACCCATTCTGGTGATCTTGAACGCGGTCTTTTTGATGACGTCCGCAATCTCGCTGATATTCGCGTCGGGGTATTTCTTGAGCGCCGCGCGGACTACGCCCGGGCCGGAAACACCGACGTTTATCTCGCAGTCGTACTCGCCCACGCCGTGGAACGCTCCCGCCATAAAGGGGTTGTCCTCCACTGCGTTGCAGAATACCACGATCTTGGCAGCGCCGAAGTAGCTGTTGTCTTTAGTAGCCTCCGCGGCGTCAATGATGATCTTTCCCATCATTGCCACTGCGTCCATGTTTATGCCGGCTCTGGTAGAGCCGATGTTGACGGAGGAGCATACATTGCTTGTAACAGACAGCGCCTCCGGGATAGACTCGATAAGCTCCCTGTCGCCGGCGGAGAAGCCCTTGTGTACCAGCGCGGAGTAGCCGCCTATGTAGTTCACGCCGGTGCCGTCAGCGGCTCTCTGGAGCGCCTTTGCGAACTTCACCGGGCTGCCCTTGCACGCCGCGGACACCATTGCGATAGGTGTCACGGAGATACGCTTGTTTACTATCGGGATACCGTACTGCTTTTCGATGTCCTCGCCGGTCTTTACAAGGTTCTCAGCCTTTCGCATGATCTTGTCGTATACCTTGTCGCAAGCCTTGTCGATATCGCTGTCGATACAGTCCAGAAGGGAGATACCCATAGTAATGGTACGGATATCAAGGTTCTCCTCCTGTATCATCTTTATCGTTTCTAATATATCGCCTGAATTAAGCATTATTCGGTTTTCTCCTTAATTTTAAATTCTGTGCATTGCGTTGAAGATATCCTCGTGCATAACGTGGATCTGAAGTCCCATTTCGCTGCCTGCCTTTGTCAGCTTGTCGGCGAAATCAATGTAGTCGATGTTAAGCCCGGAGATCTCTATCATCATCGTCATGGCGAATAAGTCCTGCATGATAGTCTGGGTAACGTCCATGACGTTTGCGTTGTGCTCTGCGCAGATACCGCTCACCTTTGCCAGAATTCCCACCGTGTCCTTACCGATTACAGCAACTACTGCTCTCATTATGTCCTCCTGTTCTGCGGTCAAAATGTATAAAATTATGTACCGCAAGCCTTTATTTTTTATCTTTCTTATCTATTATACTAAAAAAAACGGAAAAAGTAAATGTATTCATAGACAAATTTGAAATTTTGTGATAAAATAATAAAAAACGCATTTGAAAAGATAAGATTATGGTTATTTTTTCGAGAGAACAATCAACAGAACAAAAGAGGGAAAATAATGGAAAAAGAAGAACTCCGCGTCATTCCCGCGGATATTCATAATCATTCCGTGCTGTCGCCGGACGGCTGCGACCTGCCTATGGAAATGGCGGAGCGAGCCTGCGGGCTGGGGATAAAGCACTTTGCGCTTACCGACCACATAGAAACCGAAAAATTCAATGGCTGGGACTACGCCGGGGCGGTGGAGAAATCCTACGGGGTGTTCCTTGAAATACAAGAGCGCTTCAGGGGCAGAATGGAGGTCTACTACGGCGTGGAGCTGGGGCAGCCGCTGTTCGACCTGCCGCTGGCGGAAAAGCTGCTGGCGGAGCACGACTATGACTTCGTGCTGGGATCTACACACCGCACGAGGACGTATCCCTACCTCAACGAGATCCCCGACAGCGAGGAGGACAGGCGACGCTGCCTTGACGAGTACTTCGAGGAGGAGCTGCGGCTGGCGGAATGGGGCAGATTCTGCTCCCTGTCGCATTTGACGTTCCCGCTGCGGTTCATCAGCGGCGACGTGGGCGGTCACGAGGTGGACATGAGCCGGTATGACGCGATAATCGACAAAATACTGGAAACGATAATCAGAAACGGCATTGCTATGGAGGTGAACTCCTCCGGCATACGCAAGGGGCTGCATGTGCCTATGCCTGCGGCGGAGTACGTCAAGCGCTACTTCGACAAGGGCGGGCGAATGGTGACTGTCGGCTCTGACGCGCACCGGGTATCAGACGTGGGCGCGGATATCCCGCAGGTCATCGAGCTGTTAAAGGACGTCGGCATCTCTGAGATTTGCGTTTTCAGAAAGAAACAGCCAATATTTATTCCGATATGATATGGAGGAAAAGCTATGAGCAGCACTAACAAGAAGTTACTTGACTTACTGAAGCAGAACGCAAGACTTTCCAACGCCGAGCTGGCGGCAATGCTGGGTATCTCCGAGCAGGAGGTAGTTTCCGGTATAAAGCAGCTTGAGCAGGACGGTATAATAATCGGCTACTCAGCCATAGTAAACGAGGAAAAGGCGGACGACAATGCGGTAACGGCGATAATCGAGCTGAAGGTCACCCCGTTCAAGGACAGGGGCTTCGACGACCTTGCCCACACCATTATGCAGTATGACGAGGTGGACACGGTGTTCCTGCTTTCCGGCGCGAACGACCTGTCGATAACCATTACCGGCACCAGCCTGCGCAAGGTCGCATTGTTCGTTTCGGAGCGGCTTGCCGTGCTGGACGGCGTGCTGTCTACCACCACGCATTTCGTCCTCAGGAGATACAAGGAAAAGAACCATGTTTTCAACGAGGAACACTCCGATGAAAGGAGCCTGGTTTCCCCGTGATAGATTACGATAAGATAATCCCGCAGAAGATACGGGACATTCAGCCTTCGGGAATAAGAAAATTCTTCGACATTGCCCAGCATGTGGAGGGGGTAATTTCCCTGTCCGTCGGCGAGCCGGATTTCAAGACGCCGTGGGCTGCGAGAAAAGAAGCGATAAATATTCTTGAAAAGGGCAGGACTGCTTACACCGCCAACGCCGGGCTTATCCATCTCAGAAAGGAGATATCCAACTATCTTCTTAGCTTCATTCGCACAGAGTACGACCCGGAGGGCGAGATAATCGTTACCGTGGGCGGTTCGGAGGCGCTTGACCTTGCAATGAGAGCGCTTGTTCAGCCCGGCGACGAGGTGCTTGTGCCGGAGCCCAGCTTCGTGTGCTATTCCCCGATAGTGACGGTGTGCGGGGGAACTCCCGTGCCGATAGTGATGACCGAGGAGGATAAGTTCAAGCTGCGGGCGGACGCCCTCAAGGCGGCGATAACTCCCCGGACAAAGGCTTTGATACTGCCGTTCCCGAACAATCCCACCGGCTCTGTAATGCGCCGGGAGGAGCTGGAAAAGATAGCCGAGGTGCTGCGCGGCACCGACATAATGGTGATATCAGACGAGATATATTCTGAAATGACCTACGGCGGCGAGAAGCACGTTTCCATAGCAAGCCTTGACGGTATGCAGGAGCGCACTATCGTGGTGAACGGTTTCTCAAAGACCTACGCCATGACCGGCTGGCGGCTTGGCTACTGCGCAGGCCCGCGCCCGGTGATAAAGCAGATGTTAAAGCTCCACCAGTACTGCATAATGAGCAGCCCGACGGTGAGCCAGTACGCGGCAATAGCGGCTCTGACAAAGTGCCGGGAGGACGTGGACAGAATGCTGGAGGAATACGACATGCGCCGCAGGCTGGTGGTAAAGGGCTTCAACGATATGGGGCTAACCTGCTTCGAGCCGGAGGGCGCGTTCTATGTGTTCCCGTGTATAAAGTCAACAGGCATGAGCAGCAGCGAGTTCTGTGAGAAGCTCATCTACGGCAAGAAGGTGGCGGTAGTCCCGGGCAGCGCATTCGGCGCGAGCGGCGAGGGGTACGTCCGGGTGTCCTATGCGTATTCAGTGCAGCACATAACCACCGCGCTGGAGCGCATTCGGGAGTTCGTAGAGGAGCTTAAAAAGTGAAGAGGCTCACTGCCCGCGCCTATGCGAAGCTGAACCTCTACCTTGATATAACCGGCAGGCGGGAGGACGGCTATCACCTCTTGGAAACGGTAATGCAGAGCATTTCGCTGCATGATGTGGTTTCCGTGGAGCTTAGAAACGGCGGCGGGATAACGCTCCGCTGCGACCGGGAGGACGTCCCCACAGACCGCCGGAACACCGCTTACAAGGCGGCGGAGCTGTTCGTGCAGGCTGCCGGGATTTCGGCGGGGGTGGATATCTCGATCGAAAAGCATATCCCCAGCGGCGCAGGGCTAGGCGGCGGCAGCGCGGACGCTGCGGCGGTGCTGCGAATGCTGAACAAAGCGGCGGGCTTTCCGCTCAGCGAGGAACGGCTGCTGGACATCGCGGCGCAGGTCGGCGCGGACGTGCCGTTCTGCCTTGTCGGAGGGACGAAGCTCTGCCGGGGTATCGGCGAGCAGCTTTCGGAGTTTCCGGGGCTGCCGGCGGCGGAATATGTCGTGGTAAAGCCGGAGTTCTCCTGCCCCACCGGGGAGGCGTACAGGCGGTACGACGAAGCTCCTGTCGAACCGCGGGGCGGGCTGGAGCATTTCCGGAATAATTTCCCGGAGGGAATGTATAATGTATTTCAGACGCTCTACGCGGACGAAAGGATAGAACGGCTGTGCCGGTTCCTGCGGGAAGCGGGGGCGGCGGGCGCAATGCTCACCGGCAGCGGCTCTGCGGTGTTCGGGGTGTTCTTGAATGAGAAGCAGGCTGAACACGCTGAACAGGCGGCTGTAAATTTTCCGGGCTGCCGCGCGGTGAAATGCCGTGCAGTCAGCGAAGGCGTAACGATAACGGAAGAACAGGAGGGGTCTTATGATAAAGGTTCAGAATAACGTAGGCACTATCACGATATCGCAGGACTATTTCACGTCCCTTATCGGCAGCACCGTGACCGGGTGCTTCGGCGTGGTGCAGATGAATATCAGCAGCGCAAAGCAGACGCTGCTTGCGGCTATGCCTTTTGTCAAGAAGCAGAGCTTCGAGCGGGGCATAAGCGTGCGCGCCGGCAAGGATAAGCTGGTGGTAGACCTGCACATCACGGTGCTTTACGGCGTGAACGTCGGCACAGTGGTAAAGAGCATAATCAACAAGGTGAAGTACGTCATGGAGGAAAGCACGGGCATTTCCGTCGAGCGGGTCAATGTCTATGTTGACGAGATAAGAACTTGAACGGCTCATCATTATAATAAAAATAACAGGAAGGGATATAGTAAAAATGACGCTAACAGGAAAGCTGTTCCGGGACGCTGTGATCTCCGGCGCTAACAACATCTCAAACAACCGGGTCGCGGTGGACGAGTTAAACGTGTTCCCTGTGCCGGACGGCGACACCGGAACAAATATGTCCATGACTATCGGCAACGCTCTGCCGGAGCTGAAAGCTGCCGGGGACGCTATCACCGCCGGGGACGCTGCGAAGCTCACTGCGTCGGCAATGCTGAGGGGCGCGCGGGGTAATTCCGGCGTTATTCTGTCGCTGATCTTCCGCGGGCTGTCAAAGGGGCTTGCGGGGAAGTCCGAGGCGGACGCGAAAATGCTGTCGGACGCGTTCAAACTGGGTGTGGACGCGGCATATAAATCCGTTATGAAGCCCACCGAGGGTACTATCCTCACGGTGGCGAGGGAAGCCTACGAGAACACCACCGCCCTTGCGGTGGAGGGCGGCGACGCCGCGGAGTTCCTGCGGGCATACATTGCCGAGGGCGAAAAGAGCCTTGAAAAGACCCCGGAGCTGCTCCCGGCGCTGAAAAAGGCGGGGGTAGTGGACGCCGGCGGCAAGGGTCTGCTGGTGATACTCAGCGGTATGCTGGAGGTCATCTCCGGCGGGGATATCATTCGTTCTGACAGCGAAACCAAGCCGACTGCGCCGGCGGCGGTGGCTGCGGCGGGCGCTGTGCAGGAGGACATTCATTATGCCTACTGCACCGAGTTCATAGTCAACAAGAAGCAGGGCGCAAAGGACGCGACAGCGCTCCGGGCGTTCCTTGAAACGATAGGCGACTGCGTGGTCGTTGTTGACGACGAGGATATTATAAAGGTACATGTTCACTCCAACCACCCCGGCAAGGCTATCGAGGAAGGCTTGAAGTTCGGCGAGCTTACCAAGATGAAGATAGAGAACATGCGGGAGCAGCACAACAACATCATCAAGGCGGACGAAGCTGTTCAGCAGAACAGAAAAGCCCCGGTCGAGCCGACTAAGGACTTCGGATTCGTTGCCGTGGCTGCGGGCGCGGGCGTGGAGGCTCTGTTCAGCGACCTCGGCGCGGACAGCATAGTGCGCGGCGGTCAGACCATGAACCCTTCCACTGAGGATATCCTTGAAGCGATAGGGCAGACCCCGGCGCATAACGTGTTCGTTCTGCCGAATAATAAGAACATCATCATGGCGGCGGAGCAGGCGGTGGCTCTTGCGGACAGAAACGTCTGCGTTATCCAGTCCCGGACTATACCACAGGGAATCTCGGCGCTGATGTCCTTTGACCCCGGCGCGGATTTCGTAACCAACCGCAGCGCAATGACCGACGCTCTGGGCAGGGTGCAGAGCGGACAGATAACCTTCGCGGTAAGGGACAGCGAGTACGACGGTCACAAGATAAAGCAGGGCGAGATACTTGCCATGGACAACGGCAGGATAGTGTTCACCGAAAAGGACGTGTCAAAGGCGCTGGTGAAGCTCACCAAGCGGCTTGTCACGGGATCCAGCAGCTTTATCACGGTGATCTACGGCTCCGACGTCACCGACGAGGCGGCGCAGGCGGCTTACGAGCAGCTTCGGGCGAAGATCAGCGACAATATTGACATAAATCTTGTGAACGGCGGTCAGCCGGTGTATTATTACATCATTTCTGTTGAATAATGGAGATAACATATCTTAAAGGCGTAGGTCCAAAGCGGGCTGAATTGTACAAGAAGATCGGCGTGGAGACCGTGGAGCAGCTTGTGGAGCTGTTTCCGCGGGATTATGTGGATTTCACCCACCCAAAGCCGATAGCGGAGGTTCAGATCGGGGAGGTTTGCGCCTTTCGCGCTTTTGTTAGGCGAAAGACCGCGCCGTTCAGCGAATACGCGAGAATGGCGCTGTACAAGGCGGAGCTTACCGACGGCACAGAAAACATCACGGCGGTGTTCTTCAATGCGAAATACACCTTCGCGAAGCTCGAGGAAAACCACGAGTACCTGTTCTACGGCAAGATCACCGGAGACCTTGTGCGCAAGCAGGCGGGTTCGCCGCTGTTCGTCCCGGTGACGGAGGGCGGTCTTATGCCGAAATATCCCCTCACCGCCGGGCTTACCAACAACATGGTCTCCGCCAACGTGAAAACAGCGCTTGGTATCGTGAAGCTCCCGGAAACGCTGCCGCAGCCGCTTCTGGAGCGGTTCGGGCTGCTGCCGAGGGAGCAGGCGGTGCGGCAGATACACTTTCCGAAAAGCCGGGAGGAGTACACCGAGGCGCGGCGGCGGCTGGTGTTCGAGGAGTTCGTCACACTGAAGCTGGGGCTGTCGCTGATGAAATACCGTATGCGGAACAGCACCGGCGCGGTCATGCGTGAGGTGGATATGTCGAAGCTGTGGAAGTCCCTGCCGTTCACCCCGACCGGCGCGCAGAAACGCGCTGCGTCCGATTGTATTCGCGATATGCAGAGGGAGTTCCCCATGAACCGGCTGGTGCAGGGGGACGTCGGCAGCGGCAAGACGCTGGTGGCTGCTGCGGCGGCGTACTTCTGCGTGAAGAACGGCTTCGGGGCGCAGGTCATGGCTCCCACGGAGGTTCTGGCGCAGCAGCATTACAAGACCTTTTCGGAGCTGCTGTCGCCGCTGGGGGTAAGGGTGGAGCTGCTTTCCGGCAGCCTTACCGCCGGGGAGAAAGCCGCCGTCCGCAATCGGGCGCAGGCGGGGGAGGTAGATGTATTAATCGGCACGCAGGCGCTGATACAGAAGTCCTCCGGCATGAAGAACACCGGGCTGGTAGTCGTGGACGAGCAGCACCGCTTCGGCGTGGCGCAGCGGGGCGCACTTGCGGAAAAGGGCGCGAACCCGCATATCCTGGCCATGTCCGCGACGCCGATACCACGCACGCTGGCGCTTATAATTTACGGCGACCTCGACGTGTCGGTGCTGGACGAAATGCCAAAGGGCAGGCTTCCGGTCAAGACCTATGCGGTGGACAGCAGCTTTCGGCAGAGGGTGTACAATTTCATCAAGAAACACATTGCTGCGGGCAGGCAGGCGTATATCGTATGCCCGCTGGTGGAGTCCGACGAGGGAAAAAGCGACAAGGCGAGCGCGATAGAATACTACAACACGCTGATAAACGGCGAGTTCCGGGACATTCCCGCAGGGCTGCTGTACGGCAGGCTGAAACAGGCGGAAAAGGAACGCGTCATGGCGGAATTCAAGGCGAACCGCCTGAAGCTGCTGGTTTCCACCACGGTCATTGAGGTTGGGATAGACGTCCCGAACGCCGTGGTAATGCTTATCGAGAATGCGGAGCAGTTCGGGCTGTCGCAGCTCCACCAGCTAAGGGGGCGCGTCGGCAGGGGCGCGGAGCAGAGCTACTGCATACTTATGTCGGACAGTAAGAGCGACTACACCAAAGCGCGGACGGACGCAATGGTGCGCACCACCGACGGCTTCCGGATAGCTCAGGATGACTTGCAGCTAAGGGGTCCGGGCAACTTCTTCGGCAGGGAGCAGCACGGGCTTCCGCCGCTTAAAGTGGCGGATATCGCGGACGACGCCGCGGTGCTGGAGCAGGTGGACGGTCTTGCGGAGGAGATACTGAGCGCCGACCCGAAGCTGAACAAGCCGGAGAACGGGCTGCTGCGGCAGAACGTACAGCGGCTGTTCGGCGCAAATGGAGAATATTCGTGGAATTAGGGGAGATAAAATGGCAGAACTTACTATGGAGCGCTGGAGATATCCGAGGTTCTTCACCGAGAACATTTCGGAGGAAACGGCGGTGATGTCTGCGGAGGACTCGAAGCATGTCGCGCAGGTGCTGCGAATGAAGCCGGGCGACTTCGCGGTGATATGCGACGGCAGGGGCACGGACTATCTTGGGAAGCTTGAAAGCACTTCGGGGGAGTGTGTGTTTGAAATTCTTGAAAAAAGCCCGAATCAAGCGGAGCCGAATGTACGGCTGCGGCTGTTTCAGGCAATGCCGAAGGGCGACAAAATGGATTTTATCGTACAGAAAGCGGTGGAGTGCGGCGCGTGCGAGGTGGTGCCGTTTTTCTCAAAGCGGTGCGTTTCCCGCCCGGACAAAAAGCAGCTTGCCAAAAAGACCGAGCGCTGGCAGCGTATAGCCTACGAAGCCGCAAAGCAGTGCGGGCGCGGCGTTATCCCGACGGTGGGGGAAACGGTGGATATTTCCGCACTGCCGGGCATGATATCCGCCGGAAATACGGGCATACTGTTCTATGAATGTGCGGAAACTCCGCTGCGGGACGCGGTGAAGCAGTTTTCCGGGAATATTGATATCGTTATCGGCAGCGAGGGCGGCTTTGAGCCGCAGGAGGCTGAAAAGCTCACCGGGGCGGGCTTCACGGCGGCGTCACTGGGCAAGCGCATACTGCGGTGTGAAACAGCGCCGATTGCCGCGATTTCGATTTTGATGAATCTGACAGGAAATATGTAATTTTTTTGGCACTAATGACTAAAATTCGCGCCGACACTTGAAAAAATTCGTGAATAGGTATATACTATACTGTAACAGGCAAAATACTGCCGCAGAAGAAAACATGCTGCGGTTCGGAATCATAACTTTATGGAGGTATTGATATGAAGGGTTTAGGAATTGCTCTGGTAGGAATTCTCGCCGTTGCAGGCGGTATTGCGGCAGCTACCGTTATTATGAAGAAAAAGCTCGAAAAGGAAAATGACGAGGACTACTACGACGACTGGGACGAGGAATGGGACGACGACAGCGCCGATTTCGATTTCGACGAGGACTCAGACATAACCGACGCGGCTGATGAAGCTAATGAAGCTGACGAAGCTGAGGACAAGCCCGCCCCTGTTGAGGCGGCAAAGGTAAGCGAAATGGTCGAGGAGGTAAACGCCCCCGAATCCGACGAGGAGCTTTAATCGTTTAATAATCGAATAACCCTGTGCGGCAGTGCGTTTGCATTGCCGCATTTTTTTGCAATTTTTTGAAAAAAATATATCGGAAACTATTGACAAATATGAAAAGGCGTGTTATAATAACTGTACCAACACAGATAATACAGTTAATACAGATAATGCAGTACAGCAGAGAGGAGGAATATCAATGCTGAATATACGGCTGGAGGGCAAACTGCCGATATACGAGCAGCTTTACAACGGGATAGCCCGGCTGGTGTCGTCGGGGGAACTTGTCCCGGACGAAAAGCTGCCGGCGGTGCGGGAGGTCGCAAAGCAGTTCGGGATAAATCCGAACACGGTGCAGAAAGCCTACGTGCAGTTGGAGCAGTCCGGGCTGATATACTCAATACCCGCAAAGGGGAGCTATGTTTCCCCGGAAAAGGCGGCGGCTGACGCAGTAAAGGGCGAAGCGCTCCGTAAGACGGAACAGGAGCTGCGCTCGGCGTGCCGGGCGGGGATAGGTTTAGATGAGATAATATCGCTTGCGGAGAGTATCTGGAGCGAGGGGAGGAACGGTGATACAATATGATCGAAGTTAAAGACGCAGTAATGCAGTTCGACGGCAAGAACGCGCTGGACGGCATAAGCCTGACTATACCGGAGGGGTGCGCATACGGACTGCTTGGCTCAAACGGCGCGGGTAAATCCACGCTGCTGCGGGTGCTGTCCGGGATATACCGGCTGAACTCCGGAGAGGTGAAGATAGACGGAAATGCAGTCTACGACAATGCCGCTATGAAAGAGCGGGTGTTCTTTATCAACGACGAAACGGTGCAGTTCAACAACATGACCCTCACCGAGATGAAGAACTACTACAAGCGGTTTTACAGCAGCTTCTCAGATGAGCTGTGGCAGAAGCTGTATTCCATGCTGAACCTCCCGCTGAAAAAGCGACTGAACACCTTCTCAAAGGGCATGAAGCGGCAGGCGGCGGTGATCTGCGGTATCGCGTGCAGAACGCCCTACCTGTTCCTTGATGAAGCGTTCGACGGGCTTGACCCGACAATGCGCATAATCGTAAAGCAAATGCTTATCGACGCAATGATGGACACCGGGCTGACGGTGATATTCAGCTCCCACAACCTCGGCGAGATAGACGAATTCTGCGATCGGGTGGGACTTCTCCACGCGGGGAAGGTGGTGTTCGACCGGGAGCTGGACAGCGTAAAGGGCAGCGTGTTCAAGATACAGACCGCGTTCGATACCCCGGTGACAAAGGAGCAGCTTTCCGGGGTGGACATACTCCACATGGAAACCAGCGGCAGCGTCACCCATATTATCGCCCGGGGCGAACGGGAGGAAGTTCGGGCGGCGGTGGAGAGGCTCTCGCCGAAGCTGTACGACGAAGTTCCGCTGTCGCTGGAGGAAATATTTATCTACGAAATGGAGGTGCTTGGCTATGACAGCTCTAAACTCGGTTAATTCAGCTAAACCGGCTGAAAAAGGCGGGGCGTTCTACAAATTCCTGCCGTATTATCTCAACAAGCTGCGGTTTTTAAGACCTCAGCTCATCATGACAAGCATTTTCGCGCTGTTGAGTTATCCGCTGGTGGGTGTGTTTTTGACTATACTGGCGGACTCCCAGTTAAACATTGAAAGGATACGGGAGCAGTTTGCTTTAAGCGAATATAATATTGCGTTTGAACAGCAGCTTCAGCAGGCGAATGATGTTCAGTATACCTTGCAGTCGCTGTCGATCATGGCGATCGTTATCGGCGCGATCTGCCTTGTGGGAATGTTCGTGTTCACGTTTGTGACTACGCTGAGGGCGTTCCGTTACCTCTACGACAGGAATGCGGTGGATATGGACTATTCGCTGCCTGTGAACAGCAATACCCGGTACTTCGC
The DNA here is from genome assembly GCA_945873955.1 of uncultured Clostridia bacterium. Lineage (GTDB taxonomy): Bacteria > Bacillota > Clostridia > Oscillospirales > Ruminococcaceae > CAG-115. Next base: position 47,815 of record CAMCFA010000005.1, on the reverse strand, counting down.
TGACTTGGCGGCGGTGTTCACCACAAGTATCCTGCCGCATTTGATTGCGGTGCTTGTCGGCGTGATATTCACGAATGTGATAATACACAAGGCAACTCTGTTTCAGGCTGCGCCCGACCCTGCCGACATTGAGATGATAAGCTCGATAATTATACAGGCATTGTTCGTGGGGCTGTTCGCCTGCATAATGCAGATGGCTTTCAGTCTGCTGATGATATCCCTGTGCGGCAAAAAGGCGGAGGCTTCCCTCTACCCGGTGCTTATCAATATCGCTATCCCGGTTATCCATGCTCTGTTTATCGGCATAACCGAAAGCAACACCTACGGTTCAAGCTATAACGGCATAACCATTTACTACCCGGTAACTGCGACCTCGCCGGTGGGCATGGTGGCAATGACGTTGGTCTATATCGTTCAGAAATTCTTTATCGGCACCTCTAATGCTCTGGACAGAACTATCGGTCTGGACGGCACTCTGCCTATTTTCCGCGCGGAGCTTCTGATTCCAGCGCTGCTGCTTACGCTGGCATTCCTTGTGGGGGCGTATTTCCTGATAAAATACCGCCGCAATGAGCGGGTAGGAAAGTCCTACGTCTACAAGGGCATGAGCCTTGTAATTCCCGGTATCGTGGTAATGGCGATATCACTGCCTTTGTGGAACATGGTGTTCACGCCGTTTGCAAGCAACTCACAGTACGACTATTACAGCTACACTCCGAACTCCGGCGCGTGGCTCATGGGGCTGCTTATCTCGACGTTCATCATATATGTTATTATGGAGCTTATCAGCGGAAAGGCGTTCCGGAAGTTCCATATCTCCGTGGCTAAGTGGGCGGGAACTACCGCTGTCTGCGCGGGAGTCGCGGCGGTGCTGGTGTTCTCAAACGGCTTCGGCAAGGCGAATCTTGTTCCGTCGCCGGAGCAGGTGGTAAGGGCTGATATCCAGCTTTGGAACAACGCTGAAAACAATGATTCGCTTGGCAGTATCTCTATCTATCAGACCTACGACCAAGAGGTGATCAGCAGCATAACCGAGATACACGGTATGATACCCAAGGAGGGTCCTGCCTCCAATGAGTCGGGACGCGTGCAGATAGCCTATCTGCTGAGGAGCGGCGAGATAATTGAGCGCACCTACCGCGTATCAGACGAGCTTTATGTGGAGCTGATGAAAAAGGCAGTAACTCCCGCAAGCTGGTATGAACAATATTATGGAGATCAGGAGTATTACCTCAGCCAAAATGACGGGAGGAAGATAGATCATATCAGCTACGGTATCCAGAACTGCCAGCCCGGAGATTTCAGCCTGAGAGAATTGCTTGACGCTATCCGAAAGGACAGCGAAAAGATGAACTACGACCTGTATATCCACCCGGAGGCGGGTACAAAGCGCTATGCCCTCTATGTTCAGTTCGCTGAGGATAATGACGATACAAGCGTAAGCTACCCTTTAAGCACTATGATCCCGGTATACTCATGGATGGACAACGCGGTGGCGTATCTGGGGCAGCATGGTATTGACTTCGGCATGACGCAGTTCAAGTCGGCGTTTATAATAGAGAATCACAACAATAACAACGACACCTTCAGTTACTACCCGAACGAAATGCTTGCTATGTCCGGCGGAGAGTTCGATCAATATGTGTACGACAGATATATCGACGGCTGTTTTGCGGAGGGAGACATTATGGCTAGCATAATGGTCGATGAAAAGCAGTATTCCTTCGGCAGGGTGGACATTTACGACCCACGGCTTCGCGGGCTGATAAGCGCTTCACAGACCTCGATATATCCAAACGAATTATGTAAGAGCAGGTATGTGCTATTGCTGTCTACTGCGGAAACCTATGATGAATATATGGACTCCTTAAATAACAACGATGGAAAATACACCTACTATGAGGAATACATCGTGCCGGAGGATTGGAACGATACCGCTTCCGAGCTTCTGGAAGAGGGGCTGGTGTTCCGTTACGGTGAACCGAACTGGCTCGGCAGATACTTCGACCAGAACGCGGACGGTAACTATGTCATCACTGACCCCACTGTTGTTACTAATTCGCTTACCATTCTTCCCCCAATATAACATAGAAAGCCCGGTTTTCCTGCAAAGCCGGGCTTTCGGCTGTCTGGGTGCGCCAGTAAAAAAATGCTGAGATCAAGCCCGCTGAGAGGTTTCGAATGGCAGCTTGAAAACTCCCTGTAATTGATGAAGTTGTAGAAAATTAATGGTGGTTTTTGTCGGCAATGCACAAAATACACCCAAAATATGACAAAAACAACAATTTTTATTATTTACATGTCAACATTTAACAACAAAAAATAAACAAATTTACTTAATGTAAAATATTCTGTAAAAAATAATCCTTGCATTATACAGCGAAATGGTGTATAATTATAATACGAATAACTATGGGGTGGACTATGCCCCAAGCGGGAAATATCTCCGCGAACGGAGGGGGATAATAATGGCACTTTTTGATACAAACGCGTTCCGGGTGCTGGAACAGGGAATGTCAGTCCTCTGGCAGAAGCAGCAAATCATCGCGCAGAATATATCCAATGCAGACACGCCGGACTACAACTGTAAATACCTTGACTTCGCAGGCATACTGCGGGAGAAGCTGCGGGACAACGGCACAGTCGATACCGAGCTGAATCTGGTGCAGAGGCTGTACATCGACCGCTACACCGACGACCAGCCGGACGGCAACAACGTTGACAGCGACACCCAGCAGGCAGAGCTGGCGCGCACGCAGATACAGTACGACGCGCTGATAAACTCCATGAACAGCAACTTCTCCAGATTGAGAACGGCTATGACGACAAAGTGACGGAGGGCTTCACATGGCATTTTTAAGCTCGCTCAACATTCCTCTTTCCGGCATGACCGCGGAGAGGTTCAGACTTGATATAATTGCGCAGAACATCGCCAACGCCGACAACGTGGCTACCACTCCGGAGGAAGCCTACAAGCGGCAGATGGTGGTTTTCGGCGAGGACAAGACATTCAAAAAGATCCTCTGGACTAAGCTGGGCACAGGAGAGACCCACTTCCAGAAGTACATAAAGCTGCGCGGCGTGGAAGCAAAGCAGGTCGTTGACGACCCCACTCCCGCCGAGCCGGTATACGACCCCACTCACCCGCTGGCGGACGAGCTGGGATATGTGTACGAGTCCAACGTGGACGTGGCGACGGAGCAGCTTGACTCTACTGAAGCGGAGAATATGTATTCAGCGAATCTGGCGGTGTTCGAGGTCGTCAAGTCTATGGCGGCTAAGGCGCTCAATATCGGCAAGGGCTGATTTCTGAAAGGATTGATCAAAATGATAGAATTTGTTCCGATAGACAACATTGGCGAAATGCAGCGAATGGAGCGCATGGATCGCATGTCCCGCATGGGCGAGGAGAAGCAGTACGCGGTGAATGCCGAGGACGCTTCCTTCCTCGACATCTTCCGGGGAATGGTCGATAACGTGGTGGAGACCAACGAACAGGTAGACCGCGACGCGATAGACCTCATGCTGGGAAACATTGACGATGTGGCGCAGGTACAGGCGAACATCACCAAGGCGGAGGTCGCTGTGGAGCTGCTTGTAACGGTCAAGAACGAGGCGCTCAGCGCTTACAACTCGATCATAAACATGCAGATATGACCGCAGGCTGTCGGGGACAGTAAAAATTTCGGAGGTCGTCTTTATAAATGAATGAAAGGCTGAAATCTGTTGTAACGACAGTCAAGACGAAATGGACAGATTCGTCTAAAATGGCGAAGATACTTATCGTTTCCATTCCGGTGGTGGTCGTTGCTATTATAATAGTACTTTGTATTATTCTGAATTCCAACAAAGGCACGGTGGCGCTGTTTTCGGGGCTGTCAAGCTCTGAGGCGGGGGAGATCGCCGCAGCTATACAGGATCTGGGAGTTTCCGAGGTGACTGTGAACGCCAACGGCGATGTTATCGTCCCGGCGGAGCAGGAAAACACGCTGCGAATGCAGATGTGGGTGCAGGGCTATCCTAAGTCCACCACCAACTATGACATCTGGAACAACGGCGTAGACCTGTGGAGCACCGACATGGACAAGCGTGAGATCAAGCGCCAGCAGCTTGAAGCAAGGCTGGGCGCGACTATCGCTTCCTTTGACGGAGTTCAGGCGGCAACTGTGAACATCACCCTGCCGGACAGCTCCAACTATGTTATTTCCGCAGACAAGGGCGAGAGCCAGTGCGCCGTGTTCCTCCAGCTAAGAGAGGGCAAGGAGCTTTCCAACGTGGAAGTGCGCGCGATCTACCGCGGAGTCACCACCAGCGTCGAGGGCTTGACCAACGAGAACGTTTCGGTGATGGACAGCAAGATGAACTACTACGAGTGGGTTGACCCGGCGCTTGACGACGTGGACACCAACGAGGACAAGTCCGGCGTGGACATTGCGAGAAAGCGCCTTGAATTTGAGCAGGAGTTCGTTCAGGTGCTCAAGGACGGGCTTGGCGAAATGCTCTCAAAGATATACGGCGAGGACGGGTACGCGTTCAATGTCGCGGCGCGGCTGGACTACGACGCGAAGGACATTGAGTCCGTACAGTACGAGCCGGTTGAGGGAACAGACGCCGGCGTTAAGGATCACGAGCTTGAGGTCGCCGAGGGCGGAGTGCTTGACGACGCGGAGGGTATCGTCGGTGTTACCGCGAACGGCGATGTTTCGCCGGATTATCCTACATACACCGGACTTGAGGACGGACAGAACTTCTATTATAATAGGAAAGAGATCCAGTATGACGTTTCCAACATCAAGGAGACCATAAAGAAGGACGGCTACGATATCGAGTCGCTGAGCGTGGGTCTTGTGGTGAACCAGACCAACATGACCGAGGCGGAGCGCGAGGCTTTGCAGGGTATTATCGCTAATGCGGCGGGAACTACCGTGGATTATGTTTCAGTATACAACCTTCCGTTCGCGCTTGGCGGAGGAAGCGGCTCCGGAAACGGCAGCGACGGTATCGGAAGCATCATCGTACCGCCTGTTGACTCCTTCCGCAACACACTGCTGTACGTTGTTGTGGGACTTGGCATACTGCTGATACTTCTGCTGGTTTTAACGCTTATGATGGGACATTCCAGAAAGAAGAAGATAAGACGCCGTCAGGAGGCTGCTTTCGCTGCCGCAGCGGCGCAGGGCGGCACCGTTCAAGGCGGTGGGGCTACATCACAGGAGCCGGAATCACCGGAGGAAGTGGACTTCAATATCGCGAGCCTTACAGAGGAGGCTGCGAAGGAGTCCAGAGAAACGATACTCAAGCGGGAGATCAGCGAGTTCTCCAAGACCAATCCGGAGATCGTGGCTCAGATCATCAAGAACATGATGAAGGACAACTGATAGTTCTGACTTTAAGCGTGCTGGCGGCGTTTTCCTTGCGGAAGCGCCGGTTCAGCCCGGCGAGGGGGAATTGACATGGCAGAAAAAAGTGCGGAGGATCTTACCGCCAACCAGAAGGTCGCACTTGTACTGGCGGCTATGGGCGCAGACAACGCCTCTGAGGTGTATAAGCACCTCGCTGATGACGAAATAGAAACCATTTCTACCGAGGTCGCAAAGCTGGAGTATCAGCCTATCGACGTGGTAGAGGGCGTGCTGAACGAGTTCTACGAGCTCTGCCTTACGCAGAAGGTCGTCGCAGAGGGCGGCGTGGACTACGCAAGAGAGATCCTTGAAAAGGCGTTCGGCTCTGAGGCGGCGAACAACCTGCTGGCAAGGATCACAAAGCAGCTAAGGACAAAGTCCTTTGACTTCGTGCGCAAGGCGGACTACAAGAACCTGCTGGCGATAGTCCAGAACGAGCACCCGCAGACCATCGCGCTGATACTGTCCTACGCAAGGATAGACCAAGCGGCGGCGATACTGGCGGAGCTGCCTAAGGAGAAGCGTGTAGAGGTCGTTGAGCGTATCGCGAGAATGGACAGGGCTGCGCCGGAGGTCATCAAGTCGCTGGAGGCTACTCTGGAGAAGAAGTTCGCAAACCTTGTGAATATCGACAGCATGGAGGTCGGCGGTATCTCCTACGTTGCAGAGGTAATGAACAACGTAGACCGCGCGACCGAGAAATACATATTCGACGAGCTTTCCGCAAGAGATCAGAAGCTGGCGGATCAGATCAAGCAGAAGATGTTCGTATTCGAGGACATCGTCAATCTGGACTCCATGGCGATACAGGAATTCACCAAGCAGGTGGATCCGAAGGATCTTGCAGTGGCGATCAAGGGCTCTACGCAGGAGGTCGCGGAGTGCATTTTCGCGAACATTTCCTCCCGTGCAAGAGAGAGCCTGCAGGCGGATATCGAGTACCTGCACAATGTGCGTATGCGTGATGTTGAAGCGGCACAGCAGAACATCGTTGCGACAATACGCCGTCTGGAGCAGGAGCAGATCATCACTATCTCCCACGGCGGAGGCGGCGACGAGGTCATCGCCTGATGTGTGCGCGGCGTGACTTGCGCAGGCGGCAGAATTAAGGATTTCAGCTTGACGGAGGGATAAATTTGTCGGTATTAAAAAGGAACTCCGTTTATTTCGGCGGCGGCGTGGACATCTCCAACACCATAGAGCCGCACAGGAAGCCCGCTCCCGTGCCCCAGCCCGCGGCGGAAGCGCAGGAAGCTCCCCCGGAGGCGAAAATAGATCCGGAGCAGGAGCTGCTTGAAGCGAAGCGCCGTCTGGAACAGCGCATGGCGGAGCTGGACGAGCGCGAGCGCAATCTTGCCCGGCAGAAGCAGGAGCTTGACGAGATGAAAGCGCGCTATGTCGAGCAGGGCAAGGAGGTTATCCTTGAAGCGAAGCGCCGGGCGGAGTCGATCATCTCCGCCGCGAACGACAACGCGGGTCAGATAATCGCGGACGCGGAAACCAACCGCGACAGCGTTTACATCAAGGCAAAGGCGGAGGGCTTCGAGCAGGGGCAGAAGGACGGCAGGGACGCATGTCTTGCCGCCGGACGTGATATCCTAGACGAGGCGAAAGCCTACGCGGATAAGATAAACTCCGAAAAGGAGCAGCTTTTCGCGGACTATGAAAAGGATATCTACGACACTGTAATGCAGATCGCGAAAAAGGTCACGCTGGACAGTATCACAGCAAAGGACAGCGCGGCGATAAAGCGGCTCATCAAAAAGGCTGCAAAGGAATTCCGCAACAGCGACAGGATAAAGATAACGCTGAAGGACAACGGCGCTAACGAGGAACTTACCGCAGACTATGAGTATCTGAGGGAGCTGTGCGGCGGTATCCAGTACGTTGATGTGGAGCTTCTCCCCGAAGCGGAGGAGGGGACGGTCATCGTTGACAACGGCAGCGAGATCGTGGACGCGGGAATCCAGACCCAGCTCCGCATGATACAGGAGCTTGGGGACGGCAAGTTCAAGATGCCCGCAAGGAAAAAGAAGAAAACCAATCAGCCCGCCGAAGAAGCGGACGATGAAGAATAGAGCAAATCAGTTCCAACAGCGGAGGTCGGTCATGGCACTGGATTTCGGAGAATTCTGCGAAGATGTAGCGAAATATGACACCTTCCGTTACATGGGAAAGATCGAGAAGATCGTCGGCATGACGATCGAAGCGAGCGGTCCGGCGTGTAATATCGGCGATGTCTGCCGTATCTACTCGAAGGACATGAAAAGTTATATCCGGGCGGAGGTCGTGGGCTTCAACAAGAGCAATATCCTGCTCATGCCCTACACCGAGATAGAGGGCATAGGTCCGGGTAGTATCGTTGACAGCACCGGGGACAAGCTCACCGTCAAGGCGGGGGCGGGTCTTATCGGGCGGATAGTTGACGCCGCGGGAATGCCGCTGGACGGCGGTGCAGACCCCGGCTGTACTGACTCCATTTCGATAACCGGAACGCCCTCAAACCCGTTCAACCGCCCGCCTATCAAGGAACAGATCGAGCTTGGCGTAAAAGCGATAGACGGTCTGCTGACTATGGGCAAGGGTCAGCGTATGGGAATCTTCGCGGGTTCCGGCGTTGGTAAGTCCACGCTGATGGGCATGATCGCCCGAAAGGTCAAGGCGGATATCAATGTTATCGCGCTGGTGGGCGAACGTGGACGTGAGGTTCGCGAGTTCATAGAGCGGGACTTGGGTCCGGAGGGCATGGCGCGGTCGGTGCTGGTGGTGGCTACCTCCGACCAGCCGGCAATGATGAGAAGCAAGTGTCCGCTTACCGCTACGGCGATCGCGGAGTACTTCATGAAGCAGGGCAAGGACGTGCTGCTGATGATGGACAGTCTGACCCGTTACGCTATGGCGCTGCGCGAGGTGGGACTTTCCACCGGAGAGCCGCCGATAGCGAGGGGCTACACCCCGTCGATATACAGCAACATGCCGAAGCTGCTGGAGCGCGCCGGAAACTTCCCGGAGGGCTCTATCACGGGTATCTACACCGTGCTTGTTGAGGGCGACGACACCAACGAGCCGATTGCAGATACAGTCCGGGGTATAATCGACGGACATATCATTCTTTCAAGAAAGATCGCAGCGCAGAATCATTACCCTGCGATAGACATACTGCCCAGCGTGAGCCGACTTATGTCGGAGATAGATACGCCGGAGCACAAGGAGGCGGCGGGCAAGCTGAGAAATCTGCTTTCGCTGTACAACAGCAACGCCGACCTTATCTCAATAGGCGCGTACAAGCACGGGACGAATCCTGCGCTTGACGAGGCGATACGCAAGATCAACAGGATCAACGAGTTCCTTATGCAGCGGGTGGAGGAGTCCTACACGCTGGAGGAAACAGTGAAGCTGCTCATTGAAGCGGTGGGGGACGATTAGTTACATTAGTGGTGAGGTGACAGGCATTGAAGAAGTTTCAGTTCACTTTGCAGAAGCTGATGGACTTCCGCCAGCAGGAACTTGACCGTCAGAAGAACACGCTGAGCGTGTTGCAGGCAGAGCTTCAGCGTATCTATGAGGAAAAGGACGAGCTGAGCCGCAAGGTGGAGGAATTCAGCGCGGAGCTGGAGGAGGTCTGCCGGAGCGGTGCGCAGGCTTATGAGATCTCCGTGAGGAAGCGCTATATCGTGTCCCTCCAGCAGGAGATACACGCGCGTGAACTCAGCGCCGCGCAGAAGCAGGAGGAGATCAACCGTCAGCTTGGCGTGGTGGTCGAGGCGACAAAGGACGTCCGCACGCTGGAAAAGCTGGAGGAAAAGCAGCTTGAGGACTACAAGGCTGCGGTGGTCAAGGAGAATGAGCAGTTCATTGAGGAGTTCGTTTCCGGGCAGTCGATAAGGAAAGCCCAGAGCGTACAGTGACAGGCATATCCGGGTGCAAGCCCTGATATAGATAATAATGTAATAAGGAGGTGAGTGAATGGCAGTAAGCATGAGCGCAGGCGGTTCGGGTTTTATGCGCAGCGATTACATGATCTCCGACGCGGCTATCCCGCTGCGGGTGGAGGAGTCCATGGAGCAGGCGGATAATTCCGGACGGTTCTCAAAGGTGCTCAGCGGTATCGGCGAAGCTAAAAAGGCGGCTGCGGCGGAGGTCTCCGGCGACAAGGCAGGCGGTGTGCAGGAAGTTCCGAAGGAATTCCACGAGCTTGCGGAAGCAGTGGCAAACGGCGAATTGAAGCTGGAAGATATCCCGGAGGATATGTTGTCGCAGGGCATGCTGGAGGAGCTTACAAAGCTGGTGAAGCTGGTCGTGGAGAAGTCCCCCGACGCTGAGGAGGATATACAAGACACCAGCAAAGACCCGGCGGCGCAGGAACTTCTGGCGGAGCTGGCGGCAATGCTTTCGGCACAGCAGCCGGCGGTAACTCCCGACGACAAGACAAGCGAGCTTTCTGAGTTATCCGCACTGACGGCGCAGCCGGAGGTGGAAGCGGTGCAGACCATGAATATCCAGCAGGCAGAACCGGTGGTTCAGCAGGAGAACGTGCAGCAGGCGCAGGAGGTCACGGCGGAAGTACAGACGCCCACAGCGTTTGAGCAGAAAGCCGAACCAGAAAAGCCGGAAAGCATGGTAAAGCCCGTACAGGCAGAGCCGGAGCAGTCCACGGTAAATACCGGGGAGATCGCGGCAGTCAAGCAGACCGCGGACGAAAGCCAGAACGCAGGACAGCAGAGCAGCACCGCAGACAGCGGTCAGCAAAACGACAGTCTTGCCGGACGCGCAAAAGCGCCGCAGGAGCAGACCGAAGCACAGCCTATCGTGAGCGGCAGAGTCCGCGAGGACATCAGCCGGGCGGAGGTGAGCGTATCAAGGAAAGCGCCGGAAACGGAGCAGACCGAGCAGGCGTCACAGCAGGAGCAGCCGGTAATCAGCCAGCACGCGGCACAGCGCAGCAGGGTGGTTTCCAAGTCTGACGAGCTTCAGATGATCAGGGATTCGGCAAAGCCTGTTGACGAAAACGCAGCGCAGACGTTAGTCCAGCCACAGACAGCAGCCCCGGAGAAGCCGGTGATCTTCACCAGACCGGACGGCGGAGAAGTCCAAGTCAAACCGTCGGAGGTGGCGCAGCAGGTCGCTGACAAGCTGACAGAGCGCGCGGACAGCCTTAAAGACGGCGAGGTCGAGTACAGTGTGACACTCAACCCGGAGGATCTGGGCAGGATCACAGTGAGAATGACCAAAACGGCGGACGGCGCAGTTTCAGTGTCTATCGCGGCGGAGAATTCAAGAACGCTGAAGATCATTGAGGACAACGGTTCTGCTATCCAGGACACGCTGAAGCAGAACGGCGTACAGCTTGAAAGCTGGCAGACCGTCAGCGAGTCAAAGCAGGAGACCCACGCCGAGGACTACCAAGGCAGCAGCAAGAACCCCTACCGCGAAAGCGAAAACGACCACGAGGAGCAGGACTCCGACGGCGAGAGCTTCGCAGAGATCATTGCCTCAATGTGAGGCAGGAAAGGAGAAAACATGGCAGACGGATTGACAGTCCCGCTTTCTTCTTCGGAACAGATACAGTCGAACTACGAGAAGTACAAGGATAAATTCAAGGACTCCACTGAGGAGCTTGTGAATTCCGATACGTTTCTGAGTTTGCTGGTAGCTGAAATGACCAACCAAGACCCCATGGAGCCTACCTCCAACACCGAGTTCGTAACGCAGATGGCGCAGTTCACGTCACTGACCTACAATAAGGACGCGGCGCAGTATTCCAAGTCAAACTACGCTTCAAGCCTTGTCGGAAAGACGGTCACGGCGCAGAAAATGGACGGCAGCGAGCTTATTACCAAGACCGGCGTGGTAGAAACGGTCATGAAGAGCGGCGACAACTACACGGTGAAGATAGACGGCGTGAGCTTCGATATCTCTAAGGTCACCTCAATATCTGAAACTGGCAGCGGCAGCTCATCTACTGGCATTCTTGGCGGTAATTCGCTGGGCAGCCTTATCGCAAGCGCTTCTATGATGATAGGCATGAGCGCAACGGTGAATCCCGCAGTGAACGGCGGTTCGGCTCTGGACTCCGGACTGATAGAGTCTATTCAGGTCAAGGACGGGCAGGTAAAGGTCATCATCAACGATATCGCGTATGACCTTGAGGATATCGTAGAGGTCGCTTACCCGACTTATGAGAGCGGAGATGACAGCGCAGAGCAGCTCCCCGCAGCCGAGGAGGAACCGACCGCGATAGGCGAGGTCGCAGAGCAGATGGCTTCGGAAAATCTTGAGCAGCTCATGGAGGTCATTGATACAATGAACGAGAACGAGCGCGACAGACTTGAGGAAGAAGCCGAGGAAGTAACAGAAAAGGTCACAGCGGACGATTTCCTCAGCGAGGATATCCCGGACCTTGAAGAATTGATTTAAAAGCATGGAGGCTTAACAATGCTGATAAGCGAGTATTTAGCGCTCCGTAATCAAATCAGCGTCACCACAGGCAACACACAGCTAACGCAGGCGCAGCCCGCAGGCACGGCAAAGGACGCGGTGCAGGAAGGCTCATTCGCACAGGCTTTGCAGGAAAAGCTGGACGCGAAACGCGGCGTAGAATTTTCCAAGCACGCAATGCAGCGGCTGGAGGAACGCAGCATAGACCTTAACGAGAACGGCACGCTTGAACGCCTTAACAAGGGCGTGGAGCTGGCGGCAGGTAAGGGCAGCAGCGAAACTCTTGTCCTTGTGGGAAGAAACGCTTTTGTTGTGAGCGTAAAAAACAACAAGGTAATCACCACCCTTTCAGACAACGAGCTGAACGGGAACGTATTCACAAACATTGACTCCACCGTTATCGTATGAACGGACCTTTATGGAATTCATGCCCCGGCTGTGACTGAGACGGGGCGGCGGTGAAGATCAATGATCTTACTGGAGGTCAAAGAATATGGTTAAATCCCTTTACACCGGTGTTTCCGGTATGAAAACCCATCAGCAGAAGATGGACGTAATAGGCAACAACATCGCGAACGTAAACACCACCGGCTACAAGACCAACGTTGTTACCTTTGCGGACATTTACTATCAGACCAAAAAGACCCCGTCGGGAGCTACACCCTCCCTCGGCGGTACTAACCCTACTCAGGTAGGCTACGGCGTTAAGATGAACACCACCACGCCGAATATGACCCAGTCCGGCTTCACCTTTTCGGACAGCATTTACGACATGGCGCTTGACGGCGAGGGCTTCTTCCAGGTAATGGACGGCGCGGGAAATATCCTGTATACCAGAGCCGGTATCTTCAACGTGGACGAAGAGGGCAACCTCGTAAACGCGTCCGGTTACAGAGTTCTCGGTGTTTCCGGTGAGTTCGACGGACAGCCCGCCGGCAGCCAGCCTATCAAGATCACTATCCCCGCGACGGACGACCACTGCTCCAGCGCGACCAAGCTGATAAACGGCTGCGACGTTACTATCTCGGTATCCGATCCCTCGGACAACACCGACATGTCGGTAACGTTCACCGACGCGGAATATCCGTTCGCGACCTACTCCGCAGGCGTGCTGAATCTGTATTTCGACAAGGATCAGCAGTTCGACTCGGCGCAGATGTTTGAGGACGAGATCGCAAAGTGCTTGCAGGCAGGCGGCGTTACTCTGCCGGACGATGTTTCTATCAAGTTCACGTTTGAGAATCTTCCGGCTACCACTACTTCAGTTACCGCAAAGGCAACGGTGGATAGCTGGACGCACACCCTCGATCAGGCAAGCGTTGAGAGCCGCGTAGACGTTTCCGGTGCAGGCACCAGCTATGCTACTATCGCGTTCGCGACCAGCAACGCTAACTCCGCGAACGCATACAACAGCGCGACTATTGCAATCACAGCCGGAACAGACACAACTGCTTCCTATGACGCAGGCGCAAACGCGTGGGCTATCACCGTTGCGGAGAACACCCGCCAGTCCGACCTCACACAGGCGATAAAGGACGCTATCGCTGCGGCTAAGGCAGCGGACACCACCGGCGATCTCGCAGGACTGAATCTGTCGGTAACAAAGTATGAAGTACCGGCTGGTTCGCTTGCTACCGCGGCAGGCTCATGGGGTTCGCTTCAGCTTGTAAACACCGACCCGCTGGTATCCAACATCAGCGCTACCGCAGGTCAGCCCGGCGAATACGCGAACAACTACAAGATCGTGTTCAAGTATACCTCTAATTATGAATCCCCCACAGCCCAGTGGGACGACAATACGCTGACTATCGGCATTACCAACAAGGAGTACGCGGACGACGCGGCGGCTCTGGCAGACATCAACGCGGCAGTCGCAGCGGCTGCCGGCGGAAATGCGCAGAAGCTGTTCATCTTCGATACCGGCAGCTTTGTAGGGCTTGCGGCGCTGAACCCCGGTCAGAGAAAGGCACTCTTTGAGGATAATCCTTCCCTCTCCTTCGGCGGCGGCGAGGACAGCTTCTACACCACCGTTGCGAAGTCACTGTCCACCTTCAATCTCACCGACGGACGCAAGGGAACAGAGCAGACCTACAAGGACCTTGAGGACGTAACGATCGGCAAGGACGGCACTATCATCGGCAAGCACGCCGTATTCGGTTATCTGAATCTCGGACGTATCGACATTGCCACCTTTGACAACCCGAACGGTCTTTCCGCAGTGGGCGGCACGCTGTTCGCCGAAACAGTAGCCTCCGGCGAGCCCAAGCTGGCAGTCGCAGGCAGCAACGGCGCGGGCGACGTCGTATCCGGCGCGCTGGAGATGTCCAACGTTGACCTTGCTCAGGAGTTCACCGACATGATCACCACCCAGAGAGGTTATCAGGCAAACTCCAGAGTTATCACCACATCTGATACAATGCTTGAGGAGCTTCTCTCCCTCAAGAGATAATTGACGGCACGATCCTCCCCTCTGCCGCGGGGCAGGGGGGAATGATCGGGTGAGGTTTTGATATGATTTTTCTGACTAAGCTGGACGGAAAGGAATTCCTGCTCAACGAGCTGATGATCGAATCCGTCACTGAAACTCCGGACACGGTGATAACGATGTCGAACGGGCATAACTACATCGTGCGGGAAAGCATGAAGGAGCTTCAGACCAAGATCCTCGAATACAACAGGCGGCGCAGACGCTTCGGCAGACAGTGCGCAGAGCCTTCAAACAATAAATAATTCCCGGCAGGGAGCTGCTATTTTTATAAAAAAAGCGAGGGGTTCTTTTGAATTTATCAATTATTATCGGTTGGGTAATGTGCTTCGGCATGGTTATCTTCGGAATCTTTCAGGGCGGCGAGATCTTATGGTTCTTCGACCCGCCGTCACTGCTTATCACCGTCGGCGGTACATTCGGCTGTCTTATCGCGTCTTATCCTATGAGCTATCTGGCGGGCGTTCCCAAGAAGTTCAAGATGATCTTCACGCCCAAGAAGTACAAGCCCGAAAAGTACATAGACGAGATCGTTGAGTACGCGAAGATCGCAAGAGGCCGCGGTCTGCTGGCTCTTGAAGAGAGCGCCAACAACTGCAAGGATCAGTTCATGAAGTCCGCCCTCATGCTCATCGTTGACGCGAACGACACCGCAAAGGTAAGAGGTATGCTGGACGACGCTATATCCTTCATGTGCGAGCGCCACGAAAACGGACGTTCTTTCTTTGAGAAGGGCGTTGCGGTATTCCCGGCTTTCGGTATGCTGGGTACGCTGGTAGGTCTGGTAAACATGCTGAACACCATGAGCACCAACCCGGACGGTCTGGCGGGCGGTATGGCAACGGCGCTTATCACGACGTTCTACGGCTCACTGTTCGCGAACGTACTGTTCAACCCTATGGCAAGCTCACTGAAGAACGCCCACGAGGACGAGCTTCTCTGTATGCAGATCATTGAGGAGGGAGTTCTGGCGATCGCCGACGGCTCCAACCCGAGATACATTCAGGAGAAGCTGGAATTCATGCTCCCGGCAAGCAAGAAGAGCTCCGGAAAGAGCGGAGAATCGTGATCCCGGACTAAATTTGACAAATTTTTTACAAAATCAGTGAAAAAATTCTCAAAAGTATTTGCATTTTCAGCGGATTTATGCTAGAATAATATAATGGATAGATAAAGTGTGCATTACGGGCGGGTTAATTCCCACCTGTGGTCTATTCTGATTACATGGCAGAGGAGGGGTTACCATTGGCGAAAATAGCGAAAAAGGCTCAAGAGGATCACAGTAACGACTGGCTGTCCACATACAGCGACATGGTAACGCTGCTGCTTACGTTTTTTGTAATGCTGTACGCTTCGTCCTCCACTGACGAGCAGAAGTGGCAGTACATATATCAGGCGTTCCAGTCCCACGGTAAGTACCTAAATGAATATGTTGACTCCCCGAGCCCCACTATCGACGAGGGCGACGGAACTGTCAGCGAGGAGCCGGAAACCAACGGCGGCGAGGGAAATCTGCCCCAGAGTTTCGACCAGCTCTACCATTACATAACGCAGTATATTAACGAGAATAATCTGGAAACCTCTGTTTCGGTAGAAAACGGCGCTGCTCATTTGAATATCAGATTTGACAACAACGTGTTCTTCGAGCCGAACAGCGCGGTGCTGACGCAGGCGGGCAAGGATCTGCTGAACGGCATTGCCCCCGGTATAACCGCGGTGAAAAGCTCCATACGGACCTGCACTGTAAGCGGTCACACGGCGAAGGCTATCTCAGAGATCAACGACTGGGATCTGTCCTCAGACCGTGCTGTCAGTGTTGTAAAGTATATGGATTTCACTAAGGTGCTTGATACGGAGCAGTTCCGCACAAAGGGCTGCGGCTACACCGAGCCTATCGCGGACAACGATACGGAAGAGGGACGCGCGCAGAACCGCCGCGTTGAAATGGTACTGCTGAAGAACGACGTAGACTTCACCGATCCCGAAGTTTGGAAGGATATACTGAAATACGACTACGGCATAGACCTTGACAACTACGACCCGGACGGCACAAAGACCGAGCCGGAGAAGGTTCCCAACGATTACGCGCAGGCGGTCATCGACCGTCTGGACGAGATGTATCCGGATACCGGCAGCGGCGGACTTATTTTAGGCCCTGCTATCCCGGGGGATTACGATTCGTTCATCATTTCGGCGGAGGCTGAGGAGTCCGAGGGATAATGTCGAAGCGGACTTGCTGACTCTTGAAAAGCAATGGGGGGATACAGATGGCTGACGTCCTGACGCAGGCGCAGATCGATGAAATGCTCAAAAACGTCGCTGCCGGAGCAGTTCCGGTGGTGTCGCAGAAGGAAGAAGATAAGATCAAGGAGTACGACTTCCGCGCTCCGAAGAAGTTCACGAAGGAACAGATCAAGGTACTGGACGGTATTTTTGAGAACTACGCGCGGCTTCTTTCTTCCTACTTCACCGGGCTTTTAAGACTGTACTGCCGGGTATCGCTGGTAAACATAGAGGAGCAGAGATACAGCGAATTCAACAACGCCCTGCCGGATTATGTCCTTATGGGCATGGTGGACATGGGCATTAAGAACGAAGAAGTGAGTGAGACCACTGTTATCGTTCAGATATCAAATACCATCACATTTACAATGATAGACCGTCTGCTGGGCGGGCGCGGCGAGTACCGGGACGTAAACCGGGACTTCACCGAGATAGAGATCACCATAATGAACGACGTGATGAACTCTATGGCGTCGCTGCTGTACGAGCCGTGGGCGACACATATCGACCTTGAACCAAAGCTCATCGGCATTGAGACAAACTCACGCGTGGTGCAGACGATAGGGCATGAGGACACGGTAATAATTGTCGCGCTGGAGGTAGAGATAAACGGCTCCAAGTCCATTATTTCGGTATGTATACCGGCGATAAATCTGGACGAGATAATGAGCAAGTTCATCTCACGGTACAACGTTTCCAGAAGAAAGCTGGACTCCAACCGCGAGGCGGAGCGCCGGGATACCATTATGTCGGGTATCAGTGATACCAACCTCAATATCACCGCTATACTGGGTCAGATAAACCTAGACCTATACGAGGTGCTGACGTTACAGGTGAACGACGTCATTCCGCTTGGAAAGAGCATTACCAGCGATGTGGACGTCAAGGTAGGGAACAAGCTGTGGTGTACCGGAAAGCTGGGTACCTACAACAACAAAAAAGCAGTAATGATTGATAATTTTATTGAGAATTGAGGTATAATTTCCAATGGCTAATGAAACAAACGTTGAATTCAGCTCTTATGAAATAGACGCCGTCGGCGAAATATTGAACATAAGCATGGGTTCAGCCGCTACCGCCGTTTCAGAGCTGCTCAATGCAAAGGTGTGGATCACTACCCCGCAGGTAAGCGTGGTCAAGGCGGGGGAGCTTAATTACGACCGCTTGGAGCCTGCTATCTGCGTAAAGATCGTCTATGTGTCCGGTATTGAAGGACAGAACATGATGGTCTTGAAGCAGGACGACGTTCAGCTTATTCTCAACCAGCTCATGGGAAATCCGCTGGTGGTCTCCCCGGATTTTGAGTTCGACGAGATGAATATCAGCGCCGTTTCCGAGGTCATGAACCAGATGATGGGCGCTTCCGCTACCGCGCTGTCAGACCTGCTGGGTATTTCGGTGGATATCTCCACCCCGACCCCGTACTTGATAGAGCAGACGAACTTCTGCGACCTTGCGGAGCTTGACCCGGAGCAGACCATTGTTGCCGTGACCTTCAACCTCACGGTGGACGGCGTAATGAACAGCGAGTTCATGTCGGTCATGTCGGTAGAGCTGGCGAAATCCCTCTCCGGCAAGATGATAGACAAATTCCACGCGGACGATTCCACCGGTTCAGAGCCGGAGGGACCCGCCGCACCGGCAGCTCCCGCGGCACAGCCCGCTCCCGCAGCGCAGCCCACGCAGCCCACGCAGCCTGCACAGCCCGCGCCTGCGGCACAGCCGACCGCGCAGCCGCAGCCAGCTCCCGCCGGATATCCCTATCCGCCGCAGGGTCAACCGCAGCCCGCGCCCTATCCCGGCTACGGATATCCGAACCAGTATGCGGCATACGGCGCTTACCCGCCGCCTGTTCCACCGGTCAATATCCAGAACGCGCAGCTTCACCAGTTCGACGCAATGGACTTCGGGCTGCCCACCGACCAGCAGGATAATTTGAAACTGCTGATGGGCGTTCCGCTGGAGATATCAGTGGAGATAGGCACGGCAAAGCGAAAGGTCAAGGATATCCTTGAGTTCACGCAGGGTACGATAATCGAGCTGGAACGTCAGGCCGGCGCGCCGGTAGACGTTGTGGTAAACGGAAACCTCATTGCGAGGGGCGACGTTGTGGTTATCGACGACAACTTTGCGGTCAGGATCACAGAAATCGTAAAGTCCAATTTCATGGACAGTCTAAGCAAGGAATAAATCCCAATAAACTAATATTTTCAAGGAGATTATTGAGTAATGGACAAGAAGATCTTACTGGTTGACGACGCAGCTTTCATGAGAATGCTCATTAAGGACGCTCTGACAAAGAACGGCTACACCAATATCCTTGAGGCTGCCGACGGCGCGATCGCCTGCGAGGTTTACGCCGCAGAGAAGCCTGATCTTGTTATCATGGACATCACCATGCCCAACAAGACCGGTATCGAGGCTCTGAAGGACATCAAGGGCTCCGATCCTATGGCTAAGGTAGTTATGTGTTCCGCTATGGGTCAGGAGGCTATGGTAGTCGAGGCTATCAAGCTGGGCGCGCTGGACTTCATTGTAAAGCCCTTCAAGCCGGATAGAATTTTACAGACTGTCAAGAAGGTTCTGGGCTGATCTCTACATAGTTAAGTGTTTTCCGGAGCGGAAGCTCCCCGCCGCCGCAGGATTCGGCGCGTTTAGCGGGGACACGCGCTTCTGTCCGGGCAGTTATGAGCAGCACGAAGCTGCGAAGCGTTCCGTATGACCGGCATGACGCCGCATAATGTACGGGCGCAGCGCATAGCAGGTCTTGCGGTAAGCATCGGGCTGCGTGCCGGGGTATCCCGGCGGCTGTTAAATCATGGCAGCAAGGGACGTTCCTGATAGCAGCATTTTCGCCGCACTGTTCAGCCTGCCGGTCTGAGTAGTGCGGTTTTTTGCGGTATTTCGAGGAGGTACGGCAGTGGAGTATTTTCAGATGATAATGGCGCTGCTGGGCGTTCTGGCGTTGGTTTTCCTGCTTTTCTGGGCAATGAAGAAGCTCAACAAGCGGGTGACGCTGAGCGACAGCCGCAACATGAAAATACTGGAACGTATTAATCTCGGTCCGGACAAAATGCTGCTTCTGGTGAGTATCTGCGGGAAATGCATGGTCCTCGGCGTGACTAACGGCAGGGTGGAGAAAGTCCACGAGCTGGAGGAAACCGAGGAGCAGCTAATGCAGAAACAACAGCAGGAGGACGGAAACCCGTCCTTCAAGGAGAGCTTCAAGATAGTGTTCAAGAACATGATGAACAAGAAATGATCCCGGCAAGGAGGAACAGCGGCGTGTCTAGGCTTCAGCTAACACAAGAGAATAAAAGGCTGGTACTGAAATTCGCGGTATCCCTGCTGGTGACGATATTTCTGGCGGTAATGCTGGGTACGCTCTCGGCGTATGCGGAGCAGAATTCCGCGGCAACGCAGGAGGTCGGTTCGGCGGAGTCGAACCCCCAGCCCGGCGACTATCTTGACACCGACCCGCTGTACGTTGACGAGGACGCCGGTTCTTCTGTGATACAGGAGCTTATCGGAGTGGACGCTTCGCAGCCGTTGGAGGTCATCATACTTCTTACGCTTATCGCGCTGGCGCCGTCGCTGCTGATAATGATGACCTGCTTTACGAGGATCATCATAGTGCTGAGCTTCCTCAGAAGCGCAATGCAGACCCAGAACACCCCGCCGAACATAGTTCTGACGGGAATGGCGCTTTGTCTTACGATATTCATCATGGCGCCGGTGTTCGCGGAGATAAACGAGGTGGCGTACCAGCCCTACGTCAGCGAGGAGCTGACCACGGAGGAGGCGCTGGACGCGGCTTCCGTGCCGCTGAAGAGGTTCATGCTGAAGCAGACCTCCAGCGACGACCTGAACTTCTTCCTCGACCTGTCGAACACGGAGGAGCCGGAGGGCGGCTACACGCAGGAGTACCTCGAAAACGACCTCAGTCTGACGGTGATAGTGCCGTCGTTTATGATAAGCGAGCTGAAACGGGCGTTCCAAATGGGATTCCTCATCTTCCTGCCGTTCCTTGTTATCGACCTTGTGGTGGGAAGTACGCTGATGTCAATGGGCATGATGATGCTGCCGCCGGCAATGATCTCAATGCCATTCAAGATACTGGTATTCGTGCTGGCGGACGGCTGGAATCTGCTGATAGGCTCGGTGGTATCCAGCTATAACTTGTAGCGGCGCTGCGGGAGGTGAGATAAATGACGCAGGACGTAATAATGGAGATATTTCAAGCGGCGATAATGCTGGCGTTCAAGCTGGCTGTGCCGATACTGCTTATCGCAATGATAGTCGGTCTGGTGGTAGCGATACTTCAGGCGGCAACGCAGGTTCATGAGCAGACCCTCTCCTTTGCGCCGAAAGCGGTGGCTGTCGGTCTGGCGCTGTTTATCCTTGCACCGTGGATGACCTCGGAGTGCATTGACTTTGTGAACATGATCTTCGAGAAGATGGCTTCGATACCGATAACGTAAGGCGGCGGTATGTCAGAGATCTGGGAAATAATACAGGGCAACTTTTTCGTTGTGCTCATGGTGCTGGCAAGGGTCAGCGGGATATTCACGTTCAATCCGATCTTCTCAAGAAACGGCGTTCCCAACACGATCAAGGCGGGGCTTACCCTTATGCTGGCGGTGGTAATGGCGGCGGCGGGAGATTTCAGCTGCACCATGCCGCAGGGGCTTCTGCCGTTTCTGTTCGATATCGGCAAGGAGCTGCTTGTCGGCTTTGTGCTGGGGTTCTATGTGAACCTTATGTTACAGATCTTCAGCCTTGCCGGTGAGCTTGCGGACTTCCAGATAGGTCTGTCAATGGCGAAGGGCTACGACCCGACATTCGGTACGTCCAGCCTTGTGACCAAGTATTACAGCTACTGGTTCATGATATATTTCTTCGCGGTGGGAGGTCATCTCTCCTACATAGAGCTGTTTTTTACGTCCTACGAGAGCATACCGATAGGTTACAGCAGCTTCAACGTTGACGTGCTGTACATTCTGGTGAAGTACTTTGAAACGGTGCTTACGCTGGGACTTAAAATGGCAATGCCGATCATCGCCGCCGAGCTGGTGACGGAGTTCTGTATCGGCGTTCTGATGAAAGCCGTTCCCACGATACATGTGTTCGTGCTGAACGTGCAGATAAAAATGCTGGTGGGATTCGTCGTGCTGGCGGGGAGCTGCACTATGGTCGCCGGGTTTATCGACGACATCATGGAATTGCTGTTCACTAACCTGAACGGGCTGCTGGGGCAGATAGCTGCGGCGCCTTAGCGGGTTAGATTTGAGATTATTCTGGCGCTGAAAGGGCGGGACTTATGGCAGGAGAAGAAAAAACCGAAAAAGCCACCCCGAAAAAGCGCCGCGACCAGCGCAAGGAGGGCAACGTACTCCAGAGCAAGGAGATCGTCACGGCGGTGTCGGTGCTGGGTATGTTCACGGCAATGCGGCTTCTGCTGGGATTTATCGCGCAGACGATTCTGTCGTTCTACACCCAGTCCTTTGAGCAGATAGGCTCTACGCAGGTGAACACTGATACGATAATGTCCATTTTCGTGGACGTTATCACGGTGGTAGTTATAACTGTGCTGCCGGTGTGCCTTATTGCTATGGTGCTGGGCATAATCCCCACCATTGCGCAGACAAAGGGACTTTTCACCATGAAAGCGCTGAAGCCGAAATTCTCCCGGCTGAACCCGCTTTCCGGCATAAAGAAGCTGTTTTCGCTCCAGTCGATAGTCGGCATATTAAAGGGGCTTATTGAGGTAGTGATCATTGCGGTGGTCATCTACAACGAAATAAGCGCCCGGCTGCCGAAGTTTGTGGCGCTGATGAATGCGGGAGTTATGCAGGGCATAACCTACGCGGCGCTGACGATATACGACATGGTTATGCTGATATGCATAATGCTGGTATTCGTTGCCGCGGCGGACTTCCTGTTCCAGTGGTGGCAGTTTGAGAAGAAGCTCAAAATGTCCAAGCAGGAGGTCAAAGAGGAGTTCAAGCAGATGGAGGGCGACCCCCAGATCAAGAGCAAGATCAAGCAACGCCAGCAGCAAATGGCGGCGCAGAGAATGATGCACGACGTCCCCACGGCGGACGTGGTAGTAAGAAACCCTACCCACTACGCCGTTGCGCTGAAATACGACCAAGACAAGAACAACGCCCCTCAGGTGGTGGCAAAGGGCAAGGACTACCTAGCCCAGAGAATAGTCGCCATTGCCGAGGAAAACGACGTTATGACGATAGAGGATCCGCCGCTGGCACGTTCGCTGTACAGCATGGTGGACGTCGGCAGGGAGATCCCCGCCGAGCTTTACAACGCAGTCGCCGAGGTGCTGACGGTGGTATACCGGGAGAAGCACAAGACGCTGCGGGCTTAAGGCAACATTCGACACAAATCGTATAAATATATAGAAATATAACAGAGAGGAGTGAGCAATATAGTACGCAAGATACTTAGCAATTCGTTTGTTCTGTTCGTTATCTTTATTGTAATTGCGATAATTATCCCGCTGCCCAGCTGGCTGCTGGATTTTCTGATACTGCTCAACATCTCTCTGAGCCTAATTATCCTTGTCATGACAATGTTCATCAAGGAGGCTCTGGAGTTCTCCGTGTTCCCCACGGTGCTGCTGCTGACCACCGTTCTGCGACTGTCGCTGAACGTTTCCACTACGAGAGGCATTCTGACCAGCGGCTACGCCGGCGAGGTAATTTCCGCGTTCGGTCAGTTCGTAATGGGCGGCGACGCTATCGTCGGCTTTCTGATATTCATTATCATCGTATTGGTGAACTTCATCGTAATCACCAAGGGCTCTGAGCGTGTATCAGAGGTAGCTGCGCGATTCACGCTGGACGCAATGCCCGGTAAGCAGATGGCTATCGACGCCGACCTAAACGCCGGCATAATCAACGAGGAAGAAGCAAAGCGCCGCAGAAGCAACATTCAGCGCGAAGCGGACTTCTACGGCTCCATGGACGGTGCTACGAAGTTCGTAAAGGGCGACGCGATCATGTCTATCGTCACCACACTGGTGAACCTCATCGGCGGTGTTATCATCGGCATGGTGCGCGGCGGCGGTGATTTCGGCACGATACTGAACACCTATTCGCTGGCGACAGTCGGCGACGGTCTTTGCTCACAGATACCCGCGCTGCTCATTTCTGTTGCTACCGGTATGATAGTTACCCGCGCAGCAAGCGAGGACAGCCTTGTAAACGACATCAAGAGCCAGTTCACGGCGCAGCCCTTCGTGCTGATGATCGCCGGAATCGTCATGATAGTCATGATGGTGATCCCGGGATTCCCGACGGCGGTTTGCCTTATTCTGGGCGTTCTGCTGATAGTCGGCTCTGTGCTGCTCAACCGCAACAAGAAGAAAATGGCGGAGCTGGAGCTTGCCCAGCGGGCAAAGGCGGAGTCCAAGGAAATGGAGAAGATACCCAACGACAACGACTACTACCGGGATATCGACAATGTGTTCAAGCTGCTTAACGTCGAGCCGATAGAAATGGAGTTCGGTTACAGCCTGCTGCGGCTGGTGGACGAGAAATCCGGCGGCAACTTCATTGAGCGAGTGGTTATCTTCCGAAAACAGTTCGCTCTGGATATGGGTATGGTAATACCGTCTGTCAGAATGACCGACAACCCGGAGATAAACCCGAACCAGTACATCATCAAGATAAAGGGCGAGGAGGTCGCCCGGGGCGAGATACTTGTAGACCACTACCTCGCGCTGGACAGCGGCGACGTCACCCAGCAGATAGAGGGTATCGACACGGTAGAGCCGGCGTTCGGGCTGCCCGCGAAGTGGATAAGCGAGGACAAGAAGATCATGGCGGACGTCGCCGGGTATACCCTTATCGACCCGGTTTCGGTAATGATAACCCACTGGTCGGAGATAATGAAGAAGTACGCATACGAGCTTCTTTCGCGGCAGGACGTCAACACCATGCTGGACAACGTGAAGAAAACCAACCCGATCGTTGTGGACGATATTATACCGAAAGTCATATCCGTGGGATATTTGCAGAAAATACTCGCAAATCTGCTTAAAGAGGGCATACCGATACGCGACCTTGAAACCATTCTGGAAACAATCGGCGACCACGCCAACGTGCTGAAGGATATGGATATCGTCACCGAGTACGTCCGGCAGTCGCTGAAGCGCACCATCACCCACCGCTTTGCGGAGGCGAACTCGCTGCGCGTTATCACGCTGGACACCCAGATAGAGGACATGATCGTAAGCTCCGTGAAGAAATCGGATCAGGGCAGCTACCTCGCAATGCCGCCGGATCTTATCCAGCGCATAGTTGAGGCGTCCAACCGGGAGATCGACAAGATAAAGGACGTTATCCCGACGGTAATCATTCTGACCTCGCCGGTGGTGCGTATCTATTACAAGAAGCTCACCGAGCAGTTCATTCCGAACATCACGGTGCTGTCTTACAGCGAGATAGACTCCACGGCGCAGATACAGGCGATAGGCAATATTTCATTAAACACCGCAGCGGCGCCGGCAGTGTGACAAATAAGGGGGGGGAAAGGCATGGAGAGCAGCGTGACCGCGGCACTGTTGGAAGAATACAGCATGAACCACAGCGAAGCAGTGCGCAACGAGATAGTGCTGAAAAATCTCGGGCTGGTGCGTGCCTGTGCGCTTTCCCTGCGTAATACCTACATAAAATACGGCGAGGTTGACGACGTTGTGAACGAGGGCGTTATCGCCCTTATGGACGCGATAGAGAGCTTCGACCCGACAAAGGGCGCAAAGTTCGAGACCTACGCCTCTCTAAAAATCCGCGGCGCGATAATCGACTATGTGCGAAAGCAGGATTGGGTGCCAAGACCTGTAAGAAAATTCGCCCGCGACCTTGACAAGGCGAACAGTATATTGTATAATCAATATGACAGACCTCCCACTAACGCAGAGCTTGCGGAGTACCTCGAAATATCCGAGGAAAAGCTGCTGCGCGGCATGGCGGACGCCTCCAACACGGTGACGCTTTCCTTTGAGGAGCTGCTGTACGAGGACAACTTTGAGGAGGGCAGCGCGGCTTATGCCGGTGCCGAGGCTACTGATTCCCGGCTGCTTCGGCAGGAGCTTCGGGCGGTCATTGCCGGCGCGATAGACTCTCTGAAGGAGAAGGAGCGGCAGGTCGTCACGCTGTATTATTACAAGAGCATGAAGTATTCCGATATCGCGAAGGTAATAGGCGTGTCGGAGTCGAGAGTGTGTCAGATAAACACCAAAGCAACGCTGGCGCTGAAAGCGGCGCTGGAGCCTTACATAAAGGGAACTGCGCCGGTCAATTCCGGCGGACAGGAGGAACGGCTGTGAACAGAGGATACTATTACGCCTGCAACGGCATGATAATGAACCAGCGCAAGCTGGACTGCATAGGCAACAATCTGGCGAATTTGTCCACCGCAGGCTACAAGCGGGATACGATAATCACCAACCGCTTCAACGAGCAGATGATACTTGTAAAGCACCGTCAGGAGCTTTCCGGGACGTTCGCGCAGACCTACGTTGATACCTCCTATTCCGACCTCGGGCAGGGAACGTTTGAGTACACCGAGTCGCCCTTTGACGTGGCGATAAACGGCGACGTTTACTTTAACATCGCGGCGTACAACGGCGAAACAATGCTCACCCGCAACGGTCAGTGGGAGCTGGACGGCGAGGGCTACCTCTGCCTTTCCCAGTCGGGCAGGATACTCGGCGAGAACGGCGAGATATACCTCGGCAACAAGGATTTCGTCATTGACGCGGACGGCGCGATATATCAGGACGGTCAGCTTGTTGACCGTCTGAGGCTCTCCTATATCGACCCGGAGGGTAATATCGACAAGTTCGGGGCGAACATGTTCACCTCCGTGCAGGCGGGGGACGTGCCGGAGGGTACGCGGTACGAGATAATTCAAGGCGCATACGAGCGCTCCAACATAGACGTAAACTACGAAATGACAATGATGATGAACGCCAACCGTATCTACGAGGCTTCCAGCACGCTGGCGAAGCTGCTGGACTCCATGAATCAGAAGTCAAATTCAATTTGCAAGATATAAGGAGTGACATGCCATGAATATAGCGTTCCATACCGGAAAATCAGCAATGATAGCGCAGGCGCAGGCGCTCAACGTTTACGGCAATAACATCGCGAACGTGAACACCTACGGCTACCAGACGATACGTCCCTCCTTTGCGGACTGCCTTTATTCGGTGCAGCGCGCCCCGGAGGAGGACTGGCAGACCGGACACGGTACATATATCCAAAAGACCGACGTGATGTTCGACGAAAGCTCTTTCTACTACACCGAAAGACCGTTGGACTTCGCGCTGCCCAGCGAGGGCTTTTTCGCAGTTGAGAACCGCTACGGTGATATAAACTACACCCGCGACGGCGCTTTCGCAATGACGCAGGCGGATACCGGCGAGTGGTATCTGGTGAGCGGCAGCGGCGAATATGTGCTGGACTATAACAACAACAGGATAGTCGTTCCGTTCAACGAGGACGGCACCGCCCCGGATTATGACGAATTACGCAGTATGGTGGGCGTGTTCGAGTTCGAGAATGTCTACGGCATTGAGGCGGCGGCGACCAACCGCTATTCCGCGACAGAAAGAAGCGGCGAAGCGATAGCAAACCGCGATACCGAGAAGATACAGGGCGCGCTGATAACCTCAAACGTGAACCTTGCCGACATGATGGTAAAGCTGATAGAGACCCAGAGAGCGTACCAGATAAGCTCACGGGTGGTCACCACCTCCGACGAGTTCACAAGACTTGCTAATAATTTAAGATAATATGCAATGCCGCACTGCACTGTGCGGTATTGTTTTCATAGTACGAGGAGAGAATTATGCTGAAAAATTATGACGACCTTTCCCCGGTGGCGATTGACTGCCTGCGGGAGATAGGAAATATAGGCTCCGGCAGCGCGGCGTCCTCACTTTCGGAAATGCTGGGCAAGCCTATTGAGATGAAAGTCCCGAACGTATGCGTGCTGGAATATCAGCAGATAATCGACACCATGGGCGGCCCCGAAAAGGTCATCACCGGTATTCTGGTGAGATTGCAGGGGGACATCAAGGGTATGATGATGTTTCTGCTGGAGGACAGCTTCGCGCAGGTGGTGCTGTCTACCTTCATGAACGCCGAGAACGTTCAGGTTACAAAGCTGGGCGAAATGGAGCTTTCCGTTATCACAGAGATGGGCAACATCATGGCGGGTAGCTACCTTCGGGCGCTGAGCACCCTTACGGGGCTTACTATCGACATGGACATACCCTCAATGACCGTGGACATGCTGGGCGCGATAATGAGCGTGCCGATAATCGAGTTTTCGCAGGTCGGCGACAAGGTGCTGTTCATTGACGACGGCTTCGCGATAGACGGAGTGGCTATCAAGTCTAATATCATTCTTATTCCGGAGATGGAATCTCTCGAAACTCTTATGCGGAAGCTGGGTGTGTTATGATGGCGAATCTGACTATTGGCATATCCGACCTGAAAGCCTGCAAAGCGCCGGACGTACTCGTGACCTACGCGCTCGGCTCCTGCGTCGGTATCTGCCTGCTGGACAGCATTGCGGGCGTGGGGGGAATGTCCCACATAATGCTGCCGGACAGCACACAGGCGACCAACGGCTCAGCGACGCCCATGCGCTTCGCGGACACCGCTATTCCTATGCTGATAAACGAAATGGCAAAGCTGGGGGCGAGCCGTTCCCGGCTGAAGGCTAAGATTGCCGGCGGCGCGGTGATGTTCGCCACCACCAGCGACCGTTTCAACATCGGCGAGCGCAACATTGCGGCGGTGAAGTCCGCGCTGCGCACCGAGGGCATACCGATAATCGCCGAGGACACCGGGCTGAACTACGGGCGCACCGTGTTCTTCTACCCGGAAACCGGCATTATGGAGGTTCGTGCGGCGGCAAAGGGAAACAAGCAGTTTTAATACTGGCGGCAGCCTTGCTCCATTTAGGGGGAGGCTGCTTTTTGTGCTGCCGGCGCTCTTTATAGTGATGACGATTTGTGCAGATTTCAACTGAATTTTAGTGCAGGTTGCACAAATAATCTGAAATAAATTCTAAGGCTATTTACAAATTGCAGAGATTGTGGTAGAATAGACTTAAATTGAAATAGTACGTCCGCCGTTAGCGCGGAGGGCGGAATATATTCATTCACAAAAGGCGGCGACGGGCTGCGCAGAGATTTCTGCCGGGGCTTTCCGGGCTGCCAGATAAATAAGGAGGACAAAATCCAATGGCAAGAGAAAAGCAAACGATGGACGGTAATAACGCTGCGGCTCACGTGTCCTATGCGTTCACTGATGTAGCGGCTATCTACCCCATCACCCCCTCGTCCGTTATGGCTGAGGTTACCGATTCATGGTCTACCGCCGGAGTTAAGAACATCTTCGGTGAGCAGGTTAAGGTCGTAGAAATGCAGTCCGAGGCAGGCGCTGCCGGTGCAGTTCACGGCTCCCTGTCCGCAGGCGCTCTCACTACCACCTACACCGCTTCACAGGGTCTTCTTCTGATGATCCCGAATATGTACAAGATCGCAGGCGAGCTGCTTCCGTCGGTTATCCACGTTTCCGCGCGTGCAGTTGCTTCCCATGCGCTGTCTATCTTCGGCGACCACAGCGATATCTACGCATGTCGTCAGACCGGTTACGCTATGCTTTGCTCCACTAACCCGCAGGAGGTTATGGACCTCGGCGCAGTTGCACACCTGTCCACTATCAAGGGCAGAGTTCCGTTCCTGCACTTCTTCGACGGCTTCAGAACCTCTCACGAGATCCAGAAGATCGAAAAGTGGGACTATGAGACTCTCAAGAACATGGTAGACATGGACGCTGTTCAGGCATTCCGCGACAGAGCGCTCAACCCTGAAAAGCCTGTTCTCCACGGTTCTGCACAGAACCCTGACATCTTCTTCCAGGCAAGAGAGGCTTGCAACACCTACTACAACAATATCCCGAACATCGTTACCGAGTACATGGACAAGGTAAACGCTGAGATCGGTACTGATTACAAGCTGTTCAACTACTACGGCGCACCCGACGCTGAGGAAGTTATCGTAGCAATGGGTTCTGTATGCGACACCATTGAAGAAACTATCGACTATCTCGCAAAGCAGGGCAGAAAGGTTGGTCTGGTTAAGGTTAGACTGTACAGACCGTTCGTTTCCTCCGCATTTGTTGACGCTATCCCCGCTACCGTTAAGAAGATCTCCGTTCTCGACAGAACCAAGGAGCCCGGCTCCCTCGGCGAGCCGCTTTATCTGGACGTTGTTGCTGCCCTCAAGAAGGAGAACAAGTTCCAGGACGCTCAGGTATTCACCGGACGTTACGGTCTTGGTTCCAAGGACTGCAACCCGGCTCAGATCATCGCTGTTTACAACAACACCAGCAAGCCGGTATTCACCCTCGGTATCAACGACGACGTTACCAACCTGTCCCTCACTCCTACCGAGAACCCGAACACCACTCCGGAAGGCACCACCTGCTGCAAGTTCTGGGGTCTTGGCTCTGACGGTACCGTTGGCGCGAACAAGAACTCTATCAAGATCATCGGCGACCACACCGACATGTACGCACAGGCATACTTCGCTTACGACTCCAAGAAGTCCGGCGGCGTAACCATTTCTCACCTGCGCTTCGGTAAGACACCGATCAAGTCTACATACTTCATCAACAAGGCAAACTTCGTTGCCTGCCACAACCAGTCCTATATCGACAAGTACGATATGGTTCAGGACGTAGTTCCCGGCGGATCTTTCCTGCTGAACTGCCACTGGTCTGTTGATGAGCTGGACGAGAAGCTGCCCGCTCCCGTAAAGGCTTACATTGCTAAGAACAACATCAACTTCTACATCATCAACGCTAATAAGGTTGCAAGAGAGATCGGTCTGGGCAACAAGACCAACACCGTTCTTCAGGCTGCGTTCTTCTCTATCGCAAACATTATCCCCGCTGAAGACGCTATCACCTACATGAAGAAGATGGCGTACAAGTCCTTCGCTAAGAAGGGCGACGATATCGTCAACATGAACTACGCCGCTATCGACAGAGGCGCAGGCGAGGTTATCAAGGTTGACGTTCCCGCTTCTTGGGCTGACGCTAAGGGCGAGCTGCCGGTACACAAGGCAGAGGGCGACAACAAGTTCCTCGTTGACTTCGTAAACAACGTACAGATCCCTGTAAACGCACAGCGCGGCGACCAGATTCCTGTATCTACTTTCGTTGACATCGCTGACGGCACAATGCCGCAGGGCTCCGCTGCATTTGAGAAGCGCGGCATTGCCGTTGACGTTCCCGAGTGGCAGCCCGACAACTGTATCCAGTGTAACCAGTGCTCCTTTGTATGTCCGCACGCAGTAATCCGTCCTGTTGTTCTCACCGAGGCTGAGGCTGCTGCAGCTCCCGCTTCCGCAAAGCTGAAGGACGCTATGGCGCTGCCGGGCATGAAGTTCACAATGTCCGTATCTGTTCTGGACTGCACCGGCTGCGGCGTCTGCGCACAGGTTTGCCCGGCTAAGAACAAGGCTCTCGTTATGAAGCCTCTTGATACCCAGATGGATCAGCAGCCGGTATTCGACTACGCTGTATCCAAGGCTGTGGCTGACAAGCCTGAGGTTCACGAGAAGTTCAAGGAGACCACCATTAAGGGCTCTCAGTTCAAGCAGCCGCTGCTCGAATTCTCCGGCGCATGCGCAGGCTGCGGCGAAACACCGTATGCTAAGCTGGTAACTCAGCTCTTCGGCGACAGAATGTACATTGCAAACGCTACCGGCTGCTCCTCTATCTGGGCAGGC
Organism: uncultured Clostridia bacterium; assembly: GCA_945873955.1. Lineage (GTDB taxonomy): Bacteria > Bacillota > Clostridia > Oscillospirales > Ruminococcaceae > CAG-115. The sequence continues at coordinate 16,371 of CAMCFA010000005.1, read as the reverse complement.
TCCGAGCCGTCTACTCCTTACACCACCAACAAGGAAGGCAAGGGTCCGGCATGGGCTAACTCCCTGTTCGAGGACAACGCTGAATTCGGTCTTGGTATGTTCCTTGCACAGGATACCCTCCGCAAGAGAGCACAGAGCAAGCTGAAGGAGATCGCGGCGCTTGAAGGTCACGAGAAGGCTAAGGCACTTATCGACGAGTACTTCAAGACCGAGAACGATGGCAAGGCTAACGCAGTTGCTACCAAGAACCTTGTTGACGCATTCGAGAGCTGCCCGTGTGCTACCGAGCCGCTTGTTGCAGAAGTACTGAAGCTTAAGAACTACCTCTCCAAGAAGAGCCAGTGGATCTTAGGCGGCGACGGCTGGGCTTACGATATCGGCTACGGCGGACTTGACCACGTTATCGCTTCCGGCAAGAACGTAAACATTCTGGTATTCGATACCGAGGTTTACTCCAACACCGGCGGACAGGCTTCCAAGGCTACCAACGTGGGCGCAGTTGCACAGTTCGCAGCAGGCGGTAAGGACGTTAAGAAGAAGGATCTCGCAGGCATTGCAATGAGCTACGGCTATGTATATGTTGCACAGATCTCCATGGGCGCTGACAGAAACCAGTGCTTAAAGGCTATCGCTGAGGCTGAGGCTTACAACGGTCCGTCCCTCATCATTGCTTACGCACCCTGCATCAACCACGGTATCAAGGGCGGTCTGACTATCGCTCAGCAGGTTGAGAAGGAAGCTGTTGAAGCTGGTTACTGGCACCTGTTCCGGTTCAACCCGGCTCTGGCAGAGGAGGGCAAGAACCCGTTCTCCCTCGACAGCAAGGCTCCGACCGGCGACTACAAGGCGTTCATGATGAGAGAGGTACGTTACAACTCCCTCATGCGTGCTAACCCCGAGAGAGCTACCGCGCTGTTCGACAGAGCAGTTAAGAATTCCGAGGCTAAGTACAAGCACCTCGTTGAAATGCAGAAGATGTACGAGGACGAGTTCAAGCAGGACTGATATTCACCTGATACGCTTGAATAACAATTTTCCCCTCCGGGCGACCGGGGGGGGATTTGTTGTTTCCGGGGAATTTGCGCTGGGGTGTTTGAAATTTTCTGCGCGGTCATGGGTTTTAGTTTCAAAAATTAAAATTACTGCCTATGAATAAGCTGTTTAAGCGGAAAAAGTGCAAACAAATATTCAAATTTCCTATTGACAACCCGGCGGCGATACACTATACTATTATTGAAAGGTGTGACGATATGTCTGCGAAAAGAACTGCGATAAATCAGCATTTTTATCCATATATCGGGCAGGTCAAGGAGCTTCCGGTTTTTCTTGCCGGGATAGGCGGCACCGAGTATCAGTGCCGGGTGGATCGCCCGGAGGGCTACTGCTGGGATCAGATACTGTTCTGCGCGAAGGGCGGCGGCACGCTGAAATTCGACAGCACCACCGTCCGGATAACCGACGGCTGTTATTTCTTCCTGCCGGCGGACTACCCGCATGAGTACGTCCCGGACGAGGCGCGCTGGGACGTCCGCTGGATAGTGTTCGGCGGCAGCGCCTGCAAGCAGACCCTGCGCGAGCTTGGCATGACGAAGCCGCTGGTGGTGCGGCTGGAGGACGGCAGCTCCCTGCAACGGCTGTATGACAAGATGTTCGTTGCGCTGAGGTCGGACAGGATATACGGCAACTACATCTGCTCCGGGCTGATGTATCAGTATCTTATGGAGTTCCACCGGCTGGCGTCCGGCAGCGGAGTTCCCGGAGGGGCAGACCGCAGCGACATCATTCTTCCGGCGCTGAATTATATTGACGAGCATTACCGGGAGGATTTCTCCGTGGCGGTGCTGGCGGAGATCTCCGGGGTGTCGCAGCAGTACCTTTGCAGGAAATTCCGGCAGACCATGAACCTCCGCCCGAACGAGTACGTTTCCTGCCGCAGGATACAAGAGGCGAAGCGCCTGCTGACCGAAACGGACATTCCCGCCGCGGAGGTCGCGAGACTGTCCGGCTTTGCGGACGCGGGGTACTTCTGCACCGTGTTCAGAAAGCACGAAAAGCTCACCCCAACACAATATAGAAGTCTGTATAAGGGAAAGAGGTAACCTATGAAAACATTGTTCAACGACGGCTGGAGCTTCTGCAAGACTGCTCCCGGCGGGCAGCCGGAGGAGTTCCGACCGGTGCATATCCCGCACGACTGGCTCATCAACAACGCACACGACCTGTACGAAAGCTCCGACGGGCATTACCGCAAAAGCTGGGACTTCGGCGACATCACCGGCAGAAGTATCCGGCTGTATTTTGAGGGCGTGTACATGGATTGCACCGTGTACGTCAACGGCGCGCCCGCGTTCGACTGGAAGTACGGCTACACCTCGTTTGAGGCGGACATCACCCGTTTCCTGCACAGCGGCGTGAATGAGATAGGCGTGCTGGTGCGGCACATGTCGCCGAACACCCGCTGGTATTCCGGCGCGGGGATATTCCGGGACGTGTGGCTGATAAACTCACCGGAGAGCCGCCTTGTGACCGACGGGGTGTACTTCCATGCCGAAAAGAAGGGCGGCGCGTGGCAGTGCGAGCTCAACGCGGAGACCCTGTGCGCCGACGGCATGGACGTGTGTTTTCAGCTCAGAAACGGCGATAAGCTGCTGTATTCCGGGGAGTACCCCGCGCAGCCGCTGACCGCGGCGAGTTTCCTGCTGAATGACGTTGACCCCGGCGATATCTGGGATATCGCCTCACCGAACCTGCTGACGCTGGAAACCACCCTGCTGGAAAACGGCGCGGAGATCGACAGTATAACGCAGAAAACCGGGCTGCGGGATATCCGTTTCGACCCGGACGAGGGGTTCTTCCTCAACGGGCGGCATGTCAAGCTGAACGGTGTCTGCCTGCACCACGATCTGGGCTGTCTTGGCGCGGCGTTCAACAAGTCTGCGGCGCGGCGGCAGCTTAAGTCCATGCTGGAAATGGGGGTAAACGCGGTGCGTACCTCCCACAATCCCCCGGCGGTGGGCTTCATGGAGCTGTGCGACGAGCTTGGAATACTTGTGGACAGCGAGGAGTTCGACATGTGGGAGCGCCCCAAGACCGAGTACGATTATGCGCGTTTCTTTGACGAGTGGTACGAGCGGGACGTCGCAAGCTGGGTTCGCCGCGACCGTAATCACCCCAGTGTGATAATGTGGAGTATCGGCAACGAGATATACGACCAGCACGTTTCGCCCCGGGGCTGCGAGGTGACAAAGCTGCTGCACGCGGCGGTGAGAAAGCACGACCCTCTGGGAAACGCCCCGACCACACACGGCAGCAACTACATGCCGTGGGATGGCGGACAGCGCTGTGCCGAGGAACTGGACATAGTGGGCTATAACTACGGCGAGAGCCTTTACGCGGAGCACCACGCGTCGCACCCGGACTGGAGGATATACGGCAGCGAGACCACCGCCGGCGTCAAGAGCAGGGGAGTGTACCATTTCCCAAGAGCGGCGGCGTTCCTCACCCACGAGGACTTGCAGTGCAGCTCTCTGGGCAACTGCCGGGCGGGAGTTTCAGCGGACATGCCGCAGAAGATAATACGCATAAACCGCGACTGCGATTACTGCGCGGGAATGTTTATCTGGACGGGTTCGGACTATATCGGCGAGCCGTCGCCCTATTCCACTAAGAACGCCTACTACGGCAGCATTGACACGGCGGGACTCAAAAAGGACAGCTTCTGGCTGTATAAGGCGGCGTGGGGCGGAGAGCCGGTGCTGCACCTCATGCCCTACTGGGACTTCAACGAAGGGCAGCTTATCGACGTGGTGGCTTATACGAATCTGCCGGAGGTTGAGCTGTTTCTCAACGGCAGGTCGCTGGGCAGGCGCGTCCCGGAGGACTTCACCGCGGCGTGGCAGGTGCGCTATGAGCCGGGGGAGCTTCGCGCCTGCGGCAGGGCGGCTTCCGGCGAAACGCTGGAGGCAGTGAAGCGCTCCTTCGGCGACAGTGCGGCGGTGGTGCTGGAATGTTGCAGGAACGCTGTCACGGCAAACGGCGAGGATATCGCAGTGGTGGAGATATCCACCGTTGACCGTGACGGAAACCCGGTGGAGAACGCCCGGGACAGAGTTTGCATTGAGGTAGAGGGCGGCAGGCTGGTAGGCTATGACAACGGTGACAGCACCGACTACGACAGCTACAAATCCGCGGAAAGAAAGCTGTTTTCCGGCAAGGCGGCGGCTTACATAGCCCCGGGAGTTTCCGCTGGGGATATCGTGGTGAGAGGGTCCGCGGAGGGACTTCGCGGCGCGGAGCTGGTGATAAAGGCGCTGCCCGCCGCGCCCGGAGAGTTTCGCGAGGGCGTGTGCGTTATCGAGAACATCACCGAGAATGTGGACGATGGCAGAGTGCCGGTGCGGAAGATTGAACTCACCCGCAGCACCGGAGAAGCGCTCACCCCGGACTGCCCGGAGTGCCGTATCATAGCGAGGGTATTCCCGGCGAACGCAGGATACGGCGAGCTTGTGTGGAGCGTTGTAACGAACAGCGGTATTACGACGAACATTGCTTCGGTAGCTGCGGAGGGAAACAATGCAGTGCTCACGGCTTTAGGCGACGGTGCGTTCCGGCTGCGCTGCTCCTGCAATAACGGCAAGCCGCAGGCAGAGGTGATCTCAGAGTACGAGTTCACCGCGGAGGGGTTCGGGCAGGCGTGCTTCGACCCGTATAAGTTCCTGCCCGCGTGTCATTACACCGACAGCATTGCGGTCATGGACGAGGTTTCGCAGGGCGGCGTGAACATCAAGGCGGACAGCAATATCGTGGGCTTCACAAAGGTCGATTTCGGTAAGTACGGCACAGACAGCTTCCTTATCCGGGTGATAAACTGGCACAAGGACGACCCGTTCGGCTTCCGGCTGTGGCTGGGGAAGCCGGGGGAGAGCGGTTCGGTAAGGCTGGGGGAGTTCACCTATCAGGCGAATTTCATCTGGCAGACCTATCAGGACAACAGTTATACCCTGCCGGAAAATCTGACTGGGATACAGGATATTTTCTTCGAGTTTGACAAGACGGACATGCGGATAGATTTCGGGGGATTCCAGTTCCAGCCGAAGCTGAAGGCATACGAGCGGCTCAACGCCGCAGACTGCGACCTTGTTCACGGGGACAGCTACAAGATCAGCGGAGGCGCGATCACCGATATCGGCAACAACGTGTTTATCGACTTTGAGGACATGGATCTCACGCGTGGGACATCGGAGGTGCGGCTCACCGGGCTCACCCGCCACGACAACGATTCGATCCACTTGCATTTCGCGGACGAAACAGGGGTAGTCCACACCGAGATAATCGAGTTCCCGCACAGCGAGGAGTACATCACGGTGTCTGCCAAGCTCCCGCCGCTGCACGGCAGAATGACGGTGAAGCTGATGTTCCTGCCCGGCTGTGATTTCGATTTTGAGAGCATACAGATCCTCCCATCGGAGGACGGGCAGTGAACACAAAATACTGAGAAGCGGTGAGAATATGTCCGGCGTGGCGCCGGGCTTTCTCACCGACTTTTTCTGGCAGGATCTGAGCTTTCACAAAGATTTTTATAAAAAAGGTCATTATTCCCGCTTGACAAAGCCGTGAAAATGTGATATACTGTAAAGACAACAAAAGGCATACAGAACACATGGGGCCGTAAAGGCTTCGACGGGGATTCTGATGCACAATAAGCGAGTAGTGAGGGCGAAATCACTTTAATCGTCGCAACTTTAAATTTAAACGCAGACGACGAGTTTGTACCTGTAGCTGCCTAAGTGCGGCTGCCGTCATACTCCGCACTACCACGGGCGGGGATATGGCGTCGACTAGTGGTGAACGTCATTGATGAGTTGCCTTGTAATCTCTGATGTATCAAAGGCTGCCAAGTGCGAGAGCCTGTTTGCCGGCGCTCGTATGAGGGAGATCTAAAAGACAGACTGCACTCGGAGAAAGTTGTGAGGACGGGTTTTCGGACAGGGGTTCAATTCCCCTCGGCTCCACCAACAATGCACACGTAAATAATTTTATGTGCAAACAAGAGAGCACAGAGAGTTTTTTGCTCTCTGTGCTTTTCGTATTCAGGGGGTGTTTTAATGAGCGGAATATCCAATTCCAATGAGCTTGAATTTGCAGTATTCTGCATTGAGAACATTGCAAACGCAATGGATACAGCTCCCGAAAAGGTCTACGATGCGCTGGAAAAGAGCGGTCTGCTGTCCGGATACATTGCCGCAAATTATGACATACTCCACACCCAGAGCAAGGAATACATCACCGATGACATAATCCGTGTGATGAGGGAGAAAGGGGTCGGCGTATGATTCTCTATCACGGTTCGTATGTTGAGGTAGCTCACCCCGACCTGCTTCATTCACGGAAGAATGTTGATTTCGGCAGGGGATTTTACGTTACGCCTCTCCGGGAACAGGCAGAGAAATGGTGCGGAAAATTCAAGCGTCAGGGGAAACAGGGGGTTCTGTCAAGATACGACTTTGACGAGGGTATGCTAAGCCGGTGCAAAGTCCTGAGGTTTGACAGCTACTCCGAGGAATGGCTGGATTTTATAGTGTCCTGTCGGCGCGGCGAAGATACAACCGATTATGATATAGTGATCGGCGGCGTTGCCAACGATAAGGTATTCAACACGATAGAACTTTACTTCGACGGACTTATCGACAAATCCGCAGCTATATCAAGGCTTCGCTATGAAAAGCCGAATATACAGATATGCTTCAGGAATCAGCAGATTATCGATAACTGCCTGCACTTTGAAGGGAGCGAAACAATATGAACGCAAACCCGATCCTGCTCCAGAAGAAATATGCCCGTATCACGGAGAAATTCGCCGCTCTTGAGAATTTGCCGCTGGATAAGGCTCTTGGAATATTCTATCACTCCACGCTGTACCGGCTAATGAGGGACGGTGTTTCCGATATGCACTGCATGAGCGACGAGTATCTCACCGAAGACCTTTGCCGCGAATACCATTCAGCTGAGCAGGCTCAATAAAAAACAAACCGGAGAAGTGATTCCCCGGTTTTATCGTTTCCTGACTGAATTATATTCAGCAGAAAGCCTCCGTACCAGCCTGCGCTGATACGGAGATACTGTCACTTCTTGTCGCCGGAGATAACCTCGTCCCGGTCAGCCTGCCGTGTGATACGCAGCGCTTCGGGATTGGTGCGGTTGAGCCTGTCGAGCGCACCGCCGTTCTCGTTTGCCTGAAGCCCTCTCAGGATATTCAGCGTAACGCTCACGCTGTCAGGGTAAATATCCACGCGCTCAACGTAAAGCTCGATAAGCTGGCGCAGCCTCGGTATCTTGCCCGAAAGCAGAAGCTCCCTGCCGTAGTCGAATGCACGGCTTATCTGCTCCTCGTCGATATCTACCTTACTGGTCTTTCGCTCCAGCTCCGACAGCTGGGAACGCAATTCGTCAAGCTCTTTTTCTTTGCTGTCAAGCGCCGCCGCAAGGCTCTCTGAACCGGTTTTGGCAATCACATTGATGATATTGCTGATCTCCGACTGCTTCGTTTTGATAGACTTACGGAGCCGCTTCTTGTCCTCCTCCAGCGAACCATCTGCATTCATAACCGCCTTGTTGTATTCCTTGATTACTGCCGGAAGCCTGTCCTTGTCGAACAGAATATCTGCCAACAGTTTCAGCACATACTTTTCAAGGCAGTTACGGCTTATCTCACGGTTGGAACAGGCAGCGCCGCCCTTTCGTGACCGGACATTGCACCGATAACAGTAATACAGCACTTTCTTCCGACCGCTGTACTGGCTGTTTCCGCAGTATCTGCCGCCGCATACGCCGCAGAAAACCTTTCCTGTCAGCAGATATACGTTCTCCGAGTCCGACCTTCCATGTCTTGTCCGTTTTCGCTTTTTAAGCACCTCCTGTACTGCATCAAACTCCTCCCTTGATACGATTGCCGGAACGCCGCCCTCAATGCGTATCATCTGATTGTCAGGCTTGTTACGATGACTATTGCGTTTACCGCGGCAGTCCTTGGAAACCTCCCGGTTGTATATGTACACCCCGGCATATTTCTCGTTTGAGAGTATGGAATACAGCGAATTTTTGCCGAATGGCTGACCCGTCCGTGTGCGTATTCCTTTGCCGTTGAACTCCTCCTGAAGCTCACGGTAGCTCATTCCCTGAAGTATCCCAGTGAATATGCGCCGTATTACCGCCGCTTCCTCATCGTTTATCTGATAGTGTCCCTCGCTGTCGATACGGTATCCCAGAGGAACATAACCTCCTGTGTAGCGGCAGTCCAGCGCATTCTCCCTCATACCTTTCATAACCTCACGGGAGAGGTTTGCTGAATAGTATTCGTTAAGTGCCTCCATCAGCCCCTCAGTAATAATACTTTCAGGGGTATTGTTAAGGTTCTCGGTAACAGACACCAGAGTTACGCCGTTCTCATTAAGAGTTTTCCGGCTCAGGGCACTGTCAATACGGTTTCGGGCGAATCTGTCCAGCTTATGGACGATAACCAGCTCAAATTCTCCGTATGCCGAATCACGAAGCATTCTCTGAAATTCTTCGCGATCGGAGTTTGTGCCTGTCTTTGCACGATCAATGTACTCACAGACGATCTCAATATCATTATCGTCCGCATATTTGTGTGACGCCCTCAGCTGAGCGTCAATGCTTTCCTCGCGCTGATTGTTGCTGGAATAACGTGCATACACAGCGGCTTTTCTCATAATATGTCACCCCCTTCCGATGAAAAGCCAAGAGAACCCAGTGAATTCACACCACAACTCCATTCTGAATAAGACCCGCAAGGATAACCGCAATAACTGTTTCAGGCTGTGAAACGGGTGCTTCTGTCTGTGTGGTGATCTCAACCTGTTCCGCGCTGTTGTAGTTGCCGCTCGTTAGGTCAGAGCGGTCGATCGTAAACTGCTCGTTCTTTGCCATTATAATGACCTCCTGTGTTGATAGTAGAGCTATAGCTGCTCATGTAGATAATATATATCTGACTCCCGGCACTTTGCCGGTGGCGCTCTGATGATCATGTGATAACCTCCTGTGGTCCGGATTGTCCGGACGGTCCAAAAAATCATAGCATATTAAATGGAAATAGCCGCCCATCCAAACCATGTATAGTGTACAGATAATGCGGATCCGCATTATACTTTATCCATTCCATGGCTGACTGATAATCGAAGCAAGGGATACAAATCACATTTAATCCCAGCATGGTTGGTGTACCAACCACATACACTTTTGCTTCGGCAGGTTCCGGAAGCGGTATAAATGGGGTCAGACGCTGTTCAGATACAGGTTCACGGTCAAAGAATCCTTTCCCCGTTGAACAGTCCACGTCATCAGGAGGTATGTCCATCGGCATTTCAGCCTGATCCGGTTCAAACCACTCCAGTTCAGCAGCACTCGGTTCATCAAAATCGGGAATAAAATCTGTCCCAGATTGATGGGGTGGTTTCCTGTCTGAAACTTCCATATCGCATTGATTGCTTTTATTCGGGTTCGACCGACAGGAGTGTGGAAATGACCGCCGAACAGATTTACCGCTCCCTTGCTGATAGTTATGTGAATTTGCATAACCGGAGGACTGCCGTGTGACAGTCTGATTCTGGATATACTCTCTGGGCGCATTGTAAATGCTGTAATAGTTGTTTACATACACCCTGGGCGGTTTAGTGCTGCTGCCAGTATCAGATACCGTAATCTCAGGAACAGCCGTTGCTACAGGCTCACAGATGATTTCTTCAGCATTGTCAAGGTACATTTCGTCACCTATTTCAAGCTCCTCGCTATCGGCTGTCCCATCCGGCATACCATCATATCTGAAGTGTTGTGCCATGCGGACTTTGGAACAGCCATGCTTAGTCAGCACCTCAGAGCAGTATTCCTTAAACCGTTTCAAGTCCGATTTCGACATATCCAGCTGTTTTCCGTCAATGTACGATGTGTTATCGACAAGAAAGTGGATATGAAGGTGTTCGGTATTCCGGTGTACCGCATATTTAACGGTGTGTCCTTTGAAATACTTTGCCACATCATTAGCCACTCTGACCGCTTCATCATAGCTGATTTTATCATGTGGATCGAACCCCACGACAAAATGTCGTATTTGTCGCTTGAATTCAGAATGCCATGTATGCTTATTAGCTTTGACATACTGCGGCCAAAGTTCAGGCGGACAACCACGGCAGCCAATGCCCTTAGGCGTGGTTTTCTCAAGGTCACTGATATATTTATCCATCTTGTCAATGATTTGTAATACATTGAAACTCAGATTCAAAGCCTTTACGACAGCCATTATTCATCACCTTCTTCCAGGATACCGTCCTCGATAGAATCTTCTTCATAAACGGTGGTATCCTCACGTGATTTGTTCCTGGCTATAAGTTTTTCCTTTATTACGATGATGCTATTGACCTCAAAAAAATGGAAGTTCAAGAACTTCTTGAAATAATGTGCCATCAAACCTCAAGTGAACAGAAGAAAATAGAATTTCACAATGCTCAAAACTATGCTGGAATAATCAATCACTCATCAGGTAATACTGCATTATCAGTGCTATTTGCTACTGCACTAGCAAATTCCTCACACAAGGTTGATGCAATTTTAAGGGAAGAACCAAGAATATTGTACGAAAGTGAAGTAGATTTTGCTGAAAACAACTCTGAAAAGAAGAGAAAAAGTGAGATTAAGCCGGTATCTCAACATTTTTGTTCTCTTTTCGTCAATTACTTATCTGCTGAAGCAGTTCATACGTTATATTATTTTACACTTTTTAATTCCTTTCAATTACCAGTTGGTATAATGAAAAAGCTATGTCCGATTTGTACAGACGAAATGATAGACTATCTCAATAGATACCATATTTTATCAGTGCTGATCAAAAATGGGGATAGTGTTCTCTGCTTTGATCCTAATACTTTTTATGTTTTTCAAGGAAGAGCATTACAAGCTCAAGAAAGCTATGTGAACGAGATAAAAGCATTATATTTATTTTTGATTAACTATAACCGTGACGAGGATTATATTCACCCTTCATTACTTTGCAATCTTGTTAATAATCTTAAGTCAGAATCCGATGAATGGACAAAATACAAATATGCGATTTTAGCTTTGTTGGAAGCGAATTTCCCTGATAGCAATGAATGTGCAACACTAAAAGCATTTTTGATACCTTTTCAAAATACGAATCCACCTTGTTCTTCATCCTACCTTCAGTATGATAATCAATATTATAATCTAATTACAGATTTGAACAGATCTGAGGAATATCGTCGGTATGTCAATAATCATTTAATACAAAAAATAAATGACGATGCAGCATTAATAAAGCATTTGCTAAAATATACTGAAAATGTTGTTCTTTCTGGCACATATATACACTGTGCCCAACCAACAGATATGATATTAAAGATAATCAGGAGCTACCTGTATCCTCAAATGTTGAACTTAACTATCCCTGAGCAATCAGGAATTGATATTTGTTTGATGATTAATGATCTCTTGAGAGAACTTAATTCGTCTGAAATAGAAGATACGCGTATGTATTCTTCCATAAAAAGGCTTCTTTCAGATGACCAGATGAATTGTATCCCAGATATTTTCAGTAATATCAAATCGTACAAATTAACTCTATTTTACACGCTTTGCTTCATCAGTATAGATTTATTCTATCTTGATAAGAATGATGACAATAACCAAAAGGGTAGAATGGCCAAGGCCTTTAACGAGTTTCTCCATAATCATCTAATTCTATCTGATGAGAATAGAATAGTATTACTTTCTCAACTGGCTAAGATGCAAATTGCGTCAGGTAATCTTCAAGAGGCAAAGATTACAATGCAAGAAACAGAGAGCTTTAGTAATATAATTCAATCGCCTAATTTTCTCTATAAATATGCTGTTTCAAAGGTTGATGTTGCTACTAGACTCTTTATCCAAACAAGTATTGATGATTTGAAAGAAAAAAAAGAACATCCAAGTCTTGACGACTTAGATGCTCTTTATACCGATAGTCATGCACATTTCAATAGCTTGATGGAAGAGATACACCGAGACTATGCTATCCTAAAGATTGAAATGAAAGAAATAGATGGCATGTTATTCGCTATATTTTCAATTAATTTCAAAGAACTAACTGATAATGCTAAATATAAACTGAAATTAATTAAAGAAGAGGATTTATCTTTCGTATTATCACCGGATTATGGAAAACCAATTCAAATAGATGCTCAAATGTTTGAAGAAGCTATAAAGCTATTCAAAGAAATTAACAGAACTCCAAAAGCCTAAATAATGTATCCTACCAGTGAATAGAGCATCTTTATTGTGTCATAATGAGTAATGTTATATTTGCTAAAATAAAACTGATCCACCCAACCCAAAAACGCCAAGAAAAAAGTGAGCCACGAAAAAGTATCTCGTGTATAATAGAATGAAAGGATACACGGGGGGAAACAGGAGTGGCAATAACAGTGGAAATCTACGAAGAAATCAGACATTGCCGTGAGAAATACGGCTATGGGCAGCGGCAAACAGTGCGGCTGTTGAAGGTGACGCGGAATACCGTCAAAAAATACTGGGACGGATCAACAGTCCCATGGGAACGAAAGCAAGGAAGCGGACGCAAAAACAACGTTCTGACCGATGAACACCTGAAATTCATCAGCGAGTGTCTTGAAGAGGACAAGCTAGCCCCGAAGAAACAGCGGCATACAGCGCACCGGATATTTACCCGGCTGTGCGGGGAAAAGGCTATACAGGCTGTGAATCGGCAGTGCGAGCGGCAGTAGCGGGCGCAGAAAACGGATAACAAACTGCTTCGTTCCACTGGCATACGACCCCGGTGAATCCATGCAGATAGACTGGGGCGAAACAACGGTCTTTCTGAAAGGTGTCAAAACTAAGGTCAACATCTGGTGTATGCGGGAATGTTACAGCGCCGACATTTTCGTGATGGCATTCATGAGGCAGAACGAGGAGAGTTTTCTAGAGGGAATTCTCAACGGCTTCGAGTACTTCGGCGGAGTACCGCGGAAACTTATCTTCGACAACGCAAAAGTTGCCGTAAAAGACGGATTCGGAGCAAACGCCACAGCGACCGACAAGTACAAGGCAATGGCTGCGCATTACACGTTCACGCCGGTGTTCTGTAATGTGGCTCAGGGCCACGAAAAAGGCTTGGTAGAAGGGCTGGTGGGCTTTTCAAGGCGAAACTTTTTTGCGCCGCTGCCGCGGTATGAAAGCCTCGATGAACTGAATGCATATCTGCGAGAAAAGTGCATTGGCTACCGAAAAACTAAAATCCCGGGCAATCCGACAAGCGTGGGCGAAATGGCAAAAGTGGCTTTGCAAAGCTACATTCCGCTGCCGTCGTACAGATTTGATACATCAAAAACCGTTGAGCATAAAGCAGACAGCTTTTCGCTTGTCAAGTTCGACGGAAACAAATATTCCGTGCCGTATCAGTACTCAAACAAAACGGTTACGGTTAAGGGCTACGGCGACCATGTGGTTTTAATGTTCCGCGGAGAAATTATTGCGCAGTACGACAGGGATTACCGTCACGGTGAAACGAATTTCAAGCTGGAGCATTACATAGACCTAATCGAGCGGAAACCGCGCAGTGTTTATGACGCAGCGCCCGTCAAAAAGACGATTCCAAAGCAGATGTACGAGTTTATTTTGAAACTGGATAAGCCTAAAGATATTATCCGGATCCTTCGATGTTATCTCAATGACCCCGACGCTGCTATAAAAGCGATCCCGGCGGCAAATTACGGAGAATTTCTTATGCGGTATGAATTAGTCACAGGCAAGGAAATACCCCCTGCAGCAGTTTGCGGAAGCGTCAACATACCGGTTAGTCCGCCTCAGCTTGACCCATACGACGCTCTCCTGAGAAAGGGGGTGATCTGAGTGGAAACAAATGCGGCGAATGAGCTTATAAAGCTTTACGCAAAGCAGCTTCGGCTGCCTTCGTTCAACAAGTATGCGAGGGTGGTTCAGCAGCTTGAACCGAATGAGGGTTATGCGGATTTTTTGCTGAAATTGATGAAAACCGAGCTTGACGACCGGCAACACACAGCGCAGGAAAAGCGCATCAAAACTGCGAAATTTCCGACAATTAAAACGCTTGATGAGTTTGACACACATCGACTTGAACACATCAGCGAAGGCTGTATCCGCGAGCTGTCGTCCTGTGATTTCATCGGCAAGCGGCAGAACGTGATAATGGTCGGAAATCCCGGCAGCGGCAAGACTCATCTTGCTACAGCGCTCGGAATAAGCGCCTGCTGCGCAGGATTCAAGGTTCGGTTCTGTACTGCGGGTTCGTTTGCAACGGAGCTGTCCGAGGCGCTTCAGGAGAACCGATTGTCCAAACTTGAAAGGTCTTTGAGTAAATTCGATTTGCTGATAATCGACGAGTTGAGTTATCTTACGCTTAACCGAAGTCAGTCCGAGCTGCTGTTTCAGGTGATTTCCGAGCGTTCTGAAAGAGCAAGCGTAATACTAACGACGAATCTCGAATTTTCACAGTGGACTCAGCTTTTTGAGAACGAGATGATGGTTGCGGCTCTTGTGGACCGGGTGACATTCAATTCACAGATCCTCAACATGAACTGCACCACCTCCTACCGAATGGAAACAGCGCTGAACGGGCAGCCGGTGCGCCGCACATAGCCCCATTCCCTCAGTCGACTCGCTCCCTCTGTAATGGGGCTATGTGCGTTTCAACATTGGACTTTTTCTCAACACAAGTGGCTCAATTTTTTTCTGTCACTGGGTGGCTCATTTTTTTCTTAGCAAGTGGATCAGTTTTTTCTTGACAAACGCAGTAATGTACATCTTCAGCAATGAAGGTGCTCATTTTGATGCAACGTACTCACCTTTTTTATCAGTAAATAAAAACCATATAACAATATCATAAGGATAATGTATGACAAAAGCATTATCCTGCTACTCTATTACTTAGTATATCTATATGATTTATATAGTATTATTATAAGAAAATATACTTATATTATATAAATATATATGATAATTATAGTATTTATATAGTAAAAATAATAATAACCTATGTATATAGTTGGAGGTTTTTTATGAGCAGACCACAAAAATCAGTTAAATCTATACGTATGACCGATGAGGATTTTAGCTATGTAAAGCAGAAAGCAGAGGAGAGTAATATGTGTATGGGTACATATATCGTAAAATTAGCATCGCAGAATGGCACAGGAGTACCACCGGAGATAATGTGCAGGCTTATGGCGATAAAGGTTATTCTTGATGACCCGGAATCATTACATGACGAGAATATTTCGTTCCGGCTGAGAAAGGAGATAGACCTGGTATGCGACCAGTTATCCAGATTGTAAACGAATCCTATAAAGACCCTCGAAGTGTGTATTTTGTTACAAGATATGTCACTCATAACAAGGATGGCAGCTGGCTTCAGTTCTGCGGCAGTCCTAATACCAATATAAGAGACATAGAGGGACAGATGATGTATGTCAAACGTTATTTCGGTAAGATGAGTGGAAGGCAGGTAAGACATTTCTTTATCAGCTTTGATAATGAATCAGGTCTTATACCTCCAGACCTTGATCGTATCGGAATGAATGTATGCTATTATTACTCCGACAGATACCAGATCGTGTATGTAGTCCATGAAGATACCGACCATCTGCACATTCACTTTGCAATGAATACCGTCAGCTATGTTGATGGCAGTATGTATAGCAGCGGATATGAGGATAGTTATAGACTGACGAATTACGTTACAGATGTACTCAAGAAATATAACAAGGATATTGATGACCTTGAATCAACGCCTTCCTTTATTTATAACGATGACTCCCTCTCAGATGACCCTGTACAGATGTACTAAGATAGGTCAATCCAGCTGAAATAGCATTGATGGCAATATATGTCATAAGAGGTAGAGGGCATAGCGTTGTAATACACATTTCAGCTTTACAAGATCACTGATTCCTTGTGAACTTTTGTATCTCACCAATAGAGTTATAGAGCGGTTGTAACACCCTATCCTTGTAACAAAGGTGTTTATGAGAGTTTATTTATTTTATAAGATTAATCCTGCTTTGTTAAGCTTGTTTGACGGCTAGTGTTTCCCACAATCAGCTAAATACTGTAGTGTGAGAAGCAGCAGAGCCTTAAATCTACTCTCATCAGCTTATACATCGACAGTGGCAGTGACCTGGCTGTATCAGAACAAAAAAACGAATTTCGCCTTTCCTCAAGATGTGTTGTTACCCAATATAATTATCTTGTGACGAAGTAGCCCGATAGCCGCTAAGCTATCGGGTGGAATCGTGATTTGAGTTTTTTCTGATA
>CAMCFA010000004.1 GCA_945873955.1 uncultured Clostridia bacterium | reverse complement strand
TTTATTCAGCTTCGCCGGTGTAGTACTCCTCATAGGAATAGCTTCCGGCTTCCGCCGTAGAACCAGTAGAACCAGTAGAAACAGTCAGATCAGCAGTACCCCTCTTCATAACGTAGTCGAAAGTGGTGCCGTCCGGCTGTGCCAGCTTGAAGCTTATAGTGTCTTTAGCAGAATCGTATGCGACTGTCATAAAGACATTTTCGAAGTCGTCTACGCACTCGAATCCGTTACCCTTCACCTTAATTTTGTAGGTTACAGATCCTGTAGCGCTGCTAAGCGTGAAGGAATCGTTTGTAACAGTGGCGTTCATAGTGACGGCCGCAATGTCAACGCCGTTCGCCGCTGCAATCTCTTCTACGGTTTTACCGGCAGCAGTTTCCACGGTCCAGTCACCCTTTACCTTGTTCATGTCAAGTCCGCATGCTGTGCAGCAGACTACCACCGCTGCCATAAGTACGACAGCCAGTACCTTCTTCATTGTTTTCATTAACTTCATTCTCCTTTGAGTAATAATAATTTGCGGAAATCCGCTTGTTTAATTATACTACTTTATGGAGAATTTGTCATCACCTTTTCGGGTGAATTGAATCTCAATCAGATAATTTTCATTTCGCGGGCTATCATAACAGCTTCAGTCTTGTTCTTCGCTCCAAGTCTGCGGTATAGTTCTTTTATGCGGGAACGGAGGGTTTCAAAGTTCATATTCAGCCTTTCGGCGGTTTTCGGCATGGAAAGCCCCTCCGCAAGACACGCCAGTATGCGAACGTCAATCGGCGAAATATCCGCAGGTCTTGCCTTGTCGGTTTTGAGATAAAGAGGATATCTCCGCGCGACCTTTCCGGTGGCTTCGACAACTGTTTCAAACCACTTGCCGTCAATGTTGCGGTCAGCGGCGCAAAGCTCCCGGCATTCGGTGAGCAGGGGGAATATTGCCGCTCCCTCACGGGAAATGATCGGCACGAATCTGTATTCACAGATCTTTTCAAGCGCAGGAATGAACTCCTTTTTCCACTCGCTGCCGCTTCGATACTTGATGATTGCGGTAAGAATCGACAGCTCCATGCTGATGAACTTCCTGTCACATTTTTCGGCATAATACCGCAAGGACTCTATAAGGGAAAATGCTCTCCCGAACTCGTCGCCTGCGATATAGCAGCGTATCTTCGTGAGGTAGCGGTAACGTTCCAGTGCCACAAAGGATTCGTCCTCGTCCGGCGCTGTTTTCAGCCAATCGCTGACCGTGGCAGAATCCCCCTCCATAAGCGCAATGCGGCAGCGCATTGCCCCTATCGTATGAAGAATACGGTTTAGATTCTCACGTTTTGCCGTTTTCTCAAAGGAGTCCAGCAGGCTTTTAGCCGCGTCCGGACTGCCGGAGATCATGTGCTGACGTATAAGTACGGCATTTGCCGCGAAACACAGCTCTAGCTTTCCCCCGGATTCAGCCTCCAGCTTTGCTTTTGAAACCAGTGAGATTATCTCGTAGGGGTCGCCGCCTTTCTCGAAGAAGCTTTCAGCCAGTGCGGCGTTCACCAGACCTTTTCCGTATTTTCCCAGAAATGTGGACACCAGTTTCCCGGCAGTAGCTGCGATCTCACGGTCGTGCTTGCTCCAGTCGCAGAAATCCTTGCCGCCGTTCATCAGCGACGGCTGATTGCTGGTCACGGAAAACTCCGGGAAAGGGATAGACTTATCTTTCAGCAGTGTATAACAGCTTTTGATAAGCTCCAATATATTTTTGCTCCCCAAATGCGGGAGCGCAATATCAAGATAAGCAAGCTGGCGAGTAGCTTCGCGCTTGTTCTGGCCTTTGGCGGTGTCACGATACTGCTCCAGTTTTTTGTACCAGTACTCGCTTTTCTCAAAATCCAGCAGCATTGAGTAAAGAAGCGACATTGCAGACATCAGATAAACGCTGCTGCAAATAGCTTCTTCGGAGAGCATGAGGTAATACTTCCTCATTTCCATGTAGTAGCCGGACTCCGGGGATTTATGCGCGTTGCGGAGCAGCAGCTCGCGGATACGCCCGGTCTCATTGTACTTAACATACAGATCCAGCGCCTTGTTATCCTCGTTGTTTGCTTCGTAATAACCGCCCGCAAGCAGCGCGTAATCACGCAGCTCACCCGGCTGGAACTCCTTTACTGCCTTACTGCGCAGCGCTTCGCGGAACTGGAAACGGATAGTGTATACATCGTTTCTCTTGTCAATGAAATTCCCTGCGTCCATTGCACGCTCGATAAGTCCACGCGCGGAAGAGTTACCGGTAATCATCACCGCAAGCTGCTCGGTAAAATCTTCAACGACGCTGACCTTCATAAGAAAGTCCACCAACTCGGTATTCAGCGCAGAAATATCGCTGTCCTCTAAATAACGGACGAAAGTGGCAAGATTGCTTTCGTACAGCTCCCTGCCGATCTTATTTCCTGCCAGAAGCAGCTGGGCGGTGTATTTCACCACGAACAGGTTTCCCTCGCAGCATTTTTTCAGATACTGTAATTCCTCTTCGGTGAGTATCAGCCCCTCGGAGCGCATATAGCGGTCTATGCCCTCAACAGTGAGAGCAAGATCCTCCTCGGTGATGAGCATCATATTACTCTTTATGAAGCTGTCGAACAGCCAGCTAGGCATTTTGCTCCGTCCTGCAATGATGAGCCAGATCTGTTTTCTGCTGAACAGAGAAATAATGGAGCTTCTGATCTCCTCGTCATCAATAGCGTTTACATTGTCAATGACCACTGCGTCTGTGTATCCGTTGGGAATCAGCGACAGATCGCAGGAGTTTTGCTGACAGGGTATGTAGATATACTTCTGGTTTCTGAAATACTGGTTGATCAGTTCAGTCTTGCCATATCCCGTTGCAGCGTATATATAGACGCTCTGGCGCAGCAGCTTTGCCGCGTCAAGTTTTTTATACGCCTGCGTCGGCTTGATATACTCACCCAAAACAGAATCACCTCAATACTATTTTACCATATCAGCGCAGATTTGTCATCACCTTTTGCAAAAAATCTGCATTTTTTACCAGCCGTACTCATCATAATTGTAATAGTCGTTGTAGTAATAATCATCATAAAAATCATCATAATAATCATCATCATCATAATAATCATCATAATGATAATCGTCGTAATAATAGTCATCGTCTATGCTGTCACCGAAATAGTAGTCCTCCCAATCATCGTAATTGTCATAGTCGATGTCATCATAACCATTGCTGTCAAGCCAGTCGTCCATATCGTTCCAGTAATTATCCCAGTCATCGTCGCTCCAGTCATCTATGTAGTCGTAATCATCATACGGTTCTGTATACGCCGGGGTTGTATATGCAGGAGTTGTATACGCGGGAGTTGTATACGCAGGAGTTGTCTGCGCCGGTTCTGTATATGAGGGTTCAGTCTGCACAGGGGCAGTAGTCGTGGTCTGGACAGGCTGAGTCTGTACCGGGACTATATTATAGTCAGAGGGCATAGTCGCTGAATAATCCAGCCCGGAAAAGTCTGAGCCATACGCGTTCCCGCCGAAATATGAGGCATAGCTGTACCTTGTTCCGTATGCAGCGGGCAGCTTTGCGGAGAGCGCGTCACGGGTGTGATCCTTGCTGAGATACGAGTCGGTGACGTTGAAATAATCATAATAATATGTAGTCGCAGGGTTGCCTAAAGGGTCGTCCCATGTGACGTCCATGCTGTAATATTCGCCGTCCAACTGGAGCAGGTTCCACGCGTGAGCCTCCCCGGCGTAGCCTACGATATACGCAGCAGGGATCCCCAGCTTCTGCATACAGTACTGGAAAGCATGTGCATATCCTGCGCAGACAGTCTTGCCGTTCACAATTGCGCTGTATGCGCTCTGGTTGTATGCGCTGCCTGCAACATACTGAATCGTGTTGGTCAGATAATCATGCACCAGCTTAACTTTCTGAACGTCCTCCGGCAGTGAGGACGCAAGCTTGATAAGCGGCGCTATCGTACCCTCAAAAAGCTGCTGTGATCTTTTCAGATCGCTTGCCGTTCCGTTGAAATTCACAGTAAGGGAGGTAACGATCCCGCTGCCATTCATATAATAGGTAAGCGAACTGTCTACCCAGAACAGCTCCGGGTGATCGTAATATACACTGTAAACTATGTTTGCAATATCCGAAGAGTACACCGAAACGCTCATGTTGATAGTCTGGCTGCCGTTATACAGCGCCGCATATATCTGGTCGTATGCCTGTTTGTACGTCCCGGAAAGCAGACTGCGGTAAAAATAGAAGTCGTTTGACAGAGAATTACCGTTGACGTCAACGCCGCGTATCTGCCGCACGGGAGTCCTCCTGCGAACGATCTCCCTGTCGGGGTCGGGATCTTCCTGCGCGGTTATCGTGATCTCCTCAAGCCCTGTTCCGTAGGACAGCGACGATTTCTCATCAGTCACCGCAGACGTCGTTTCATCAGTGAACGTTCCCTCTTCGTATGTGCCGTCGGTCAATTCATCAAAAACCGCAGCGCAGCCGGTAAGCATTACTGCCGAAAGCGCTGCCGCAAAAACAGCTTTTATTTTCATTGTATATCGCCTTTCCTTTTTACAAAATTCGCCTAAAACTATATGATAATTATACCATTCAATTTTTGATTTGTCATCACCTTTTCGGGTGTTTTTTGAAAGAATGCCATACGCTCCGGCATGATCAAAAAGGGGATATCGCAAAAGCAGTATCCCCATTTCTTTATTTAATTGTAACGCTGTTGTTCAGCACCAGAGTGCTGTACAGGAAAAGCACGTCCTGCCCGTGGAAGTCAACAAATCTCCCCAGAAGCACAGGCGACAGATAACGGATATCCACAAGGATTATCTTGGAATAGCCCTCCGCCAGAAGCGGCGCAATACTGCTTGCAAAGGAGTCGCGGAATATCACAAGCTCCTTATCAGTCGAAGCGCTGGTATTCTCAATGGTGAGCAGAGATTTCGCGCCGGAAAGGAATATCTCGTACGGATCGTCAGCCGCGGCAAGCTCCATGTTGTACACGTCGATATAGGAGTCGGTTTCGCCGTCAAACACTGTGCAATCCGACAGGAACGCGCTTTCAAGGTAGATCAGCGTGTCCGGTTCCAGGGAGATATTATCCTGTCTGCAATGTACGCCATAGAAAGGTACGTCAAGCGTAGTCTGGGTGTATTCCGCGGAAAGGGTCACGCCCATTTCCGCGGCAATATGAGCCGCGACGTCAGTTATTTTTTCCTGCCGCCAGTGGGTATCCGTGCGGTAATAGTCGGACAGCTCCAGAAGCGGGAAAATGTCGATATACTCCGCATATTCCATTTGAGAGGTGAGCTTTTCGGTCAGCTCGGAATAATCAAGCGCTGGATAGCCGTTCTGCTCGGCTAGGAAATAATTCTTATCCGGGATAATGCTTACATAAACATTGTCGCAGTTATCCTTCAGATACTGTTCGTAAACATACTCAAAGCGCATTGCGGCGTAGGTTATGGATTTTTCGTCAAGTGGGTAATTCAGCTTTGCGGCGTATCCCTCCGCCGTATAGACGCCGTTTTCGCCGATCTCGCCCGGCGCACCGGCTTCGTCGGTCTTTTCAACGCTTGATTCAATTGTGACGGGCGATTGCGTGCTTTCCGCCGTGGGAGTTTCTGTTGAGACGCTGCCGCTTTCGGTAACAGTCCCGCAGCCGCACAGCAGTACGCAAGCCATTAATGCGGCGATAGTTTTTATGTTCTTCATAACAGTATAGGCTCGTCAACAACGATCTTCGCGGTGGGATATGCTTCAACAAGGTGAGCCGCGAAGTTGTCGATCGGCTGGTTTTTACCGAACGCGCTGACAATGTAATCACCCACATTTACCACGATCAGCTTATCCGGGAATCCACACATCCACATGCGTTCCATGATGTTGTTTCTTATCGCCTTGCTGAGTGCCGCTATATCAGCGCCGTCAGCGACATGGTATGCTCCGGCGGTGAATGTGTTCTGGTTCATCATGTGCATGAGAGTTGCCGCGCTGTCGATATTGCCTATCTCTGCCGCGGGGAATCCGGCAACATAATCAATGGAATCGGGATTCTCAAGGCTGAACGAACCCGCTTCCTGTATCAGCTCCTCGCTGCTGAAATCGCCGCCTGTTACGGCGAACTTCTCATCTTCGGCGAAAAGCGCCCAAACGCTGTTCAGCAGAGTTACCGGGTCGGAAATATCCTCTTTCTCAATAACTTCAGGCTCCTCTGTTTCAATTACAGGGGCGGTAGTTTCGGGCTTGGTAGTCACAGGCTTGGTGGTCACAGGTTTTGTTGTTACAGGCTTGGTATTTTCGGGTTTGGTTGTGGCGGGTGTTGTGGTTTGAGGTGCGCTGGTTTCCGGCTTGCTGGTCGCAGGCTCGGTTACTTCGGGCTTGGTGGTTTCGGGGGCGCTGGTTTCGGGGGCGCTCGTTTCCGGCTCAACTGTTTCCGGCGCGGTTGTTTCGGGTTCGATTGTTTCAACTTCCGTAATTTCGGGAGCGGTTGTTTCATGCTCTGCGCTTGCCGCAGGCTCGGTGCTTTCGGCGGACTCTGTTGCGGCTCCGCTTTCTGCGGAAGATGTGATCTCGCTGTTCGCTGTGTCTGCGCTTTCGCCGGGTGTCCCGCTGCTGCATGCCGCAAGCGAAAGCACCATAAATGCTGCTAAAATAATTGCTTTAAACTTCTTCATTGTTTTTTCCTCCATTATTGATCATTGTCTGCGTGCGGTGTGTTTTCTCTTATCGTCCACTCTTGAGCGCTTTCGTCAAAGGAGAGCATAAAAACACGGCAGTCTGCGCCTGTCCGGGCGGTCAGTTCCAGTTCTGCGCCGGCGTCCCACAGCGGAACGCTCCACACAAGCGACGCGTTTCCGTCCAGTTCAAGCGGCGACGCGGCAGGGACTTTTTCCTCCCCCTCGCCGGTGATGTACAATTCCCCGCCGGATACGCTGACGGTTGTTTTCTCAGACGTAACGACACTCACCGGGATATCGGTGTATTCAAGGGCGAACGCCCGGATAACTCCGATCTCCTCGTTGTTCTCAGTCCGTATCGCGACCGGGCTTCCCGTGGGATCCTCGCCCATAATGAGGATATCCGCGCCGCTGCCCCGCGGTATTAGCAGGAAAGCTCCCACCGCTGCCGCACAGGCTGCCGCCGCTGCGCTGAGCCTGATCGCAGGCGCAATGCGGCGCTTGCGGAAAGGTTCCTGCGCTTCGGCGATCAGCTCGTCGTCCAGCATTGATATTGCCTCTGTAAGAGCTTCGTGCTTCATATTGATATCCCCTCGCTTTCAAGATGTTCTCTGAGCTTATTGCGCATGCGGAACAGCATTGACTTCACCTTGCTTTCGGAGAAACCGGTCTTCTCCGCGATTTCCTCTATGCTCTCGCAGTAGAAGTATCTCAGCACGAAAATGCTCCTCGCCTGCCGCTTCTGCCCTTTAAGGAAGGTGTTCAGACAGTCGCGGATATGTACGGAATCGCTTATACCGCTTTTCTTATCGGGTATGCACTCGTCAAGCTCGTCCAGCGATACTGTGAACTCGCTGGAACATCTTTTCTGCGCATGCTCGGCTTTCAGCTTGTTCAGCGCAAGGTTTCTGACAATTTTCGCAAGAAACGGCGAAAAAGGATCTGGTCTTTTCGGCGGAACAGCGTCCCAAAGCCGCAGATATGACATGTTCACGATCTCCTCGCTGTCCTGTGCATTGCCAAGTATCCCATAGGCGATCTTCCCGCAGAGCGCCCCGTATTTCGCGGAGGTCTCGGTTATCGCTCTTTCGTCGCGCTGCCAGAAAAGGTCAACGATCTTTTCGTCGTCCATGATGCTCCCCTTCCCTAAGACTGCATTGCTCACCGCACTGCCGTCCTAACTATATATACAACTTTTTTCAAGCCTGCGTTGCATTTTTAGAAAAATATTTTTTAGGTATTTTTCGATATGGATATAGTATAGCATAGTTTCTTCACGAAATCAATATGATAATACAAGATATAATAAACTGCTGACAATATAATGAAATAACAAGCAGGATTCTATACAAAATTACCCGCCAGAACACTCTGACGGGTAATTATCACATTAAAAGCTGTTGTACAGCGCTTCAAGCTCATCGCGGCATTCCAGAAACACCTTGCCGATCTCCGGGTCAAAATGCTCGCCAAGCGACTCCTCGATTATCTCAAACGCCTTGTCGTAGGTGAACGCCTCTTTATAGCAGCGCTTGCTCACAAGGGCGTCGAAAACGTCCGCCAAAGCCATGATACGCGCTTCCACCGGGATATCTGTCTTTGAAAGGCCCTCCGGATAGCCCTTGCCGTTCCATTTTTCGTGGTGATAGTGCGCAACGTTTTTCGCTATTTCAACGAACTCGTCGTCCTCCACACCGCGAAGAATGCTCTCGACAATTTTCGCGCCCTCGGCAGAATGACGCTTCATCTCGTCGAATTCCTCCTCGGTGTACTTCCCCGGTTTGCGCAGAACTGCGTCTGAGATCGCGATCTTCCCTAAATCATGCATTGGAGCTGCCTTTTCAATGCGGCGGAGCAGAAGCTCGTCAATGCCCAGCCAGCCGCAGCTTCCAGACAGACGGTGTGCAAACACCCGGATCACCTCGCTGGTGCGCTTTATGTGACCGCCGGTATTGTTGTCGCGGCTTTCCACCATATCCGCCATGCCAAGCACCATCATATCCTTGATGTGAAGTATATGGGCGGTCTTTTCTGCGACCTGTTTTTCAAGGTCAGCGTTGTAATCCTCTATCGTATTGTAATATTTCTGCTCCAGCGTACGGTCTATGAATTCCAGCAGGAAACCGGCGTTTTCCTTTCTGCCGTAGGATATGCTGCGGATATTCAGCTCGAAATAGCGCTCGCCTGCTTTTATTGTCTTTCTGCCGTCTTTCTCGTTGCCGTCCCAGTCGATAAGAAACCGCACCACCTCGCCGTACAGGTAGCTGTCAGACGGCTCGACCTCTCTGTCCACCGTCCATGCGTTGACCTCCGGGAAGACCTCTCTGATGTAATCATTGGCGCTGACGAACCTCAGCTTTTCGTCAAACACCATGTAGCCGTATTCTTTCATCTTCTCGACAGAGCTTACGATATTTGCCGACATGTCGTACATGTTCAGACGCTCAAAGTGCCTGATCATTATCAATATCGCAAACAGATAACCTATTGAAAGCAGGCTGATGTTAGAGCCTGTGAGCCTTTCCACAAGATACAGGGTGATTATCCCAAAGCCCAGAATACTTGTTGACGTCACCGCACGGACGGAAATGCTCTGCTTATGCCGCAGCGCATACACAACAAAGAATACAAGTATCACGCCGTATAATATCATCATTATAGGATAGAGGATATGCAGAGGTCCGTAATCCTTCACTAGATAGTTGAAACCGTCCCCCTGCGCCAGCGTAGCTGACTTGTAGTATAACCCGCAGTGCCCGATAGTCATTACCAGCGCCATGACAACAGTGGAATACAGCGTCAAAATAACGCCAAGCACCTTTGGTATCTTTATACTGCACAGTCTTGCGACTATGAATGTCAGCAAAAGCGGAGCAAAGCAGCCTCCCACATACAGAAACTTATTCGCCCAAAGCGCCATTTCCAGCGTCTGCGAAGCGGCAAGCATGTATCTTCCAAGACAGTTTATCGTAACAAGTATGCTGAACAGAATAAACACCGTATCTGTCTTTTTGTTTCTGTACAGAAAGCTCCCGGTCATTACCAGCGACAAAACAAATACTGCAAAATAAAACCATGTTACCATAACTATCTATCCTCCGACTTTTTTTCGAACAACAGGATCAATTGTACAGCATATTATCCGAAATCTAAGCTATCAGCTTAGCAATAACTTCAATGGTTAAATTTATTATAAAACATTATCGGTTTAATGTCAAGCCTTGTTTTTTATATAGTATCAGTCCTCCCGCTGTTTATCCGCTGGGAAGTTCTGCCCCGGTCGTATAGTCTTTACCCGGAACACGAAATACAGCACATGGAACACCCACACGCCAAGCAGGACTATCCTACCGACAGGAACGGCGTTCATCATGATAAATCCTACGGACATTGTGACAGTCACGATCACCATAATGCGGATCTTTGTTTTCCACGTCATTCCCCTGCCCTTGACGTAACTTTCAAGGTTGTTCTTGTACAGCTTCGTCCCGACGAACCATTTGTGCAGCCGCTCTGAGCTTTTCCCGAAGCACACCGCCGCCAGCAGCAGGAACGGAAACGCCGGAAGCAGCGGCAGCGCCGCTCCCAGCGCGCCAAGTCCCAACCCCACGCACCCGATAATTATGTACACAACTTTCTTAATCTTCATAGCTTCTCTCCAATCTTCGTTGTTCCCGTTTTGTTTCGATAACGTGCCATACCGCTGCTATCGGGTGGGAAAATATCATTCGCCGCCCGGAAAACCGCATTACTTCACGGATCTTCTCCCGCATTTCCAGCTTGTAACAATGCACCCGGCAGTTCGAGCAGAAGGTCTTTTCCGCCATGAACGGGCATTTGTCGCTCCGTTGGCGGGCATATTCCACAAGCGCGGCGCAATCGGGACAAAGTCCCCGACCGCCGTGTTTTTTCCGGCAATACAGCCGTATCATCTCCGTCACCATCTGCTTTTCACGCTGGCGCTTCTTCTCGGTATTCATGATAATCTCCCGCTTTCAACCGAATAGGTCTTGTCCGCTATACGCATTGTGGAGCTTCGGTGTGACACAAGCAGAACCGCGCGTTCGTCCTTTTCAGAGAGCACCGATTTGAGTATCACCGCTTCATTCAGCACATCAAGGTTACTGGTAGGCTCGTCCAGAAGCAGGAACGGCGCGTCATGCAGGAACGCCCGCGCAACTCCAAGCCGCTGGCGCTCACCGCCGGACATGGTCTCGCCAAGCTCCCCGACCTGCGTTTTGTAGCCCTCCGGCAGCGACATGATGAAATCGTGTATCGCCGCTTTTTCGCAGGCGGATTCAAGCTCCTGATGCGTTGCGTCCGGCTTTGCTATACGCAGGTTCTCCTCAATAGTGTCGTGGAACAGGTGGGTGTCTTGAGTTACAAGGCTCTCGCTTCTGCGCAGGGAACTGGTGTTTATCTCTCTGATATCTCTGCCGGAAACCGCGACCTCGCCGCTCTGCGCCTCCCAGAAGCGCATGAACAGCCGCAACAGGGTGGATTTACCGCTGCCGCTCCTGCCGGTTATTCCAACGACCCCGTGCTCGGGAATTTCCGCAGAAACTCCGTCCAGAACGACATCATCTCCGTAGGAGAAGGTCACATTCTCTGCCGCAGCGCCGCTGAACCCTACGTCAGCGCCGCCGCTTATTTCCGGCACACTTGGCTGTTCGTCAAGGATATCCAGCACCCTGTCCGCCGCCGCGAAGGTCTGCTGAAGTCCTCCGCCCAGATTCGCCAGCGCAATGACCGGTCCAAAGGAAGAAAACATTGCCACAGTCGGGATAATCACCCCGTCAAAGCCCACGGCTCCCGCAGAATATAGTGCGCCCGAAACCGCAAGCATTATCAGCGGGAACACGACCACAGCCGCCGTTGTTATCGCGAAATTTATGCCCTCACTGCGTTTCAACATGCTCTCCTTTTCGGAAAGCTGCTCAGTTCTGCGCTTCATTTCGTCGATACGCTGGCTTCCCATACCGTACTGTATCAGCTCTGAGATACCGTACAGGTTTTCAAGCACAAAGCTGTTCAGACTGCCGCTTTCCCGGCGGAATGCTTCCGCGCTCCTGCCGCAGCTTTTGGAGATGATAACAGGGACAACTGCCCCCACAAATAGGTACGCCACCGCCGCAATTACACCCAGAACCGCATGGTAACTGCCAATGAACATCACCATAATGACCGACATTATCACGGCTATCATTATCGGGGAAATGGTATGCGCGTAGAATACCTCCAGCAGCTCAATATCGGTGGTTATTACCGAAATAAGGCTGCCTTTATCCCGGCACTCCAGCTTTGCCGGGCATAGCTCCCGCAGCTTGCCGAAAAGCTTGTCCCGCAGTATCGCAAGCAGGCGGAATGCAATATAGTGGTTGGAATACTGCTCGGCGTAGTGCAGAACTCCCCGCAGAAGCGCGATAACTCCCAGCAGCACAAACAGCCCGCCAAGCGGCAGCACCCTTTCAAAGCCTATGACATTCAGCGCCGCGTACCCGCCAAGTATCGTGATGAATTCCGCGCACAGGAAGCCCAGAACTCCCATTGTCACCGCAATCGCCATGATATGCAGCAGCGGCTTCGCAAGCCTCGCCAGACGGAGCATTATATTAACTTTGCTTCTTCTCATATCGCACCTCCAAGCTGCTCTAATTCGCTCTGCGCTTTGTGCAGGCGGCTGTATAGCCCGCCGCTTTCTATTATCTGCGTGTGCTGTCCGTTTTCGGCTATCACGCCGTTTTCAAGGACGTATATCCTGTCTGCGTTGTGGACGTTCGCAATCCGGTGAGATATCATTATCACGCACTTTTGCTCTGCCATTCGCTGTATTTCGGACAGGATACATTCCTCGCTTTCGCTGTCAATGTTTGAGGTCGATTCGTCAAAGATGTACACCGCGCTGTCGTGAAGTATTCCCCGCGCAAGAGCAAGCCGCTGCCGCTGACCGCCGGAGAGATTTGCGGCGCGCTCCGACAGCAGCGTGTCAAGCCCGTTTTCGGACTTAAAAAAGTTCGCCAGCCGCACACGTTCAAGAGCGTCCCACAGCCGCTCGTCGGGAATGTCAGACTTCCCGGCAAGAAGATTTTCCCGCACCGTTCCGCTGAATATATAGCTGTTGTGGCTGACGATGGTCACCGTCTGCATAAGGCTTTCGGGAGAAATGTCTGACAGCTCCGTGCCGCCAATTATTACACTGCCGGAATACCCGCGGTTCTTGCCGGACAAAATTCCGGCAAAGGTGCTTTTGCCGCAGCCGCTCTCGCCGACAATCGTGTAGAAACCGTGTTCGCCGAAGCTCATGTCAAGCCCGTGCAGCACCTCCCGCTCCTCGGTGTAGGAATACCGCAGACCGCTTATCTCTATGCCGCCCTTGCCTGCGGTTTGAGTTCCGCAAGCAGGCTCCGGCAGGTCAAGCAGCGCGAATATCTTGTCGCTTGCCGCCATGCCGTTCATTGCGATATGGAAGAATGAACCCAGCTTTCTCATAGGCAGGAAGAACTCTGCCGAAAGCAGTATTATCGCCACGCAGCCGAACAGGTCGATATTGCCAGCCGCGAACTCCACAGCCGCCGTGATTATTCCTGCGGCAGCACCGCCGTAGGCGAATATGTCCATGACCGTGACGGAATTGAGCTGCATTGTAAGCACTTTCATGGTAATTCGGCGGAAATTCTCCGACTCGGTGTTTATCTTTTTGTGAATACGGTCGTCGGTGTTGTAGATTTTCAGCGTGGTAAGTCCTTGCAGGCTCTCAAGAAAGCTGTCGCCCAGCTTTGCGTACTGCCCCCAATAGGCTGACAGAAGACGCTTTGCTATCTTCTGCACCGCAACGATCGAAACCGGGATAAGCGGCACGCACACCAGCAGTATCACCGCCGCTTTCACGCTGATGAAGCACATCGCCGCAAACAGGCACAGCGGCGCGGTCATTGCATAGAAGAACTGCGGCAGATACGCGCCGAAGTAGGTCTCAAGCTGGTCTACTCCCTCCCCGGCAAGCTGCACGATCTCAGAGCTTGACGTCTGCGCCGAATAACCTCTGCCCAGCCGAAGCAGCTTTTCGGTTATCATCTGCCGCAGGGTGAGCTTCACTGATTTTGAGGACAGAAAGCTGGTTCGGGAGCTTAAATACAGGCAGACCGCCCGCACTGCCACCGCCAAAAGCGCTGTGACAATCAGCGCCGCAAGTTCACTTCCGGCAGCCATTCCGATCCACAGTTTTTGCAGATATGAGGCAATCGCGTACACCGTAACAATGCTTGCCGCAAGTCCCACAAGCTGGCACAGAACATTCGCAGCTATATACTTCTTTGACCGCGGAACGATTTGTATAAGTCTTTTCTTTATCATTGGAAACCTCTTTCACAACAAGTTAGCATACTCTAACTTATCATTAACAAATCTGGTTAGCAACAACTAACCAGATAACATTCTAGCATAAAAAACTGAAAAAGTCAATAGGGATAGCAAGATTGGCATATATTGGCATGGCGTATCTGTGAGGTTCACCACCCGCTGTAACAAGCCGCGTGCCGCCAATTCACCATGCGCAGTACACCCTTTTTTGTAAAGAATGACGAAAAAATAATTTTCCAGTGGATTTATGTTGTTTTTCTGTTGACAATATGTAAAAAAAGTGATAAATTTATAGTTGTATTGTATCGTTTCATCAACGAAGATGAAACATATATCAACAACAGTCAAACATACAAAGAGATATTATCCGCTCAGCGAGGCAGAAAGAACAAATGAAATATGATGTAGTGATAGTCGGCGCAGGTCCTGCGGGTATTTTCACTGCCATTGAAATGGTCCGCAACAAAACCGACAAAAAAATAATAATTATTGAAAAGGGCGCTTCTGTCGAGAATAGAAGCTGCCCCAAAAGCAAGACCCACGTTTGCATGAACTGCAAGCCCTACTGCCATATCACCACCGGATTTTCCGGCGCCGGCGCATTCTCGGACGGAAAGCTGTCCCTTTCCAGCGAGGTAGGCGGAAATCTGCCGGAGCTTATCGGCGAACAAAAGGCGCAGGAAACGATAAATTATACCGACAAAATATACCTTGAATTCGGCGCTGATACGCATATCGAGGGCATAAGCGACCCCGACAAGATTCGGGAGATACGCAAGAAAGCTATCCAAGCTAACCTCAAGCTGGTAGACTGCCCTATCCGTCATCTTGGTACGGAAATGGCGCAGCAGCTTTACCTCCGAATTGAGAAATACCTCATTGAAAACGGCGTTGACATTCTTTTCAATAAGAACTGCGACGATATCATCATTGAGGACGGCGTATGCAAAGGCGTTGTTATCTCCGACAGCAAGGACGGCAGAAACAGCGAAACCATTTACGGCAGCGAGATAGTCGTTGCCACCGGACGTAAGGGCGCGGACTGGCTGGAAAAGATCTGTCAGACGCATGATATCGAACACCGCCCCGGCACTGTTGATGTCGGCGTGCGGGTGGAAGTCCGCAACGAGATCATGGACGAGATAAACGCCGTTCTGTACGAGTCAAAGCTGATCGGTTATCCGCTGCCGTTCAAGAACAAGGTGCGCACTTTCTGCCAGAATCCCGGCGGATTTGTAAGTCAGGAGAACTACGACAACAATCTTGCCGTCGTGAATGGTCACAGCTACAAGGAGCTGAAATCCGAGAACACTAATCTTGCTATTCTCTGCTCCCACAACTTTTCCGTGCCGTTCAATCAGCCTATCGAATTCGCGCAGAAGGTCGGCGAGTTGACGAATATGCTGGGAAGCGGCCACATCATGGTGCAGCGTTTCGGCGATATTCTTGACGGAAAGCGCACATGGGAAAAGGAACTGACCTTCTCCAACGTGAAGCCCACCCTCCCGGACGCGGTTGCGGGAGATATCACCTCGGCTATGCCCTACCGCACTATGACGAACATCATAAACTTCATCAAAGCGGTGGATAACGTCGTTCCGGGATTCGCAAGCCGTGAAACGTTGCTTTATTCCCCGGAGCTGAAGTTTTACAGCAACCGCATAAATATGGACGAGCATTTCAACACAAATGTACAGGGTCTGCACTGCCTCGGCGACTCCAGCGGCTGGACAAGGGGTCTGATGATGGCGTCGGTAATGGGCGTGCTTATGGGCAGAGAGCTTATTTGATTATAATATCTTCGGAGGTATGACAAAATGCAGCTTTTAGAGGATCGCATAAGAAAAGACGGTATCGTTAAAGAGGGAGGCGTTCTCAAAGTAGACAGCTTCCTGAACCACCAGCTTGACATTGAGCTGTATAACGAGATCGGAAAGGAATTCCGCCGGCTCTTCCCTGATAAAGGCATAAACAAGATTCTCACCATTGAGGCGTCCGGTATCGGCATTGCCTGCATTACGGCGCAGTATTTCAACTGCCCGGTGGTGTTCGCCAAGAAGGCGCAGAGCATTAATATCGACGGCGAGGTTTACTCCACCACCATTGAGAGCTTTACACATAAGCGTTCCTATAACGTTATCGTCAGCAAGCGTTTTCTCTCCAACGACGACAATATCCTCATAATAGACGATTTCCTTGCGAACGGCTGCGCGCTGCTCGGTCTTATCGACATTGTGAGAAGCTCCGGGGCTTCCATTGCCGGTGCCGGGATAGTAATAGAAAAGGGATTCCAGAAGGGCGGCGAGCTCGTCCGCTCAAAGGGTATCCACGTTGAATCGCTGGCGATAATCGACGATATGAGCGTTGAGGACGGCTGCACTTTCAGACACTGAGATACATATTTATACTAATAACCATTTAAATTCAGGAAATCTTTGCAGAAATTCAGCACCGCTATCTTCGTCAAAGAAACTTGACGTACATACAGTACGCCTGCGTTTCTTTTCCTAGATATCGGTACTGTCTTTCCGCAAACCTTTTCCTTCGTTCAAACGGTTATTAGTATTACTTTGATTTTAGCGGCTCTGCCGACTAGAATATAAATCAGAACTGCGTCCGCACAGATTTGTACGGACAACGACACAAAATGGGAGGAAAAAACTAAATGAAGAAAAAGTTACTCGCCGCTTTACTGGCGGCAACCTGCCTGTTCACCGGCTGCGCAAGTGGCTCCGGCAGCAGCACTGACAGCCAGAACGCGCCCGCAGGCGATACCAACAACGCCGCCGAGGGCAACACTGTAAAGGCTGGTTTCGTTTACATCGGCAAGATCGACGACGGCGGCTACACACAGGCTCACGACGCAGGCCGCAAGGCTGTTGAGGCAATGGGCGTTGAAACCGCATATATTGAGGACGTTCCCGAAACCGTTTCCGATACCTGCGAAGCTATCAGAACTCTTATCGAAGAGGGCTGCAACCTTATCTACACCAACTCCTTCGGCTTTATGGACGGCACCGTTGAAATGGCTAAGGAATACCCCGACGTTAAGTTCGCACACTGCTCCGGATACCAGAGATCAGACAACATGTCCACCTATTTCGGTAAGGTTTATCAGGCTCGTTACCTCTCCGGTATCGTTGCAGGCATGAAGACGCAGGCTAACCACATCGGCTATGTCGCTGCAAAGGGCATTCCGGAGGTTATCCGCGGTATCAACGCATTCACTCTCGGCGTACAGTCTGTAAACCCCGACGCTACTGTTGAGGTAGTTTTCACCGATACATGGTATGATCCCGCTGTTGAGAAGCAGGCAGCTCTTGAGCTTCTGAACAAGGGTGTTGACGTTATCGCACAGCACCAGGATACCACCGCTCCGCAGATCGCTGCGCAGGAAAAGGGCGCATTCTGCATTGGCTACAACTTCCCCACCGCTGACGCAGCTCCCGAGGCATATCTGACCGCAGCTTGCTTCAACTGGCCCACCTTCTACACCGACGATGTTCAGAGAGCTATCGACGGCACATGGAGCTCCAGAGCTTACTGGGAGGGTCTTGCAGCAAACATGACCTACCTCGACGATCTTTCCGCACTTTGCGCTGAAGGCACAAAGGAAAAGGTTGACGCTGCAAGAGACGCTATCATCTCCGGCGAATTCGAGCCGTTCACCGGCCCGCTCTATGATCAGGACGGCAACCTCAAGGTCGAGGACGGCGTTAAGATGACCGACGACGAGATCTGGAACATGTCTTGGTTCGTCAAGGGCGTTGTAGGCACTATCCCCGCATAAAACTATCAACAAAAGCAATATCTGTGCTTCGGTAATGAGCGGAGCACAGATATTACGATAAAAAACTTCGGGCAGTACCCTTTCATCTGAACGATGTATTGCCCGATTTGTTTTTTCAAAAAGCGGCAGCAATTTCACTCTCTGCCGCTCTTTGAAAAGGCAGATCAAACCAAACCACGGGACTTCGGAAAACAAGGAGGTCTGAATGAGCGAACCATACATAATGCTGAAGGATATATGCAAATCCTTCGGCTCGGTAAAGGCAAACAACAACATTTCGATCGACGTAAACAAGGGCGAGATACTGGCGCTGCTCGGCGAAAACGGATCCGGAAAAAGCACCCTTGTAAATATGCTGAGCGGTATCTACACACCGGACAGCGGTTCGATCTATATCGACGGCAAACCGGTCTCTTTCAGATCGCCGAAAGACGCTATCTCCGCCGGAATAGGCATGGTACATCAGCACTTCAAGCTGATCGACGTGTTCACGGCAGCGGAAAATATCGTTATGGGACAGCAGAAAAACGTGATCACCCGCACGAAAAAAATGGAAGAAAAGATCACCGAGCTTAACGAGAAGTACGGTCTTTCTATCGTGCCGGGGAAAAAGGTCTACGATATGTCAGTCAGCGAAAAGCAGTCCGTGGAGATAATGAAGATACTTTACTGCGGCGCTGACGTGCTTATTCTGGACGAGCCTACCGCAGTCCTCACCCCGCAGGAGATCGATGCCCTGTTCGATATACTGCGCAAAATGAAGTCGAAGGGCTGCTCTATCATTATCATCACCCACAAAATGGCGGAGGTACTGAGCATTTCCGACAGAGTAACTGTTCTCCGCAAGGGCGAAAGCATTGCGACAGTTAAAACCTCCGAAACCACGCCGCAGCAGCTTACCGAAATGATGGTAGGAAGCGCAGTGTCCCTTGAAATTGAGCGCCCAAAGGCTGAGCTGTCCGAAAAGCCGCTGCTTTCGGTGAAGAATCTGCTCTTGAAAAACAGCGATAACGTACCTGTTATCAACAACATGTCCTTTGACGTATACGGCGGAGAAATACTTGGTGTTGCCGGGATAGCCGGCAGCGGTCAGAAGGAGCTTTGTGAGATAATCGCCGGTTTGCAGAAAGCCACCGGCGGCGATATCACCTTTGACGGAAGCAGTATCCTAGGTCTTTCCCCTCACGCGATACTCAAAAAAGGGATAAGCATGAGCTTTATCCCGGAGGATCGTCTGGGAATGGGGCTTGTCGCGGGAATGAGCATTACCGACAATGTAATTTTGAAGTCCTACAACCGCAACCCTGGGCCGTTCCTTGACCGGAAGTTCGCGAAATCCCTCGCGCAGCAGATCGTTCATGACTTCGACATTTCAACGCCGTCTGTAAATCATGAGGTCAAAAAGCTATCCGGCGGCAACATTCAAAAGGTGCTGCTGGGTCGTGAGATCTGGCTGAATCCGCGGGTGCTTATTACCGCGTACCCCGTCCGCGGGCTTGATATCGGCGCTTCCTATAACATCTATCACATACTCAACGAACAAAAGAAAAAAGGCGTTGCGGTGCTGTTTATCGGTGAAGATCTCGATGTGCTGAAGAGCATATCAGACCGGCTTATGGTTATCCACAACGGCGAAATCGTAGACACCGTAGACCCGGAAACCGTCACTAAAGAGGACATCGGACTAATGATGCTCGGTCACAGCAGAGAGGAGGGCGACGCCGTATGATGAGGATTCAAGTATCAAAACGCGCGGGAATGTCCCGGCTTGCTGATACGCTGATACGCATTGCCGCTATCGTCATTTCCCTGCTGCTTGCAGGTGCGGTCATGGCTGTGATGGGCTATAATCCGCTGGAGATATTCTCGAAGATCGTCACATCGACCACCTCGTCGTTTACGCGCTTCTCTGAAACGATCAACAAAACGATACTGCTCACTACCCTGTCGCTTGGTATCGCAGTCGCTTTCAGAATGAAATTCTGGAATATCGGCGCTGAGGGTCAGCTTTATATGGGCGCGTTCGGCGCGGCTCTTGCAGCTTTCGGATTCCCCGATCTCCCCGCGCCGCTGCTGCTGACGCTCATGGCGCTGTTCGCGTTTGTGTTCGGCGGGATCTGGGCGCTTATCCCGGCGCTCATAAAGGCAAAGTTTTCAACTTCTGAGACCCTTGTGACGCTGATGATGAACTACATCGCCTTTTCGTTCATATCCTACCTCCAGTATGGACCGTGGAAGGATCCGGCTTCGCTGGGCGCAGCGAAGATAGCGCGGTTCAGCGACAATGCTATACTGCCGAAGGTGTTTGGTATTCACGCCGGCTGGATAATCACGCTGGTGCTGGTAGTGATCATCACGATACTCATGAAGCACACCAAGCTCGGCTATCAGATAGACGTGCTGGGCGAAAGCGAAACCACCGCCCGCTATGCCGGAATGAACACCATAAAGATCATGTTCATCGCCGTGCTGATTTCCGGCGGGCTTTGCGGAATGGCGGGCTTTATGCAGGCTTCCGCGGTGGAAAAGTCCATTACCGACAGCATGAGCGGCGGTCTTGGATTCACAGCAGTTATTACCGCGTGGCTCGCAAAGCTGAAGCCGCCGGTTATCGTTATCGTTTCGTTCGCGTTCTCAATGCTGCTTCAGAGCGGCAAATCGCTTCAGGTCATGGGTATTCCTTCCTCAATAACTGAAATTTTGCAGGGCGTGATCATCTTCTTCGTACTGGCAAGCGAATTCTTTATCAATTACAAGATTTCTTTCCACAAGACCGCAAAGGAGGCAGAGTAATGGATATACTTAATGAAATTTCACTGTTTCTTCAGACCTCTGTCCAAATGGGAACGCATATTCTCTTTGCGATAGTCGGCGGTATAATCTGCGAACGCGTCGGGAATATGAACCTCGGCATTGAGGGAATGATGTTAATGGGCGCTGCGGTAGGCTTCTCCACCGCCTGCGCAACTGAGAATCCGCTTCTGGCGGTTCTTGCCGCGGGTGCTGCCGGAATGATCGGCGCGCTTATCTACGCGGTAATAACGGTTTCCTTCCGTGGAAATCAAGTCGTAACAGGTCTGGTGCTGACGATTTTCGGCACAGGCGTAGCCGGATTTATCGGCAAGTCCGTTTCCGGCAACATTATTCCGCAGAGCGTTTCAGAGGCGTTTGCGCCCTATTCGATCCCTGTTCTCAGCGATATCCCGATAATCGGAAAGGCTTTGTTTGATCAGAGCTTCTACGTTCAGCTCGCGATCATCGTCGCGGTGCTTGCGTATTTCTACATGAAAAAGACCAAATGGGGACTCAATATGCGCTCTGTCGGCGAAAACCCCGCCGCCGCGGACGCGTCCGGAATCAACGTGACGCTCTACAAGTATGTACATATCCTCGCAGGCGGCTTCCTCTGCGGAATGGGCGGCGCTTATCTGTCGGTGGTGTTCCTCACGACTTGGCAGGACAACGTTACCGCCGGCGCAGGCTGGATCGCCGTCGCGCTCATTATTTTCAGCACATGGAATCCGCTTAAAGCGATACTTGCGGCGTATCTTTTCGGTATGCTGAAAGGCTTGAACTTCAAAATGCAGGGCTGGGGCATTCAGATCCCCTCGCAGTTCCTTGAAATGCTGCCCTATGTGGCGACGGTCGTGGTGCTTATTTTCATCACACTGCGCAAAAAGAAAGAACACCAGCCGCCGAAATCCCTCGGAAACCCTTATTTCCGCGAAGAAAGATAATACAAAGCAGGGTCTGCACTTCACAATGCAGACCCTGTTTTCATTGTTATACTATTTCCTTATCAACATATAGACAAAGTCTATATGTTGAACCCACCGCAAAGCGGTGGGCGCGGCAAAGCCGCAGGAAAGCCGTTCAATACTAATTCTGTCAAAACCAGAGGTTTTGGCTTGCCGCCTTTAGGCGGCTCACCTTATAGACTTTGTCTATAAGGTGATTAAGAATTAGTATTACAACAGAATGTTTCTATTTCGCTAATTGAGGATCATAGGTCGGAAGAAATTTTTAAAGTCATTACGAAATTTTTTTAAAACTACTTGACAAATGGAAGAATTTGTGCTAAACTTGTTAAGTCATTTAATTTTCAATCAGAAAGGAGGTCTCGTAAAATGTTAAAGATAAACTACATGGTAACAAGATATAATATTCGTTTCGGATCGGGATTTTGCGGGACCTTTATAACGGCATAACAGCCTTTTGTTCGTTATTCTGTGTACGCAATGCCTGTCGGTGATCCGGCAGGCTTTTTTATTTTGGAGGTGTTATATGAAAGCCTACATTTATGTAGCAAAAATGAGGATACAAACCATGATGGCATATCGCGTTGACGCGTGGACCTTCATGATAATGCAGTGCCTGCTTATGGCGGCTGTCGGATTTTTCTGGCGCGCTGTATACGGCGGTGCAGAAACGGCTCATGGTGTTTCCGGCGACATGATGATAACCTACACCGTGGTATCAATGCTGATGAGCTCGCTTTATTACATGGGTGTTGAGGACAGAATTGCCGATGCGGTGAAATCCGGCAGCATAGCGACGGATATGATAAAGCCGATAAATCTGTTTTCGCTTTACTTTGCAGAGGATATCGGGAATATCATCTTTAACCTGTTCTTTAACACAATACCGATGTTTATTGTGGCGGTGATAATTTTCGGGCTTCCTGTTCCCGCTTCTGCGGAGCATTTCTGGCTGTTCCTGGCGAGCTTTATCCTCGGCTATGGGATCAACTGGACGTTCTCGGCGACGTTTGCGCTTATGGCATTTACGGCGATAGATCTAGGGCCTGTGTTTTCAATAAAGTACCACTTTGTGAACATGCTGTCCGGTGCGATGATACCACTGTGGTTCTTCCCGGAATGGCTTCGTACGGCGCTTTACTGCCTGCCGTTCGTCTATATGTTTCAAGAGCCGCTAAGCATTTACATAGGAAAATACTCGCCCGCAGAATGTCTTGGAAAGCTCGGCATTCAGGCAGCTTGGTTGGTTGGGCTGCTGGTGATATTCATGTTCGCCCAGAAAAGAGCAACACGCCGGGTACTGGTTCAAGGAGGATAATGGTATGAAAAAATTCAAGCACTATATGTCGGTCGCAGCGCTGTCATTCAGGCTGTCCATGCAGTCCTGCATGGAGTACCCTGCGGCGTTCATCGGCTGGCTGATATCAAATCCGATACAGTTTCTGGTCGGCTTTGCAACGATTAAATTCGTTGTAGAGGAGTTCGAGACCCTCGCCGACTGGAACTTCCGCGAGCTGGCGTTCCTTTACGGAATGTCCGTGCTGACCCACGGTCTGTCGGTAATTTTCTTCACGAAAACGTGGTACATGGGCTGGGACATAATCCACGGTGAGCTTGACAGAATGAGGCTCCGCCCGATGAACACGCTGTTCCAGTTTCTGGCGGGGGATCTGAATTTCTTCGGGATCACCGACCTTATTCCGGGACTTATTCTGTTCATATACGGTTGCGTTTCGGTAGATTTCAGATGGACGTTTTCAAACACGCTGTGCATGATATGCGCGCTTATCGGAGGAACTCTGATCCGCGGCGCGATTTATCTCGCGTTCGGCTCGACGACCTTCTGGACGAAAAGCCCTCTGCATATCTCCGGATTCTTTCAGGAGCTGTTTAACCGCACTAATATGTATCCCCTGTCGATGTACCCGCGTGCAGTGCAGTTTGTTTTCACGTTTATCATGCCGATGAGCTGGGTGGCATTTTACCCTGCGTCAGAGTTTATGGGAAAGGAATCAATGATAACACTTCCGTATGGAATGTCGTTCATCACGCTAGGTTTGGGCATTGTGCTGTTCGCAATAGCTTGTAAAATATTCAGCGCCGGGTTTGGTCAATATGAGAGCGCCGGCTCGTAATATGTCTTATTAATGAAAGAGAGGTAAATCATGCCTGTAATAGAAGTAAATCATCTAAAAAAGCAATTCAAATCAGTAAGGAAGCAAAAAGGTCTTAAAGGCGCGGTAAAAGGACTGTTCCGCTCCGAAAAGAAAATCGTCACCGCTGTTGACGATATCAGCTTCTCGATCGAGCGGGGCGAAATTGTCGGCTACATAGGACCAAACGGTGCCGGAAAAAGCACGACGGTAAAAATGATGTCCGGAATACTCCGCCCGACCTCCGGTGAGATCCTTGTGAACGGTATTTCGCCTGTAAAGGACAGAAAGGCAGTTGTAAAGCACCTCGGTGTTGTTTTCGGGCAGAGAACGCAGCTTTACTGGGATCTCCGGCTGGGCGAGAGCTTTGAGCTTCTAAAGCGCATATACGATGTCCCAGACGAGGTTTATAAGGAAAACATGTCTATGATGAACGAGATACTGGACCTGAAAAGCATAATCGACACGCCGGTCAGACAGCTATCCCTCGGGCAGCGAATGCGCGGGGATCTTGCGGCGGCAATGCTTCATTCGCCGGACGTACTATTTCTTGACGAGCCGACGATCGGTCTTGATGTTGACGCGAAGCACGCAATACGCAGATTCATAAAAGAGATCAACGAAACGCGCAAAACCACGATAATACTTACTACGCACGACCTCGGAGATATACAAGAACTGTGCAGAAGGATCATTATCATCAACAAGGGCGTCGTTATTGAGGACGGCTCGCTTGACGAGCTGATCGACAGGATCGCGCCCTACCGTGAGCTTGTCATAGATTTCTACACGGAACAACACATTGAGCACCCGAATGCAAAGATAGTAAGCTCCGAAGGCTCACGCACCGTTTACCGATTTATGAAGGACGAAATATCCGCCGCCGCGCTTATCGAATATATCGGCGGCAAGGCTAAAATAAAGGATAT
This sequence comes from uncultured Clostridia bacterium, assembly GCA_945873955.1. Classification (GTDB taxonomy): domain Bacteria; phylum Bacillota; class Clostridia; order Oscillospirales; family Ruminococcaceae; genus CAG-115. The sequence goes on along the minus strand of CAMCFA010000004.1, from coordinate 53,141 downwards.
CCACCTTGAAGAAGCGAGCATAGACGATATTATTAGGATCGCATACGGTGGTAGCTCAGAAGAATAATTCTACATAAGCAAGCCCCCCGGAGTAAATCCGGGGGGCATAACAGTATTCGCAGTTAATCTCAGCCCATGAAGCAGCCGAAATCGGTTACTAAGATCTGTCCTGTGATAGCTCTTGACTCGTCGCTTGCAAGGAACAGGAGGATATTTGCAACGTCCTCCGGCTTGCAGGGCTGGGTCTTCATGTTGCCGTGAGCAGCCATTGCGCCGAACATATCCATGTCCATGTTGGTCTGGTTCATGCCGGATACCATAGGTGTGAGAATAGTCCCGGGGCAGACAGCGTTGCAGCGGATACCCTCAGCCTGAAAACGAAGCGCGGTATGCTTGGTAACGCCGATGACCGCAGCCTTTGAAGCAACATAAGCAGCGCCGCCGCAGCCTCTTACGCCGGCTACGCTGGCAACATTCACGATAGAAGCCCCGCTCTTCATCTTCTGCGCAGCGGCACGCATACAGCGCATTGTTCCCTTTTCGTTTGTTTCAACGATACGGTCGAGGTCTTCGTCGCTGTAACGGTCGATAGGCTTAAGACCCTCTTCAAGTATTCCGGCATTATTGACCAGAATGTCGATCTTTCCGAACTTCTCCTCAGCGGCAGCCATGAGCTTTTCAGCGTCGCCGGGTTTGGAAATATCAGTGGACACTGCAAGAACTGTTCCGCCTGCTTCGGTTATCTCCTTAGCGACTGACTCAAGCGCAGCTTCTCTTCTTGCTGTGATAACGACTGACGCGCCTTCCTGCGCGAACAGCTTCGCGGTAGCAGCTCCAACTCCGGAATTTCCGCCTGTTATTATCGCGACTTTGCCCTGTAAACGATTCATGTTGACAACTCCTGTTTCTTATGTATTTTTCTAGAGGCTATCCGCCCCGGTTCTTAGTAATATTATACAGCGCATACGGTTGTTTGTCAAGTGCTTTTGTAAAGATTGCAACAAGCTAAAGATCTAGGGACACGCTGATCAAAGCGAAGCATATCAAAATCTGGTTTTGCGCAAAACATAAGGAATGCTGTAAGTAAAAAAAATATTTGCGCAAAACCCGCCGCGTGAGTATGCGGGTTTGAACGGGGCAAATGTGATTTGATCAGAATTTCCCTAGCATATCATTTACTGATAAACGAAAGAAATTCCGGCATGGGCAGCGGTTTTGAATAGTAGAAGCCTTGAATATAATCTATGCACTCCCTGTTCATACCGTCGATCTCCTCCTCAGTTTCAATGCCCTCAGCAACCAGCTTCAGATCCATTCCATGAGCCATAGCTACCACCGCACGGACAACCTGTTTTGCCTTCGGCGAGCTGAAAAACGCCTTTGACATATCGTAATCCAACTTTATTATCGAAACCGGCATTTCTACGACATACATCAAATTGGACTGCCCCTTTCCGAAATCGTCAAGAGAGAATGTAAATCCGTAGTCTATCAGCTTCTCCATATTTCTGAGCAGTACCGTCCTTGAGGTTACTGAAGCGGATTCAGTTATTTCAAGATTTATCAGTGAGGGATCGATCCCGTATTTCTCTATGATAGAGATAAGCCTGTCCGCGAGATCTTCCATTTCACACTGGACCACTGACAGATTGACCTCCACATAATGTATACCCAAGGAAACCGCATTGGTATTCTTTAAAAATTGGCAGACCTTCTCGAACACTCGTTCGCCAATTCTGACGATCTGTCCGCTGTTTTCCGCAATAGGAATAAATAGTCCGGGGGAAAGCAGGCTGCCGTCTGTTTTTCGGATACGCACTAGCGCTTCCGCCGATGTGAAATGACATTCTGTATTTGAGTAGATCGGCTGTAAAAATACCTCTACTCTGTCCTCAGCCAGCGCGTCGGAGATCTCCTGTTCCACCAGGGAGCGTTCGCGGTATCTGTTTATCGCATTCTCGTCTGCAATGAACATCTTATCTGATGTTTCTGCGTAACTGCTGTTGATAAACGCCAGAAACTGAAACAGTTCTCCCATTTGACTGAAACACTCGCCATGCTCCACCAAAACAGCAGTGTGGCTTGTGCTTAGAACACCAAGAGGTTCAATTTCGCTGATCATCTGAAAGCTAAGCTGCCGCAGGATCTCAGTATTCTCCGATATGATAATAAGATCGTTGACGTTTCTAAAAACAAAAAGATCCTTGTGTTTTGCCGCCAGTGACGCTGCTTTTTTTATTTTGTTTTCAGAGAGATCACCATTTTCCTTTGAATCTTCATCTTTCAGACAGATCTCCAGCAAACCAAATTTTGTTTTTTTCTCAAAAAGCTGCTGAGAGAATTCTGAAAGGGCATAAGAATTGAAGCAGCCTGTCCTGCGGTCTAGGTTAGATTCGGGATTTTCCATTACAACAAACAGTATCAGCATTCCTACAACAGAGGCAAATCCCACTATCAGGAGGCTGTTGTCCAGATACTGTATCGCTGCCGCTGCTATCCATATAAACATCCACAGACCTACGGCAAAGCGTCTTCTTTTATTGATCTTCTTCCAACAGGCAAATATTACGACCACTGTGCCAATTATGTGAAGTATCGCGAATGCGTACACAAACATTACCGAAAGACCGTAGGTATATACAGCTTCTTCGCTTTTATATATCGAAATCGGCAGAAAGGCGACCACAAAGCTTTGTATCAGCACCAACACCATAAGCAGCCGGGTTATATGAATGTGCTTTTTTTCGCTGTAAAGGTCTGTCATGACATAACTCAAGGCGGAAGCTGCCTCCCATATCAACGACATGATATACAGCTTACACACCGCAATGACCAGCAATTCGGGAAGCTGACCAATAAACTCTATTGAGATCAATGACAGTATATCCAGCGCGAGGCTGATTATTGATATGTATAATGTTCTGCGAAATACCTTCTCGGAATAAAGCTGCAAGGTCTTATTGCTCTTATAGAAAATATAAAGCAGCGCTAAAATGATCAATCCGAATGACTGAATTTGTATGTTCATTTTTATTCTCCCATTTTTTTAATTGCCGTATTATTTCCGCATACTCAACAGTCTTTGTCAGTAAGACCAGAATAGAAGCTGTATGTGTTCTTTCCGCTGTTTTTGGAGATGTACAGCGCTTTATCAGCGTTTCCGTATATGCTGATAAAGCTGGTATCCTCTGTCCCGTCATACACGGCGAAACCGATAGAAACAGTTGTCATTTCCGGGAGCTGAGCCTGATGAAGCCCCTCTGCAAAACGTTCGATAACGCTCTCGGCAAAGGCGGACAATTCCGTGATTTCAGTAATATCTGCAATAAAGCCGCAGAACTCATCACCGCCTATTCTGCACATCATGCCTTTATCGTTTATGAGTTCAAGCAGTATATTCGCAAAAAGAATAAGCACTTTATCGCCTACTCCATGCCCATAAGTATCGTTGACATACTTGAAGTTGTCCATGTCAAGCATTATCATTGTACCGCAGCGCTTTTCAACAAGCTGCTGCGTGAGCCGCTGTTCAAAGCAGGCGCGGTTGTATAGTCCCGTCAGCGGGTCGGTTTCAGCCCTGTTTCGTATCAGTCTGAGGTTCTCAAAATAGTCGGTCATGTCAAGCACCCACAGCATTTGCCCTTGTACAAAGCCGTTTTCGACCAGCGGCTCGGCACGCATTTCATAGGTGCGGTCATTGATCGTGATAGTAGTGGTTTTGTTGTCAAGGACGTCAGTAAAGCGGGTGTCAGAGGAGATGTCATCATCTGTTCTGAGTTCGGGGAACAATTTACTGATTATGGGATTAAAGAACAATATCCTGTTGTTTGAGCCAATAACCAGAATTCCCTCCTTGCTGTGGTTGATAGCGTTCTCGTTTGCCGCCTGTATCGAATCAAAGAAACCATAATGCAGCAGCGCAAAGGTGAAGAATGCCAGAACCGAAAGGATCCCAAGGCAGATAAGGTCATATCCGCCCGTGAACCCGAAGAAATACAGGCATATCTCGACCCAGAGAGAAACACAGCCAAGAAGAATGCAGAGATTGCGTTTGCGCTCTGTTCCGGAGGTTTTGGTCATTTTGTAGCCGCACACGACCGCTACCATAAAGAAAGTGCCTGCGATAGCTCCCTGCGCTATCGGGAACAACGTTCCGTATTCCAGCGCAATTTTTGGGAACTCGCCGGAGCAGTCCATTTCATAAGAGGTATAGAACAGATCATTGTGACCTATCGTGAACACGCAGAACATGATTATCCCGGCGGCAGCGTACTGAAGTATCTGAATGATCCTCGGTATCCTTACCTTGCAGAATTCCTTGACAAATGAGGTCAGGCTGAGGAAAATGCCGCACTCTGCCACATATTCCAGTTTGGTGGCAGTGATAGCGCCGTTTACATCTCCGGCGGTTATCTCCGCAAGGAAAGCCGCCGCAAAGGCGCTGGCGCAAACCATAAGCACAAGTATTGCGGACTGCGGAGAAGATTTTCGTGAGAAGCGGATAACCTCCACCATTGCAAGCACCAGCACAAGAGCCAGTGCATTAAGAGCCACATATATCTCATAAGCGGACAGAACAGGCTCCTTGAAAAGCAGGGCAAGTATCAGCAAATGCAGCGGATAGACAATATAAAATCCCCATTTGGTCGCTTCCCGGAGAAACGGAGAGTTCTCCAGACCGCGTTTTCCGTTGTATAATAGCAGCAGCGGAGCGGCAAGCAGAAAGCCGTACAGATAAGCTCTGTCCCACCATATCCATTCGTATGAGGAAAAGTGGAAAATGTTATTCAGAAGCACAAGACCGATAAAGCCTGTCACAAAGACAAAAGTAGTAATAACGAACCATTTGATCCGCTGATTCATGTCCCTGCCGAAATAGAAAATAAGTATGTACAAAGTGGGAAGCACAGGCCAGCCGCCTATGCCAAGCGAAATTCCCATAAGCACGACTGTGACTGCGATTTTTACCGGCGTTTTCTTTTGCTTGTCCGCAAGTGTTGCCGTGGTGACAAGTCCTATCAGCAGGTCAAGCATGATATTCTGCCTGATTCCGTACATATCACCGAAGAACATGTAAAACGGTATCGCAGAGATTATCCAGAACGCGCCCATACGCAGCACATAGTTTCTGATACTCCGGGTATGCCGCAGCCCCTCGCCGACAAAAAAGCACATGATCGGTATCGTAAGCCGCCCGATAATGTGCATTATCTGCGCAGGGACTGTATAAAAATCCAGCAGCGCATAGGCGGTGTGATCGGTGAACATTGCCAATACCGCAAGAAGCTTTAATGTTGAAGCGCTAAGTCCGTTTTTTACAGGGATCTGCTCAGTTGTCAACGGTATCACTCCTGTCGAAATATAATTACCAAAACAAAATTCTAAAATCTAACTTAATTATAGCATATTATTTTCATTTTATCAAGCAAATTCTGTAAATATCTCCTCATCTGGTGATCCATTGCACAAGAATGATCTGCGAAATAAAAAGCGCCTTGACAGCTTGGTAACTGCCAAAAGCGCTTTTTTTGTAACTGTTCATCAGCCCTGCTTTATTTCAGACGCTGAAAGAAATTCGATCCGGTATTCCGCCGTAAGTTCCGGCAGCGGGAGCCTGTATTTCTCAGCGAGTGCCGGACCGCAGGCATTTGAACCTACCCCAGCCATTCTGCTGTCAACGCAGATAACGCTGCTGCCGCATTTCTGAAGCTCAAAATTGTGACGCTTCTCCGCAAGCTCCTCCTGCGTGTACTGCGAAGCACTGAATGAAAATCTCTCCGGCGCGGCGAATCTGACCGACGTTTCTCCGTCGGTCACGGTCATGAACCGGCACCCGTAATGTGACGAATTTTCCTGCGGGCGGATATAATCCTCGTGCATTTCAGAGATATCGGCGCTGAACCTACCTATGTATGACGCCTGATGTTTGTCAATGTAGCTTTCATGCGGTCCATAGCCGAAATATTCCACCTGTCTGAACCTCTCCGGCATGAACAACCGTATTCCGAACCGCGGCAGGAATTCTACCTTGTTGGACATTTCCGCGCTGCATTTTATGCCGAGCGCACCGTCAGGTGAAATGGTGTAGACCACGTCCATATACGCAAACGGCTGGTGAATGCTCCACCCGAAGGACTGCCGGAGAGATATTTCCGCGCCTCCAGAGGTTTTCGACGCGGAAACGCCGTAATTCTTCACCGTAAAATCATTAAGGTGCGCCCTGTACCAGTCGCCGCGCATAATGTCGTTGTCCACCGGGGCGCGGAAGAAGTTGAACGAAAGCGGTCTGTCAAGTATCTCCTTTCCGTTCACGGTTATTGAATCAAATGAGGAGATACGCTTGTTGAAGCGGTAGCTGACTGCTCCCGCCGAAACTGTGACAGAAAGCGGCTCGTCTGCTATGTTCACATCACCGGAAACAGGATTTATCACGTCAGAAGCGCCCTCGCACAGCCGTATCTGGTCGAAGCATACCTCATACCCCTGCTCCCAGAACAGCGTTTTCTGCTTTGCCGTAAAGATGAACCGGATATACGCTTCCCTGCCGTATATTTCAGCGCCGGGAACCGAGATTTCTGTACTTCCCATAGGCTGGACGGAGAAGTCCACACTGCCCTCTGAAATAACGCCGTTCATGTCCATAATCTCGTACCGGCAGTCGAGGATATCCCCCGCGTTGATATGCTCCAGCGTACTGCTGAAAACAAACCCGCCGTTCGCCGCTCTGGAAACGCGCACCGGGCGGTATACCTGCTTCAGTTCAAGAAGCCCGGTGTGCGGCGTTCTGTCGGGGTAGGTCAGCGCGTCCATACAGAAATTGCCGTCGTTGTGCCGCTCGCCGAAATCGCCGCCGTAGCCGTATTCCGGCTTTCCGTCACTGGTATAGCCCATAATGCACGCATGGTCGCTCCACTCCCACACAAAGCCGCCGCAGAAGCGTTCGTGGGAATAGAACGCATTGTGGTAATCCTCCAAATCGCCGGGACCGTTGCCCATTGCATGGCAGTATTCGCACAGAACAAACGGGCGCTTTTCCTGCTCGTTTTGCAGAAATTTCTGCATATCCTCCGGAGAGGTGTACATCTCCGATACTACGTCCAGAATGTCATTCGGGGTATCGTCAAGATGATGTGTGCTTTCGTAATGCAGAAGCCGCGTGTCGTCCAGCGACTTCACCAGCTCACCTGCCGCCAGCATATTTGTTCCGTAGCCACTCTCGTTACCAAGCGACCAGAACACCACGCAGGGGCGGTTGATGTCGCGCTTTACAAGGGATTCCGCGCGGTCGGTTATCGCTTTTCTGAAGCGCTCGTCACAGGCAAGCAGGGCGATACCGTCATACCCCTTGCTCCATTTGAAGTCATTGTAGACCTCAACACAGCCGTGAGATTCCATGTCCGCCTCGTCAATTACATACAGACCGTACTCATCGCAAAGCTGATAGAACAGCGGCGAATTCGGGTAGTGAGAAGTTCTCACAGCGTTGATGTTGTGACGTTTCATAAGCTCAATATCCTGCTTCATCTGCGAAACAGAAGCGTAATATCCGGTGTCCGGGTAACTGTCGTGACGGTTCACGCCCTTGAACTTCACCGGTCTGCCGTTAATCTTCACAACACCCTTTTCGACGGTAATGCTGCGGAAACCGAACCGCTCGCCTATCACCTCGTCCCCGGCGGTGATTATCATGGAATACAGCGCCGGGTCTTCCGCCGACCACGCTTTAAATACCGGCATGTCAAGCTCTATCGTTTCCCCCGGATTGCAGGCAAACCCGCCGAAAAACTCTCCGTCAGTGTCCATAAGTTTTGCATTCACACGGCAGCCGAACGGCGTGAAAGACAGCTTTGCGGATTGCATATCCTCAGAAACTGTTGCCTTTATGATGTAGTGTTCCAGCCGATTTTTTGGACGTGAAAGAACATACACGTCCCGGAAAATCCCCGACAGCCGGAACTTGTCCTGATCTTCAAGATAAGTTCCGTCGCACCATTTCAGCACTGCGGCGGTGATCTTGTTCTCACCCTCATGAAGATAAGGCGTAATGTCAAACTCCGATGTGCAGTGAGATACCTGTGAATACCCAGCGAACTCCCCGTTTATGTAAAGATATACGCAGCTATCTACGCCCTCAAACACCAAGATCCTGTCCATTCCGTCGGCGGCGTAATTATAGCCGCGGCTGTAAACACCGACAGGGATATCGTCCGGGACGTAGGGCGGGTCGTAGGGAATGGGGTAGCAGACGTTGGTGTACTGCGGCTTGTCGTAGCCGTGAAGCTGCCAGTTAGAAGGAACTGGTATCATATTTTCTGCGGGCACAGAAACGAAATCGTCCTCCAGATCAACTATGCTGTTATAGTATCTGAATCCCCACTCGCCGTTCAGCAGTTCGAATCTGCTGGACTGCTCCCGGTTGGCAAACGCGTCCTGCCCCTCGGCAAACGGAATAAAATAGCAATGCTTTTCCAGCGTATTGATGTGAAGCTGCTGCGGATCCTCATGAAATACCATTTTGCTTTTAGGTGAGCCGGGCGCCGCGATCTTTGAAATGTCCATATTATTCTCCCTTTACATATTGCAACATTAAAAATATACAGTATACCAGACGCTCACGGATCAAAACCATGATCATCTGGGTTGGTTTACAATACTATTATATCCTGTGTCAGCAGCATTGTCAATATTAGTATATTATCATTCTATAATAATTTGAATGGGGAGCTGCATTGTCACGATAATACGAACTCTTTACTATGAAAAAAGCGCTGCCAAAATGACAGCACTTTCAGAGCAATTATTTGAATTTATCAACAGGCACTCTTTTTATCAGTATTGCAGAAACTAATCCGACAGCCACGCCCGCAGCTATGCCGCTTATGCAGAGTACCGGGAGATAATAAACGATCTGCGCGGTTTCCATAACCAGCATGGCTACAAGTATCTGCCCGGTGTTGTGGAGTATCCCGCCGATAACGCTGACTCCTACCGTTGAGAAACGCTCTGTGCGCTTCAAAAGTATCATAGCGGTCAGACTGAGCACCGCGCCGGCTGCGCTGTATGCAAGAGTCAGCGCGTTCCCGAAAAGGATAGCCACCCATACGATCCTGACCAGAGATACTATCACAGCTTCCTTTGCGCCCAGCTTATACAATACAAATACGATCGCGATATTCGCAAGCCCCAGTTTGATCCCCGGAACAGCAAACGACAGCGGGATAAGGCTCTCAAGATAGGACAGTACCATTGCAAGCGCCGAACATATCCCCAGCAGCGCCACCGACTTTGGGTTGATCTTCATAAGTCCTCCTATGCGATAATATCCACGTCTGCCTCGGCTTCAGAAACTATCTTCACCACCAGCTTATTCGGCAGGCACACGATAGTTTCACCGTTGTAGCTGATACTGTGCTGGTTTACACAGAGCTTATCCGGGCAGTCCGCCTCGGTCACATCGGCTTTTCCGTCTTTGATCACAAGCGTGTTATAGCCGCCTGCCGGAGAGGTAAATGTGACGGTAACGTCCTCGTCCAGAGGGTATGTCGCCACTTCCCTGCCCTCCTGCACTACCACGGCATAACCGCCGCTTTTTTTGAAAAGCTGAATAGCGCCGAACGCTATCCCCGCGGCGGCAAGCAGTGCAGCAACGAGAATTATATCGTTTCTTTGTTTCTTTTCCAAGTGCTTCATGCTTGATTCTTCTCCTGATACTTCACGAATATCACTATGGGGAATGCTTCTGCACTCCCCATGATGTTACTTATGCGCTCACTGCGCCTGTTTGAAGTCTACATGCTTGATAGTATGTCTTGGACAAAGCCCTTCACATTCATGGCAGCCGTCGCACTTCGTGTAATCAATGTGCGCGTAGTTTTCAACTACCTTTATAGCGCCGTTGTGACAGTGCAGCTCACACTTCTTGCAGCCTATGCAGGAATTTCTGCACTGCTTGGTAGCTATCGCGCCCTTTTCCTTGTTGTTGCAGGTAACGACTGTGCCTGCGTCAGCGGGAATAAGACGGATAACAAGATTCGGACAAGCCTTTGCGCACAGCCCGCAGCCGGTACATTTCGCCGGGTCAACACAGGCAACGCCGTTGTTGTTGAAGATCGCGGCGCTCGGGCAGACCTTTGCGCAGTCGCCATAACCCAGACAGCCGGTAGTGCAGGCGCCGTCGCCGCCGTAGAACAGCTTTGCTCCGGCACAGGTGGGAATCCCCTTGTAGTCGTACTTTTCCTCTGTATTAGCGCAGGTGCCGTTGCAGTGAACGTATGCTACCTGTCTTGCGGCAGCGTCCACGGAAACGCCAAGCACCTCGCCAAGCTGCTTGGCAGTGGACTCGCCGCCGGGTACGCACAGATTAGCCGGCAGGGTGGGGTCACCCGCAAGCGCCTTTGCGTAGCCGTCGCAGCCGGTGAATCCACACGCGCCGCAGTTCGCGCCGGGAAAGCACGCGCGTATCTTCAGCTCTTTCTCGTCGACCTTTACGGCGAAGAACTTCGCCGCGATAACAAGAATGAGCGCACAGAGAAGTCCGATAGCGACCAGAACTCCGACCGCAACAAGGACTGCTGTTAATAATGAATCGTTCATGTCGCAGCCTCCTTATGCAAACAGCTTGTCAACAACGCCGGCAAATCCCATGAAGCTCATGGATACAATGGACGCTGCGGCAAGTGTAACGGGAAGTCCCTTGAAGCTCTCCGGGATATTGGCGCTGTCAAGTCTGGAACGAACGCCCGCAAACAGCACCATTGCCAGCAGGAAGCCAAGTCCGCAGCCGAGGGAGCTTACCATAGCCTCAAGGAAGTTGTAGCCGTCCTTGATGTTGTTGATAGTCACGCCGAGAACAGCGCAGTTTGTGGTGATAAGCGGGAGATAAACGCCCAGCGACTTGTGAAGCGCGGGGATATACTTCTTCAGAATTATCTCAACAAACTGAACCAGCGTTGCGATAACGAGAATGAATACGATAGTCTGAAGATAGCCAAGACCCAGCTTATCCAGCACGAAGGTCTGTATAGGCCATGTAACAGCAGTCGCCACCAGCATAACAAAGGTGACCGCCGTACCCATGCCCGCCGCTTGGTCAAGTTTCTTGGAAACTCCGAGGAACGGGCAGATACCGAGGAACTTGTTAAGTACATAGTTGTTAACAAGTACGCTGGACATAAGAATTACAAGAAGCGCCTTTAAAGTATCCATATATTACTTGGCCTCCTTTGCTGAATCGAGATTTTCGGGATTCTCCTGGCAGGTCGTGCGGGAAGGACAGTTCGCACAGCCGAATCCCTTCTTGCTGATAGCCTTCCCCTTTGTTATCTTGTTTACTACCGCGATAAGCACGCCGAACACGAAAAATCCTCCTGCCGCCTGAGTAAAGAACGGGATAGAATAGTCCTGAAGGAACGGTATCTTAAAGCCGAGGAAGCTGCCGGAACCGAGTATCTCACGAACCGTACCCATGCAGAACAGCGCGAGGGTGAAGCCTCCGCCCATTCCAATGCCGTCAAGTGCAGACTCAAGAACGGTGTGCTTGCTTGCAAACATCTCTGCCCTGCCAAGGATAATGCAGTTTACAACGATAAGCGCCAGATATGTGCCGAGGGCTGTGAACAGGTCGGGCAGGTATGCATTCATCAGCATTTGGATTATGGTTACAAATCCGGCGATGATAACGATGTAGGACGGGATACGCACCTTATCGGGAATGACCTTACGGAGCGCGGAAATAACGATATTCGAGCAGATAAGTACTAACGCAGCCGCAATACCCATACCGAGCGCACGGGATACGGAGTCTGTCACCGCCAATGTCGGGCAGGTGCCGAGAACCAGCACGAATACAGGGTTTTCCTTGATGAAGCCCTTTAACAAAATGGATAGCTTGCTTTGTTTCTCCATATTACTGAGCCTCCTTTACTGCATTGAAAGCTGCCGCCACATCATCTGCTGCGGTTTTAACAGCGTTTGTTGTGAAGGTACAGCCGGATATCACGAGGACATCATCACTGATATCACCGAGGTTCTGACCCGGATAGCCGCCGGTATATGCGCTCTGGGATACGACATCTCCGTAGTACTCTGTTTCGTTATGTGAAATAACCTTGAACTTTGCGATAGTGCCGTTTTCGTCAACGACGTACATTATATTTACCGGACCGCCGAAGCCGAATGTGGAGGTGGTCATAGCATAGTAGGTCGCGCCGCCGCTGGTGAAGCGGTATGCGCCGTTCACAGAGGACTGAACGCCTGCGGGAACAAGCGTTGTAACCTCAGCGTCCTCATACATCTTGACGATACGCTCGGAGTTCTTCTCGCTTACCTTTGCGTATGCGTCTGCCGCGGCAGCCTTAACTGCCTCAACTGCGGAAGCGTCCTCAGTAGCTGCCTCGTCAAAGGACTTGCTGCCTATATAATTACCGAATGCGTCGGTAACGTATGCTACCTTGTCTGCTACCATTGCATAGCCGGTACGGCTGGTGCTTACGAACAACCCGTCCGCTTCCTCTACCTTGCATGCGCCGGTATTGTCAAGGGAAGCCGGCAGCATTTCGCCGATAGCTTCAGCAGCCATCTGGTCGTCGGACATCTCACCCGCAGCCACATCAGCTACCGCAAATAAAGCGGTGTACGCGTCTGCTACTGCGTTTCTGAAAGCAGTGGAGGAGTAAGTCACTCCAGATACAAGCTCAGGGCCGGACAGGGCAGAATCCTGCCCAACGTAGGTCGCGGGATAATCAGCGCCGAAATCCTTTGTTTCAGCGTAATTGGTAAGAACAATGTTCTTGATTATGCCGTCAGTGCCGATACCGACAGTGATTCCCATCGGCGACTCACTGTACTGAGAGGTTGTTTCAAGGGTAACGACATAGCCTATGCCGTTGTTCTCCTTGTATATGCCCTTTACGGTTTCGGGGGCGTCGGCAGCAGGCTCGACCTCCTCAAATCCGTCTGCACCGGGCAGCGCCTCACCAAAGGATGACTGAACGGCATTAGCGTTGTTCTCCGCAATAATAGGTGCTGTAACATAGTTTACTGCGGAAAGCGCAAGCGTTACAACCAGGCAGATAGCCACAAGAGCAATGACGCTCTTTACTGAATCATTCATGCCTTTGCACCTCCAAACGGTTTTGTTCTTGTCCATCTCTCAATATAGGGAGTAAGGATATTCATAAGCAGAATGGAGAAAGAAACGCCCTCCGGGTAGCTTCCGTATACACGGATCAATACGGTGATGATACCGCAGCCCAGCCCGAAGATGACCTTGCCCCATGCAGTGTTGGGGGTAGTCGCGTAATCCGTCGCCATAAAGATCGCGCCGATAAACAGACCGCCGCTCAGTATCTCAGCCACGGGATCCTGCCCCAGAACAAGCGAGAACAGGAAAACTGTCGCGATAAATACAACAGGCGTCTGCCATGTTATCACTCTGCGGACAACAAGGTAAATGCCGCCGATAAGAAGCGCCAGTGCGCAGGTCTCACCGAGAGCGCCGCCGCAGTTTCCGAGGAACAGATCAAGATATGTAGGCATAGTTCCCTCTTGACCGCCGATCACGCCCAGAGGAGTTGCGCCGGAAACGATGTCGGCGTTCTGGGGGAATACCGCCGCGGTCATTGTGCCGCTGAAAGACAGCAGCAGGAAAATTCTTGCGGTAATGGCGGGGTTCGCGAAGTTTTGACCGATACCGCCGAACAGGCACTTTACCACGATTATCGCAAATACCGCGCCAATCGCCGCCTGCCACAGAGGAATGGTCGCAGGAAGATTAAGAGCAAGCAGAAGACCTGTCACCGCGGAGGAAAGATCCCCGACGGTCTGCTCCTTTTTGCAGATAAGGTTGAACAGAAACTCGGAGAGCATTGCCGCCGCCACGCAGGTGACGATAACAAACAGGCTGCTTATTCCGAAAATGATGACCGACGCGACCGAAGCCGGAAGAAGTGCGATCAGTACGTCCAGCATGATCGAACGGGTCGTGCGGCTCGTGTATATATGCGGAGAAGAAGTAACAGTTAATTTACTCATTTCTTTCCCTCCTCTGGTTTATAGTTTCTTAACATAGCCTTAGACAGCTTGTTCCGCTGAACAAGCGGCTGTCCGGTAGGACATACAAAGGCACAGCAGCCGCACTCCATGCACAGGTTTACTTTCAGCTTCTTAAGCTCCTCGCAGTCGCCGTCTCTGAATGCTTTGGACAGCGCGACAGGATTGAGGTGCAGCGGGCAGTGATCTACACAGCTACCACAGCGAATGCAGGCGGTCTGCTTCTTGGGCTGTGAGTCCTTGGCGTTCAGCGCAATGATAGCGTTTGTGTTCTTGATGATAGGACATTCTGTGTTCGGGACAGCAATACCCATCATCGGCCCGCCGTAAAGCACCTTGCCCGGCTCCTCCTTGAAGCCGCCGCAGAAATCTATCAGATCCTGTATGGAAGTACCGATAGGAACGATAACGTTCTGGGGATTCTTCACTGCGCTGCCGTCAACGGTAACGCACTTCTCGACCAGCGGCATACCGGTCTTGCAGTATTTTGCCAGAACCGCAAGAGTGGTGCAGTTCAGCACGACTGCGCCGGCGTCAAGAGGAAGTTTTCCCTCCGGAACTACCGCGCCGGTGGTGTGGTATATCAGAACCTTTTCACCGCCCTGCGGATATACGCTGGGGAGCGGCTTGACAGTAAGGCAGGGATCCGCCGCCGCAAGCTCGTTCATCTTTGCGATACACTCGGGCTTGTTCTTCTCGATACCGATAATGATGTTCTTGACCTTGAGGAACTTTTCAAGTAGCGCAAAGCCCTCCTTCAGCCAGTCTGCCTCATCAAGCATGGTTCTGGTGTCGCTGGTGATGTACGGCTCACACTCGGCGCCGTTGATGACGACAGCCTTGATCCGGGACAGATCGTCGATCTTCAGCTTTACTGCGGTGGGGAATCCCGCACCGCCCAAACCGACCAGACCGCAGTCCTTAACGGCATTGATAAAGTCCTCGAAGGTTTCCAGCTTCGGGGGCTTTACCGCCTCGGACACCTTCATCTCGCCGTCGGACTCAATTGTGATAGCGTTCACGTTATTGCCCGAACTTACAAGAATGGTGTCGATCTTCTTTACAGTACCGGACACGCTCGCATGAACAGACGCGCTTACAAACCCGCCTGCGGTCGCGATAACGTCGCCGACATCAACATGATCTCCCACCTTTACAGCGGGAACGGCAGGTGCGCCAATGTGCATGGAAACAGGTATCGTGACCGATTTCGGTGCAGGCATTCTTACTGCCGCCATTTGCGCGGTGTTCTTCCTATGCGGAACATGCGCGCCTTTGAGCATGAATAGTGGCATTTGATCTAACCTCTCATTCGCAATAAAAGTCATTGTGTCCTTTTGAGTTCAAAAAGACATACTATGGTTTATTATATACCAAGAGAGGAGTTTTTGTCAACACCTCTCTCTATAATATTAGGTTTTAGTAAATTTTTCTTTAAATAGCGACATATATTTTACACAGCATACAGCTTAATCAATGATCAGCTCTGCGAATCCCTCCGTGCAGTCATAGCTTCCGTCCGAAAAGACCCAAATCGCCTCGGTGTTTCCTATTTCCGACAGGAGCTTTTTCCCGTCTTGTACCGGCATATTGTACAGCGCGGTGGAAAGCGCGTCCGCCATTCCGCTGTCATTGCAAAGGATAGATACCGAATCGAAATAGTTCAGCGGCATAAGCGTATTCGGGTCGATTATGTGGTGATAACGCACCCCGTCTACCTCATAATAACGCTGATAGTTTCCGCTGGTAACAAGCGCCGCTCCGTTCAGCTTTACCCGCACGATATACGGCTGTTCGCTGTCGGTGTCGGGATTCTGTATTCCCGCCGCCCAGTCGGAATCCTCGCTTTTTGTGCCGATAGTTCTGACATTTCCGCCGATATTTATGCTGTAACCGCCGGTGACTCCCCTGCTTACAAGAAGCTCCGCCGCCCTCTCAACGGCATAGCCCTTTGCCGCCGCGCCCAGATCAAGCGACATATCCGGATCTTCAAGGTAAACCGTACCGACCTCCCTGTCAATGATCAGCGCGTCGATACTGCAATGCTCCGCCGCTGCGCTCAGATCCTCCATAGGCGGCAGCTTGGCGTTTTCGGGATCGTCGATCCCCTGCTCACGGTACTTGTGCCAGATCGACAGCACGCTTCCCATAGCGATATTGCACATTCCGTCTGTGACCTCGCACATCTCCTTTGAGAATTCCAGCAGATCCAGCAGCTTTTCGTCCACCTTTACCGGCTCTATCCCGGCATTGCGGTTTATGGTGCGGACATTGTTTACTCCCTCATAATTATGATATATGTCAGTAAGCTGGTGGTATTCCTCAAGCAGGGCATATACCGCTTCGCAGTTCTGCGAAAACACTTCCTCGTCATTCTCATAGCCGATTATCTGTGTTACAGTGTCAAAAAACTCAAGATAGGTTTTAGAACAGCGCACCTTCTCCTGCCGCGCACAGCCGGTGGCAGTGCTTACGCAAACAGCGGTCACAAGGATCACGGCTATCGCTTTCCTGACCATACTTTTGTACATCATAGCACTCCTATTCAAGCCAAAAAGATGAGAGGCAACATGACCTCTCATCTTCCTGCGTCAAATTAAAACTGTCAGCTCTGCTGAATAGATCAGCCTACAAGACCCATTGCCTTTACAACTGTCTCGATCATGCCGCCTACGCTCATGGTGCAGCCAGCCTTAAGGGTCTCGTCAGTTGTTACAACGTGACCGTTATCGGTGGTCTCGGTGGGGATAGCAGAGATCTCAGCGCTGGTCTTGCCGGTAACGAAGCTCTCAAAAGCGTCGTTCTGTTCGTACCACTCCTTGCCGATCGCGGAAGCGCCCTTCATATTGTACTCTTCCTTCTTCTCTCTCTTGGTCTTGATCTCAGCAGAGGTATCGGAAGTGATCTCGCCTGCTGCGTCAAAGGTTACCTTGGGCTGAACCTCGTCATAGCATACTGCTGCGAGCTTGCCGTCGCCGTCAACTGCTACTGCTGCGAAAGAGGTGTACATAGCTGCGACGCCGTCCTCGCCGTCTGCTGCGGAAGCAGTTGCAGAATCAACAGAGGTCTTGCAGGTAAGTGCAAGTGTTGCGTCGCCGGTGAAATCAGCAGCGCTGTCGTCCTTGCACGCCTTAACGGTTGCGTCAATAAGAGCGTTTATGCTCATGGTGCAGCCAGCCTTAAGGGTCTCGTCTGTTGTTACAACGTGACCATTCTCGGTAGTTTCTACCGGGATAGCAGCGACCTCGTCAGCGGTCTTGCCAACTACGAAAGCCTCGAAAGCCTCAGCCTGCTCGTACCACTCCTTGCCGATAGGAGAAGCCTGCTTCATGTTGTACTCCTCGAGCTTTTCCTTCTTGGTCTTGAAGGTCATGGAAGCAACGTCCTCGGGAACCTCGC
This sequence comes from uncultured Clostridia bacterium, assembly GCA_945873955.1. GTDB lineage: Bacteria > Bacillota > Clostridia > Oscillospirales > Ruminococcaceae > CAG-115. The sequence continues at coordinate 35,693 of CAMCFA010000004.1, read as the reverse complement.
CGTCGGTAACAGCCATCTTGTTCTGAGCCACATCGACCTTGCAGGAAACGATCTTTCCGTCAGCGTCAAGAACTACTGCTGCAACAGTAGCGTCAACCTGTGCATTGCCGGCAGCAGATGAATCGGTAGAGGTGGAAACGCCCATACCGAGCTTGTACGCTGCGCCATTGCTGGAACCGCCCTCGCCGCCATTGCTGGAGCAGCCTGCAAGGCCAACTACCATGGCAGCCGCCATCATAGATGCAAAAATCTTCTTCATAATTCTTCCTCCTGAAAAATACATTTACAGCCTGTGCTGTAATACACTCCAATATCGGAGTCTGCGCTTAGGCTAAAATCTATTCTACTATAAAACTCTATCCGGGTCAAGACATATTACTTGTCTTTGCGCAAAAATTGTAGCATAAATCTATTTATGCTGCAATTCAAGCAGCCCTTATGTGCAAAATGCACAACACAAAGACACGTTTTTTCACATAAATACCAATTTAAACGAAATACTATTGTATATTTATGTATTTTTTTTGCAGTAAGAAGCAATTGCAGGATCATTGGACATATTCTTTTTATAAGTTAAAGTGAAAATATATTTTGTCCAATATCTTGTGCAGCACTTGTGGTTTTTTATATTTTTGTATTGAAATCTCCCGTGTTTTATGATATACTAATATAGTATGAGCAACAACACTTCAAAGGAGAAAAACTATGGTCGCAAAAACTCCCCCAATGGGCTGGAATAGCTGGGACTGCTACGGCGCTGCCGTGAACGAGCAGACTGTCCGTGCCAACGCCGACTTCATGGCGAAGCACCTCAAGCAGTACGGCTGGGAATATATCGTCGTTGACATTCAGTGGAGCGAACCCACTGCACAGAATCATGAGTACCACCCCTTCACCGAGCTTTGCATGGACGAATATTCAAGGCTGATACCCGCCGAGAACAGATTCCCGTCCAGCGCCGGCGGCAAGGGCTTCGCTCCGCTGGCGGAGTATGTCCACTCGCTGGGTCTGAAATTCGGTATTCACATCATGCGCGGCATACCCCGTCAGGCTGTCCACCGCAACACCCCGATAAAGGGGACTGACAAGACCGCAAGGCAAATCGCCAAGACCTCCAGTATATGCCAGTGGAACACCGATATGTACGGCGTTGACCCGGAAAAGGAGGGCGCACGCGCCTACTACGACAGTCTGTTCGAGCTGTACAGCTCATGGGGCGTGGACTTCATCAAGGTGGACGATATATGCCGCGAGCTTCCCCACGAGGAAAGCGAGCTTGTAATGCTCAGTGAATCTCTGCGCTCCTGCGGCAGGGATATGGTGCTGAGCCTATCTCCCGGAGCGGCGCTCCCCGAAAAGGCGGAGCTTTACAAGCAGGTAAGCAATATGTGGCGTATCACAGACGATTTCTGGGACAACTGGCCGCAGCTCCACGACATGTTCAGCAGGGCGCAGACTTGGTGTATCCACGCCGGATCGGGACACTTCCCGGACGCAGATATGCTGCCGATAGGCGCAATATTGCAGGACTACGGACCCGACGGCTGGACGAAATTCAGCCACGACGAGCTTATCACCATGATGAGTCTGTGGAGCATTATGCGCTCTCCGCTCATTATCGGCGGCGAAATGACAAAGTTCGACGACTTCACCATGAGCCTGTTGACCAACACGGAGCTCATTGACTGTCTGAACAACACCCACTCAGCGCACCCGCTGTTCCGCAAAATGGTGAACGGCGGCGAGCAGATAGCGTGGTTCACCACCCACACGGACGGAAGTACTTTCTATGCGGCGCTTTTCAACTGTGGCGAGGAAGAATGCGAAATCACGGCGGAGCTGCCGGTGGAATGCCGGCTCAACGCGCACGAGATATGGACAGGAGCGGACAGCAGCGTTTCCGGCAGCATTTCCGCAAAAGTAAAGCCCCACGGCGCTGCAATGTTCAGACTGACAAGAGCGTAAAAATCGGAGGAACACCATATGAGCAACCTGACCTATGAGTATATCCGCCGCAACAAGGATATACAAACCTACATCAACTACGCGGACGCAGCGCTCAGCACGATAGGCTATACGGAACATTCCAACGCCCATGTTGAGCGCGCCGCTGCCACTGCGTTCATGATACTCACCACCCTCGGCTATGAGCAGCGCACCTGTGAGCTTGCCGAAATAGCCGCCTACATGCACGACATCGGCAACGTGATAAACCGCGTAGACCACGCCCAGAGCGGTGCTGTAATGGCGTTCCGTCTGCTGGACAACCTCGGTATGCCGGCGGACGAAATTTCGCTGATAGTTTCCGCTATCGGCAATCACGACGAGGGAACTGCCGCGCCGGTAACTCCTATCGCAGCGGCGCTTATCATTGCCGACAAGTCCGACGTGCGGCGCTCAAGAGTGCGTTCGGCGGACGGGCCTTTCGTCCCCAGCAGCGAGAACCTCGCCAAGGACATTCACGACCGGGTGAATTACGCGGTGCAAAAGTCCACGCTGTACTTCTCAGAGGACAAGAAGCGGCTTATCCTTGAGCTTACCATTGACCAGCAGATATCCTCTATCATGGAATATTTCGAGATATTCCTCGACAGAATGAAGCTCTGCCAGCGCGCCGCGGAGTTCCTCGGCGTGGGATTCGGGCTTCGGATAAACGGAGCGGAGCTGCTGTGACATGACGGCGTTTTCCGGAATATTGCCGGATTTTCAGCATAAAAGTCCTTCTTTTTGATAAAATTTGTGGAATTTTTCAAAAAGCACTTGAAATTCCGGCAATAATATAGTAAAATATAATTATGTTATTCTGCCATGCCCTCGTTTGACGGCAATTTTTAGCAGATATCGCATTTACTCTGTAAGTAAGGAGAATGATAGATGATGGGCGTATTCTCAGTACACGGGCGCTTCAGCTCAATTATGGCTTCTTTTTACAGAATAAGTGCAACCAAAATTCAGAAAGCAGAAGTGTAATTTAGCTGTATTTCCGCATACAGCTATTTTTATTTTCGGGTATGAAAGGACGGATAATTATGTCAGAACAGAAAAAAGTCGGCATCGTCATGGGCAGCGACAGCGATTTCCCGGTCGTCCGCAAGGCTGCGGAGGCATTAAAGGAATTCGGTATCCCGTTTGAGATGAGGGTGCTTTCAGCGCACCGCTCCCCTAAAGAGGTGGCTGAGTTCGCACAGAACGCCCGTGAAAACGGCTTCGGTGTGATAATCGCCGCTGCGGGAATGGCGGCTCATCTGGCGGGCGCTATCGCAGGTAACACTACCCTGCCGGTGATCGCGATACCTGTCAAGGCAAAGGCTTTGGAGGGCGTTGACGCACTGTTAAGCTCTGTCATGATGCCTCCGGGAGTTCCCGTGGCTACCGTCGGGATAGACTCAGCGGCGAACGCCGGCTATCTTGCAGCGGAGATTCTTGCGGTGTCCGACGCTGAACTCGCGGACAAGCTGCTGGAATTCAAGAAGAAGCAGAACGAGAAGAACCTCGCTGCCGACAAGAAAATGCAGGAAACTGCAAAAGAGATCTGACTTAGCAAAATTACCCCTCACGGGGCAGGAATATAAACATAATTTCAAAAGGAGATATCACTATGAGCTACACAAAGGCAGAACAGCTTTACGAGGGCAAGGCGAAGAAGGTTTTCGCCGTTGCAGAAAACCCCGACTATGTTATGGTGTCCTACAAGGACGACGCTACCGCGTTCAATGGTCTGAAAAAGGGTCAGATAAGCGGCAAGGGCGTTATCAACAACAAGATGACCAACTACATGTTCGGGCTTCTTGAAAAGGAAGGAATTCCCACCCACCTCGTTGAGGAGATCAACGACCGCGAGACCGTTGTAAAGAAGGTCGAGATCGTTCCGCTGGAAGTTATCGTAAGAAACGTTGCTGCCGGCAGCTTCTCCAAGAAGCTCGGCATTGAGGAGGGTACTCCCCTCAAGCAGCCCACACTGGAATTCAGCTATAAGAACGACGACCTCGGCGATCCGTTCATCAACAGCTACTACGCGCTCGGTCTGGGTCTTGCTACACAGGAGGAGATCGACACTATCACAAAGTATGCGTTCGCTGTAAACAAGTTCATGCTTGAATACTTCAAGAAGCTCAACATCGACCTTATCGACTTCAAGATCGAGTTCGGACGTTACCACGGTCAGATAATCCTCGCCGACGAGATCTCCCCGGACACCTGCCGCTTCTGGGATTCCACCACTCATGAGAAGCTGGACAAGGATCGCTTCCGCAGAGATATGGGCGGCGTTGAGGACGCATATCAGGAGATCATGCGCCGTATCTTCGGTGAGTAATTACAGGCTGGCGACAATCCCCTGTCAAATGTTAAAGAGAACGGGATATTACACCGTATCCGGGGTCTACCGCCCCGATACGGGACAGAGAGAAAAGGCGGTATAACTTTATATGGGCGGTTTTTTTGGAGCAGCGTCGGATAACAACTGCATAAGCGACGTATTTTTCGGCACTGACTATCATTCACATCTCGGGACCCGCAGAGGCGGCATGACTGCTTACTCTCCCGAAAAGGGCTTCCAGAGAAGCATTCACAGCATTGAGAACTCGCCGTTCCGCACCAAGTTTGAGAACGACGTAGAAGGCATGGAGGGCAGCCTCTGCATAGGCAGCATAAGCGACACTGACCCGCAGCCTATCCTGCTGAGATCGCGGCTCGGCACCTACGCGGTGTGCAACATCGGCATAATCAACAACGCGGACGAGCTGTGCGAGGAGCTTTTAAGCACCTCCCACGCAAGCTTTGAGGCAATGAGCAGCGGCAAGGTGAATTCCTCCGCGCTGATCGGCGCGCTTATCGCGCAGAAGGACTCGCTTACCGAGGGTATTCGCTACGCGCAGGAAAAGATCAAGGGAACAATGTCCCTGCTTATCCTCACCGAGGACGGGATCATCGCTGCCCGTGACAAGGACGGCAGGCTGCCGATAATCATCGGCAGGCGCGAGGACGGCTACTGCGTTTCCTTTGAGAGCTTCGCGTTCCAGAAGCTGGGCTACGACATCTACCGGGAAATGCTGCCGGGCGAGATCGTGAAGATCACTCCGAAAAAGGCTGAGGTACTAAGCGAGGGCTGCCAGAAGGACCTCAAGATCTGTACCTTCCTGTGGACCTACTACGGCTACCCAAACTCGGTATACGAGGGAGTAACGGTAGAGACCATGCGCACCAGAAACGGCGAGATCATGGCGGAGCATGACATCAAGAACGGCACGCTGCCGGACGTTGACTTTATCTGCGGCGTTCCGGACTCCGGTGTTCCCCACGCGATAGGCTATGCAAACCGCAGCGGTATCCCCTTCGCCCGTCCATTTATAAAGTACACCCCCACATGGCCGCGGAGCTTCATGCCCCAGAGCCAGTCCATGAGAAACAAGGTTGCAAAGATGAAGCTGATCCCCGTTCACGAGCTTATCGAGGGGAAAAAGCTCCTGTTTGTCGATGACAGCATCGTGCGCGGAACTCAGCTCCGGGAAACCGTGGAGTTCCTCTATGCGAACGGGGCTAAGGAGGTTCACATGCGTTCTGCATGTCCGCCGATCATGTACGGCTGCAAGTATCTGAACTTCTCCCGCAGCAACTCAGAGATGGACCTTATCGCCCGCCGTATCATTCATGAATTTGAGGGCGACGAGGGCGTAAAGCACATCAGCGAATACAGCGACACCAACACCGAGCGCGGAAAGCGCCTGCGTGCAGAGATCTGCAAGCGCTTAAAGCTCACGTCGCTTGAATTCCAGTCCCTCGAAGGCACGGTAAAGGCTGTCGGACTTCCCGAAAGCGGGCTTTGCAGCTACTGCTGGAACGGAAAGGAATGATATCTTTGTCGGGTAATATACACGAGGAATGCGGCGTATTTGGTATCTACACCAACACGCCAACCGATGTGGCGCATTCAGCATATTTCGGGCTGTATGCACTTCAGCACAGGGGTCAGGAGAGCTGCGGTATCGTAGTCAACGACCGCGGCGTATTCAAGACGCACAAGGGTCTGGGTCTGGTGAACGAGGTGTTCTCAGAGCGCACCCTGACTGAATTCGGGCAGGGAAAGATCGCTGTGGGACATGTGCGTTACTCCACAACCGGGAACGTCAACACCGCGAACTGCCAGCCTATGACAGTACGCCATGTGAAAGGCGCACTTGCTATCGCCCACAACGGAAACCTCATCAACGCGCTTGACCTGCGGAGGCAGTATGAGCTGAAAGGCGCTATCTTCCACAGCACAAGCGATACCGAGGTCATTTCCTACGCAATTACCGAGGCACGCCTTGAAACCGCTTCAATTCAGCAGGCGGTGGAAAAGGCAATGTATAAGATCAAGGGAGCCTACTCCCTTGTGATAATGTCGCCGAAAAAGCTCATCGCGGCGCGTGACCCGCAGGGTTTTCGCCCGCTGTGTCTGGGCAGACTGCCGGACGACGCAGGCTATGTTTTCGCTTCGGAAAGCTGCGCGCTGGACAGTATCGGCGCCGAATTCGTCCGGGATATCGAGCCGGGCGAGATCGTAGTTGTAGACGAGAACGGCGTTGAGAGCATAAAGACTCACTGTGGTCAGAAAAGCTCAATGTGCGTGTTCGAGTTCATATATTTCGCACGTCCCGACTCTGTTATCGAGGGTGCGAGCGTTCACCGCGCAAGACTCCGCGCCGGGCATTACCTCGCGCTGGAGCACCCTGTTCAGGCGGACGTGGTTATCGGCTGTCCGGACAGCGGTCTGGACGCAGCACTGGGCTTCGCACAGCAGAGCGGTATCCCCTACGGCGTAGGGTTCGTAAAGAACCGCTATATCGGCAGAACGTTCATTCAGCCGACGCAGGGTATGCGCGAAAACTCCGTGCGCATCAAGCTGAACGCAGTCGCGGACGTGGTAAAGGGCAAACGCGTGGTTCTTATCGACGACAGTATCGTCAGAGGCACTACCTCCGCAAAGGTGGTAAAGCTGCTGCGCCACGCCGGGGCTAAAGAGGTACACATGCGTATTTCCTCGCCGCCGTTTATCAGCGAGTGCTTCTTCGGCACTGACATCGACAGCAAGGAGAATCTTATCGCGAACAAGCACTCCGTCGAGGAGATAGCGAAGATCATAGGGGCGGATTCCCTCGGCTTCCTCAGCACCGACAGCGTGAAGAAGATTGCCGAGAACGCAGGCTGTGATTTCTGCACAGGCTGCTTCACCGGGGAATACCCGATAGAAGTCCCCGACGAGATACCTAAGGACAAATTTGAGATGAAGTTCGAAGAATAACGCTAAGCGTGTTTGTTCAGCGGACTTGATTATAATGACATGAAAGGGCAGTAAAATGAAAAGTTACAGCGAAAGCTACAAGGCAGCAGGCGTTGATGTTACCGCCGGATATGAAGCAGTACGTCTGATGAAGGAGCATGTTGCCAGAACCACAACACCCGGCTGCATTTCCGGAATAGGCGGCTTTGGCGGTCTGTTCGCTCCGGATCTGGCAGGAATGAAAGAGCCTGTGCTCGTCAGCGGAACTGACGGCGTAGGCACAAAGCTCAAGATCGCAATGCTGCTGAACAAGCACGACACTATCGGTATCGACGCGGTAGCAATGTGCGTAAACGACATAATCTGCTGCGGTGCGAAGCCGCTGTTCTTCCTTGATTACATCGCGATCGGCAAGAACGTTCCCGAAAAGGTTGCTGAGATAGTAAAGGGCGTTGCGGACGGCTGCGTGCAGGCGGGCTGCGCTCTGATAGGCGGCGAAACTGCGGAGCACCCCGGCATGATGGCGGAGGACGAGTACGATATTGCAGGTTACAGCACCGGTATCGTTGACAAGTCCAAGATCCTCGACTCCTCCACGGTAAAGCCCGGCGACGCAATAATCGGTATCGCCTCCAGCGGTGTTCACTCCAACGGTTTCTCGCTGGTGAGAAAGATATTCAACGTGAACGAGCAGAAGCTCAAGACCTTCTATCCGGAGCTGGGGACCTCCCTCGGCGAGTCGCTGCTCACTCCTACAAGAATTTATGTAAAACCTGTTCTGGACGTTATCTCCAAGCTGAATGTGAAATCTATCAGCCACATCACCGGCGGCGGCTTCTATGAGAATATCCCGCGGGCGCTTCCCGACGGTATCACCGCGAAGATCAAAAAGGATAGCTACGAAGTACCCGCGATCTTCAAGCTCATGCAGCAGGAAGGCAATATCCCGGAGCATGACATGTACAATACATTCAACATGGGTATCGGCATGATGTTAGTCGTAGACAAGGCTGACGCGCAGAAGGCTGTGGATATCCTGAAGGAAAACGGCGAAAATGCGTTCGTTATCGGCGAGACCATAGTAAGCGACGAGGGCGTTATTATAGAATAATTACACGCAGGGAGCGGGCGTTTCGTCCGCCCCCCTGATGTGTTTTCGGGAAAAATACGATCAAGGAGAGCGTCATGGGATTATTTGACAAATTACGCAAGCAAGCCCCCTCAGCGGAGGTCCACGACCCCGCTGAGGACTACGACCGCACTCCCTCGCAGAATATCACCGTAAACCTCACCGAAACAGCTATCGAGCTGAACGGAAAGAGCTACACCTTCCCTATCCAGTTGACGGAGCTTGTCGAGCTGTTTGGCGAGCCGGAGAAGTTCGTGTTCGGCAAAATGTACATAGACGTGCTGAGCGACAAGCAGAACGCCTATCTCAATCAAACCACACCGTAGCGGCTGAATTTCGTCTGGCACGAGCTGGGAATAAAGGCGTACTGCTACGACAGGGTGACTGTCAGAGCGATCCAGTTTCAGTTAAGACCGTATGCCTACCGGGAAATGCCGACTGCTTCCCCCAGTAGTATGTTCGGGGGGAAATCACGTTCAACGGGCAGCCGTGGTTTGAACTTATGAAGCCGGTAAAGCCGGAGTCGTCCGGCAGTTACAGCAAGAGCTTCAAGTTCGGGGTACACAAAATTCACGGCGCTTTCACCGATCCTCAGAAGAAAGACAAGCTTCGCACCGAAAAGGACTACACCAACATTGAGATCGCGCTGGACTCTGAAGTGTCTGAAATATTCAGTTCACCGAAGCAGGAGAAGCCATAATGGTTTTTGCAGATAAATTACAAAGGCTGTTCGGCGGGAATAAAACGCCGCAGCAGACCGTAACTATTAACAACATCAACATCACCGGCTCTGGGCTGAATATTGACGGTGTTCCGGTGGATATGCCGACCCACATTTCCGCTTTGGAAAAGCTGCTCGGCAAGCCACGAGCGGTGAAGTACAAGACAAGGGAAGAAAACATGGAGTACCTTGAGCAGGTACACGGCAAGGTAATGATAGTAAACCGTGTGAATTACGCATGGGACGACCTCGGTCTGTGCTGCTACACCAACAACGGCACGGTGCTTTCAGCGTTTGGGATAAGGCTGTCTAAGCAGGGGGACGAGTACAAGCACTACCCACACAGCGCGTTCAAGGGAACGGTTACGATAGACGGCAAGCCGTGGTTCGGGGTGATGAACTCAGCAGAGGACAAAGAGGTGTTCCGGCGGCTGGAGCTGGATTGCTACTCCATTGTGGGGGAGTACACCGACCCGTTCGACGAGCCGGATTCCCGCACAGAAAAGAGCTATTCCAACATAGAAATCAACTTAAAACAATAAAGAGGAGAAGCCATGAAGAATATCGTAGTCCTGGTGTCGGGCGGCGGCACTAATTTACAGGCGCTTATCGACGCGGAGAAGCGCGGCGAGATAAAGGGCGGCAAGATCACCTGCGTTATAGCTTCAAAGGCGGACGCTTACGCGCTGGAACGCGCGAAGAACAACGGCATTAAGACCCGCACACTGATACGCAGGGATTTCCCGGACGTTTCAGCGTACAGCCGCGCAATGCGTGACGCTCTGCTGGAGGAAAAGGCGGATTTGGTAGTTTACGCGGGCTTCATGACGATACTTGACGAGCAGGTGTGCGAAGCGTTCCCCAACAAAATGATCAACGTTCACCCGGCGCTGATACCGAGCTTCTGCGGCAAGGGCTTCTACGGACTGCATGTACACGAAGCGGCTCTGGCAAAGGGTGTAAAGGTTTCGGGAGCGACGGTGCATTTCGTTACGTCCGAGTGCGACGCCGGACCGATAATCCTGCAAAAAGCGGTGGAGGTCAAATCCGGCGATACGCCGGAGGTACTCCAGCGGCGGATTATGGAGCAGGCTGAGTGGAAGATACTTCCGCAGGCGGTGTCGCTGTTCTGCCAAGATAAAATCCATGTGGAAAACGGCGTTACTGTCATTGACGACTGATTTCGTGGAACAATATGAACAAACCTTTTTATGAGAAACAAACTCCCGTACACGATCTTAAAATGACCTTGTACGGCTGGGAGGGGTCGATTACCAGTCCCCTTTCGGAATTTGATATCGCGGTCAGCGCCCGTGACGGCTCAGAGGATTATGTGCAGAAATGCGCGGCGGCGTTCCTAGATATGGAGGACGCGCTGCTTGAAAAGCTGCTGCGCGCCACCGCCGCTTTCGCGCTGGATCACGCCGCAGAGGGCGGTCTGTACGACGAGGAGCTTGACTGTGAATTCACCGAGGATTCCCCGCTGCGGGATATTCTAAAATTCGTATGCCCCGTCCGGCTGGTTATCCAGCCGCCGAAGATGTATGATGAAGAGGAAGCTCCCGCCGCGTTCGTGCTGGAATTCAACTGCGACCTCGACCCGGACGGCATGGAATGGGCAGTCCGGGACGGCGAGGCGGTGTATGTCGGAGAATACTTCGGCTGCGACCCGTGGGAGTATTACCCCGGCGAGGACAACTATCTCAATCAGCCTTGACTCACTGTAAACGGCGCATTTCTGAATCAGGACAAAATGACGTTAAGGAGGAGTGGAGATAAGCTATGAACGAAGCAAAATTCACCGGGAAAGCCGGAATATACGCGAAATACCGCCCCTCCTACCCTGCCGTTGTCGTGGACAGACTGTATAACCTCACAAAAGCCGAGGCAGTCGCGGACATCGGCGCGGGTACTGGGAAGTTCACCGAGAAGCTGCTGGCGAAGCCGTGGCAGGTGGCGGCGGTAGAGCCAAACCTCGACATGTGCCGGGAACTTCTGCGCACCGTCCGCGGCAGGGCGGAGATATTCACAAACTCCGCCGAGGACACCGGGCTGCCCTCTCACAGCTTCGGGCTGGTGACCGTGGCGCAGGCGTTCCACTGGTTCGACGAGGTGAAGTTCCGGGAGGAATGTAAGCGTATCCTCACCCCGGACGGCAGGCTGGCGATAATCTTCAACAGCCGCTTTCAGGGAGGTATCATGCCGGAGCGCGAAGATATTTGTCGGAAATACTGCCCTCTGTTCGGCGCACGGGGTCACGTTGGAATACGGTCTGACGAGGAGGGCGACCGATTCCTGCGGAACGAGTATTTCAGCACAGTCGAGGTGTTCCAAATGGAAAACCCCGTCATGATGAGCCGTGAGCAGTTCATCGGCGACGCGCTTTCACGCTCCTATGCTCCAAGGAAGGGTGACGAGAATTTCCAGCCCTTTGTAAAGGAACTGCTGGAGCTGTTTGACAAGTGGCACAGATACGGAAAGGTTTCCGTTAGCTATACAACTACCTGCTATGCAGGAAAATTCTGAAAGGAAATGAATATGAACTACATTGAGCTTGACAAGGAACTAAATTCACTTGCCTACCACGGCAGAGGAATAATCGTCGGCAGATCTGCCGACGGCAAGAAGGCTGTCACCGCTTATTTCATCATGGGCAGAAGCGAAAACAGCCGCAACCGCGTGTTTATTGAGGACGGCGAGGGTATCAGAACTCAGGCGTTCGACCCCTCCAAAATGGTAGACCCGCACCTCATTATTTACGCTCCGGTGAGAGTCCTTGGCAACAAGACGATAGTCACCAACGGCGACCAGACCGACACTATCTACGAGCTTATGGACAAGCAGATGACATTCGAACAGTCGCTACGCACCCGTGAGTTTGAGGACGACAAGCCCAACTACACCCCCCGTATTTCTGGCATAATCCACCTTGAAAACGGCAGCATGAATTACGCTATGTCCATTCTGAAGTCTGCGGACGGCGACGGCTCTTCCTGCCGCAGATATACCTACGCTTACAGCGATCCACTTTCCGGCAAGGGGAGCTTTATCCACACCTACGCCGGCGACGAGATCGAGCAGGACGGCGTTCGCAGACTCCCCAGCTTTGAGGGCGAGCCGAAGAACGTTATCATTCCCGATATGGATATCGACAAGCTCACCGAATTCCTCTGGACTAATCTCAACGCCGACAACAAGGTTTCCCTGTTCGTAAGATATATCGACATTGAAACCGGAAAGTATGAAAGCAGAATAGTTAATAAAAACGTATAAAAGGAGATATGATCATGAACGAACTGGAACTCAAATACGGCTGCAACCCCAACCAGAAGCCTTCCCGCATATTCATGGCGAACGGCGCAGACCTCCCTATCGAGGTGCTGAACGGCAGACCCGGCTACATCAACTTTATGGACGCGTTCAACGGCTGGCAGCTTGTCAAGGAGCTGAAAGCGGCGACCGGCTACCCTGCTGCGACCAGCTTCAAGCACGTTTCCCCGGCGGGCGCTGCTATCGGACTTCCGCTGACCGATACTCTCGCGAAGATTTACTGGGTAGATGACCTCGGTGAGCTATCACCCCTCGCCTGCGCTTACGCAAGAGCGCGCGGCGCTGACCGCATGAGCAGCTACGGCGATTTTATCGCGCTGTCTGATGTGTGCGACGTTTCCACCGCAAGAATTATTCAGAGAGAGGTTTCCGACGGCGTTATCGCTCCCGGTTATGAGCCGGAGGCGCTGGAGATACTCAAATCAAAGAGAAAGGGTACCTACAACATTATCAAGATAGACCCCGACTACGTTCCCGAGCCTATCGAGCGCAAGCAGGTGTACGGAATCACCTTTGAGCAGGGACGCAACGAGCTGGTGATCAACGATGAACTGTTCGCGAATATTCCCACCGAAGCAAAGGATCTGCCGGAAAGCGCAAAGCACGACCTTGCTATCGCGCTCATCACGCTGAAATACACCCAGTCCAACTCCGTAGCTTATGCGTGCGGAGGTCAGGCTATCGGTATCGGCGCAGGTCAGCAGTCCCGTATCCACTGCACACGTCTTGCCGGAACAAAGGCGGACAACTGGTATCTCCGCCAGTCGCCGCAGGTAATGAACCTCCAGTTCGTTGACGATATCCGCCGCGCAGATCGCGACAATACTATCGACCTCTACATCGGCGACGACTACATGGACGTGCTTGCAGAGGGCGAATGGCAGAAGTTCTTCAAGGTTAAGCCTGCGGTATTCACCCGTGAGGAAAAGCGTGCATGGCTCGACACTATGAAGGGCGTTTCCCTCGGTTCGGACGCGTTCTTCCCGTTCGGTGACAACATTGAGAGAGCGCACCGCAGCGGCGTTCAGTACATTGCGCAGCCCGGTGGTTCTATTCGTGACGACAACGTTATTGAGGTATGCAACAAGTACGGCATAACCATGGCGTTCACCGGAATTCGTTTGTTCCACCATTAATTTATTTCGGAGGTATATAATGTCCCACGAGTTAGTTCTGGTTCTGGACTTCGGCGGTCAGTACAATCAGCTTATCGCCCGCCGCGTCAGAGAACACAAAATTTACTGCGAGGTCAAGTCCTACAAGACCCCGATAGAAGAAATCAAGGCAATGAACCCTAAGGGGATAATCTTCACCGGAGGTCCTAACAGCGTTTATCTTGACGAATCTCCAAGAATGGACAAGGAGATCCTGGAACTTGGTATTCCTGTACTGGGTATATGCTATGGCGCTCAGTTTTTGGTTTACGCATTAGGCGGAGTAATTGAGCCTGCTCATGACGCCTCTCTTTCAGAGTACGGCAAAACAGAATGTGAGATAGATACATCATCTCCCCTTTTTGATGGTCTGGATAAAAACACCATCGTATGGATGAGCCACAACGACTACATTTCGAAAGTTCCCGATGGCTTCAAGTCAATTGGTCACAGCGTAAAATGTCCCTATGGCGCAATGGCTGATGAGGAAAGAAAGCTGTATGGAGTTCAGTTCCACCCTGAAGTAAATCACACCGTTCAGGGCTTTGATATGCTGGGTAACTTCCTCACTAAAATATGCGGCTGCCGCGGCGACTGGACAATGGAGAGCTACGCTGAAACTGCGATCCGGGATATCCGCGAGAAGGTCGGCGATGGTAAAGCGCTGCTGGCGCTTTCCGGCGGCGTTGACAGCTCTGTTGCCTGCAAGCTGCTGGCGAAGGCTATCGGCAGTCAGCTCACCTGTATTTTCGTTGACCACGGTCTGATGAGAAAGAACGAGGGCGACGAGGTAGAGGCTGCTTTCGCTGACAGCGGCGTTAATTTCGTCCGCGTGAACGCCGGAGAAAGATTCCTCGGCAAGCTGGCTGGGGTCACCGAGCCGGAGTCAAAACGCAAGATAATCGGCGAGGAATTTATCCGTGTATTTGAAGAAGAAGCAAAGAAGATTGGCAAGGTTGATTATCTCGTACAGGGTACTATTTACCCCGACGTCATCGAATCCGGGCTTGGCGATGCGGCAGTCATCAAGAGCCACCACAACGTGGGTGGGCTTCCCGACTATGTTGATTTCAAGGAGATCATTGAGCCGCTGCGTCTGCTGTTTAAGGACGAAGTCCGTGCGCTGGGAACTACGCTTGGACTGGACGAGAAGCTGGTTTGGCGTCAGCCGTTCCCCGGTCCGGGACTCGCGATCCGTATCATAGGCGACATCACCCCGGAGAAGGTCGCAACTTTACAGGACGCCGACGCTATCTTCCGCGAGGAAATCGCAAACGCCGGTCTTGACCGCAGCATAAATCAGTATTTTGCCGTGCTGACTAGTATGCGCTCCGTGGGCGTTATGGGCGACGGCAGGACCTACGACTACACGCTGGCGCTCCGCGGAGTTTCCACAAGCGACTTCATGACCGCGGACTTCTCACGGATACCCTACGATGTGCTGGAAAAGGTTTCTGTGAGGATCGTAAACGAGGTCAAGAATATCAATAGGATCGTTTATGATATTACGTCAAAGCCGCCGGCTACTATTGAGTGGGAATAAAAATTTTTACCCCGAAAATCCCTTCGTTATGCGGATTTTCGGGGTTTTATTTTGCTATTGGCTACAAAATGGCTACATTTGAACGATTTTTTTGTAGCCAACACGCTTGATTATCAGATGTCGTCAAGCTTTTTGGCTACCTCTGCTTGTTTGTTCGGATACAGGTGACTGTAAGTATCCAAAGTTGTCTGAACTTTTTCGTGACCGAGCCTTTCGGCTATCAAAAGCGGTGAGAAACCCATTTCGATAAGTAACGAGGCGTGGCTATGCCGAATATCGTGTACTCGTATTCTCTTCACTCCCGCCGCCTTACTGCCCTTTTCAATTTCGTGGTACAGGAAGCTCTTTGTGTAAGGGAAAAGCCTGTCGTTCGGTTTCAGCCCATAGCATTTCTCCATATACTCCCGTAGGCAATCGCAGAGCTTGTCGGGGATTGTAATGGTGCGAACGCTCTTTGGCGTTTTGGGAGTGGTGATAACGTCCTTCTTTTTAAGCCGCTGATAGCTCTTGTTAATCCGTATCTCTTTCTTTTCAAGGTCGATATCGGTGGGCGAGAGCGCAAGCAGCTCTCCCTCTCGCATACCCGTATAGTACAATGTCATAAACACCGTTCTGCTTTCGGGCTTGTTATCAAAGTATTTGCTGTCGATAAACAGGCTGAACTCGTCCTTTGTCCAGAACTGCATTTCCTCGGCGTTCTTTTTACCCATACTCCCTGCTTTATGGCAGGGATTTTCTTTTAGCCCATAATACTTCACTGCATAGTTAAAAATAGCGGTAAGCTGGTTGTTGATTGATTTCAGATAGGTTTCGGAATAAGGCACGCCCTTTTCGTCACGGTAGCTTTTGAGCTTGTTCTGCCACCGTCTTATATCGGTAGGCTTTATCTCGTTCAGAGCTTTCTTCTCAAAATACGGGGTTATCTTCAAGTCAATCAGCCACCGCTTATTAGCCACCGTTGAGGGCTTGAGCCGCTTTTCCATATCATCAAAATAGAGCTTGATAAAGTCCGCAAAGGTCATTCCTATGCTGCCGCTTGCCTGCATAATGAATTCGTGTTCCCATTCGAGAGCCTCACGCTTGGTATCAAAGCCCCTTTTCTTCTTGTGGATTACATTTCCCGTCCAGTCCGTCACACGAAGCTGGGACATCCACTTGCCCGTTTTGCTGTCTTTAGTAACCGACATAAGCTGCTCCTTTCATCAGTCGTCCTTCTTCTTTTTCAGTTCTGCTTCCATATACTCCTTTCTTTTTTTCAGCCTTGTTTCAAAGTCAAGCTCGGTGGGTTCTGATATTTCAACCTCGGATTGCGAGTAGTACGCAAGAGTTTCCGCTTTCCAACGAGAATAGTCCTCCAGTGAAGAGAAATAGGTGCGGAATTTCTCTCGTTCCTCTGCCCATCTCTCCAAGAACAGGCACAGGTCTGCGTTGTACTTTGCGTTCTGCTGTCCGTCAAAGGATATAGAGCATTCCCATTGACCGCCCTGCGACGGCTTTTTGACATTTACCTTGAAATCAACGTCCCGAACATTCTCCAACATAAAGAGGAAGCTCATTATATCCGAAAGGCTGCCGATATGCTCTATGCCCGATTTATAGCCGAGTATATCGGACGAGGAAATGCCGAGTACCGCAGCAATATCGCTTATTACCGATACGGCAACCTCAATCTCGCCTTTCTCGTATTTCTGAACGGTACGCAGCGACTTTCCGATTTTCTCGGCAAGCTCGCTTTGATTTAAGCCCTTGTCCTTTCTGAATTTTCTTATCCGCTGTCCGATTTGGATATCTCTAT
The DNA here is from genome assembly GCA_945873955.1 of uncultured Clostridia bacterium. Classification (GTDB taxonomy): domain Bacteria; phylum Bacillota; class Clostridia; order Oscillospirales; family Ruminococcaceae; genus CAG-115. The sequence continues at coordinate 18,760 of CAMCFA010000004.1, read as the reverse complement.
CGTCCATTTTGTATCACCTCGTCCATATTATAGCACAAATAAATGCGAATTTCAAGTACATATCGAAAATATTTTTATTATTTCCAAAAACATATTGACAAATGAGATTAAACGTATTATAATGATAATACGCACTATAAATGCGTATAAATAGAAAGAGAGGTGTTAAATATGCAAAAGCAATACATAACAGCAGAGGAGTTACAGACGATAATGGGTATAAGCCGTGGCAAGGCTTACGAGATTATCCGAAGCTGTAATCAGGAGCTAAAGGCGCAGGGCTTCATCACAATCGCAGGCAAGCTCCCCATAGCCTATATGGAGAAGAAGTATTACGGCTTCGACATAAACGCAGTCGGAGGTGGAGAAAACAATGACTGAAAACGAAAAGACCGCCCCTATTTCATCTGTTGGCGCAGATGAGGGGCAGTCCTCTCAAAGTCTTAACAACATTATTATACCACAACCGCCGCTCGAAATCAAGTGGTTATCGGACGAAAAGAAAATAAACGAGCCGCTTTTCTGCGAGAGCTTCTGTCAAAGCCGTGAGCTAAAGTGCATTGACGGCATTTTCTATTCGGTTGACGGAGCGGAGAGCCAAGATAAAATCGCCGCTGAAATCTCCGAAATGCTTATTCAGAACGGCATTACAACAGGGATTGCCAAGCGGTCAAAGTCGCTGCTTGAAGCGCTGAAGCTGTTTTGCCACAGCGCTCCCATTAAGCCGAGCGAGAGTGAAATCCACGTCCTGAACGGCGTTGTAAAGGTGGACGGCGGTTATGGCGAGCCGCCCACTTTCATACCCGAAAAGAAATTCTGCGTAAATCGGCTCAACATCAGCTATGACCCCGAAATCTGGGAACATAGGTACTATCCCGAACACTTCCAGACATTTCTTTTACAACTGCTTGATTTGGAAGATATATTAACGCTGCAAGAGTACCTCGGCTACTGCCTTATCCCGTCCACAAGGGCACAGACCGCCCTATTCATCATCGGCAACGGCGGCGAGGGCAAGAGCCGTATCGGCGTTGCTATGAATGCGATATTCGGCTCGGCTATGCTGTCGGGCAACTTTCAGCGTGTGGAGGACGACAAGTTCTTCCGCTATAACCTCATTAACAAGCTGATGATGAACGATGACGATATGCAGATGACCGCCCTTAAATCAACGGGTTACATCAAGAACATCATCACCGCAGAGATACCGATTGATGTTGAAGCAAAGGGAAAGCAATCGCAGCAGGCGCAGGTGTATTGCCGCTTTCTGTGCTTCGGCAACGGCTCTCCGAAAGCCTTGTACGATAAGTCGGACGGCTTTGCTCGGCGCTTGCTTATTCTCTCAACCAAACCCAAACCCGTTGACCGAAAGGACGACCCGTTTCTTGCAGATAAATTCATTGCTGAAAAAGAAAATATATTCTGTTGGATGTTGGACGGTCTGCGGCGGCTTATCAAGAACAATTTTCGCTTTACGGTAAGCGAGAAAACAAAGGAAAATGTAGCCGAAGCGGTTGCGGAAAACTGCAACATCGTGGATTTCCTTGCAGAAGCGGCGGTCTTGAGCGAGAGTTCGTCTATCAGCTCCACCACGCTGCACAGGGTGTATTGCGATTGGTGTGAGGAGAATGCTTTGACCTCCCTGAAACGAGAAACCTTTATTAACTGGCTGAAATCCAACGCCGACAAATACAGCGTCAGATACTCCAACAACATCTACGAAAACGGAAAGCGTGTCCGAGGGTTTGAGGGAATTTCCCTTAATAGGTAAATTCGGTGTACGGGTGTACAGTTGGCTCTACAATGCGGCATATCGGCAATATCAGCGTGTACAGAGGGTGTACAATGGCGTACAGAGTACAAGACCGGTACGCTGCCGTACATCAGCGGAAAGCCCATAAAACCGCTTGGTTATGCGGAATGTACGCCTGTACACCAAAAGCGGCTCAATTTTCCTTATAATTCTTTTCAGCTCTGCCTTGATTTTAGTGGTACGGCGAATTATCTTGCAAGGCTGAAAAAGAAAAATTTGGTCACTGCTTGCTGCAGCACCCTGCCACTATCCGGGCGCCTTTCAGCCAAATCGCCACATTTTCTTTTTCCAGATTTGGAGTTGGAGGTGTTGCTACTAGATGAAAGCAAAGCCGCGCTCGGTGTCGGGTGCGGCTAAATGTGAATATGTGAACTGCTCGATAAATGAGAAGCTCGTAAGTGAAATAAATAAGAGTTGATTTAATCCTTTTGGATTAGTAGGTTGCTTACAGAATAATACAACATTACCAACCCTGAACTTAATAGTACACCGCCAATAATGTCTGTAAACCAATGAACACCTGAAATCAATCTACCAATCACCACAAATGCGGTAAATACTGCAAGCAAACTTAGAATTACTTTCTTAATCGTATTGTTTCTGATTCGGGTATTAAGCTGCATCATTGCTGTTGGCATTATGCATAAGACAAGCAAAGTCGTCGATGAGGGGTAGGAGGCTTCTAAGTTTCCTTCAATCAGCACGGGTCTGTAGTTTATGACAAATTTCTCAAAAAACAGATACGACGCAATAACAAGAATATAAAATCCGCCAAGCACAAGGATACTGTAATCGACCTTTAAAAAGCTTTTCCTCTGGATCAATTGTACCAATCCAAGAATTGCAAAACCTAATGCAAAACACAGAGGAATAAGTCCCAGCCAGTCTGTAATAGCATAGATTTCCATATGTACCCCTGTGAGCTTATGGAAAAATCCATTAAAAGTGGCAAATCCCACCAAGGAATCGTTTGGTCCTATCGCATGCACATCAAGAATAGTGATTGCGACTGTCCATAATATAAATGATGCAAACAGTCCAATTGTGACACCAATGTTTCTTAGATTTCTTTTCTTCATTATAAACCATCCTTTGTAATGTATTGGCTTTCGCCTAAATACATTCTAATAGAACGATGTCAAAAAAGAAAGAATTAGTGTGTCACATATATGATACTATTCGTATCATTGCCATTTTATCAGCATTAAAGCCTTTATAAGCAGGAATACAAATGTAAATGCTGCCGCATAGGGCTGCAAGCTGACCATAAAGATGAGCGTTCCTAATACACTTAAACTTAAAGAAACCTTATCTTTACTATGCTGCCAAAATGCTGATTGGCAGTTTTGAAGTGCAAGGAGCAATATGCCCCATATGATCATAGCGAAAACAATGAACAAATATGGTATTCTGACATAAAGTTCGATTTCTGTCAGAGAAAGAAGTGATACTTCTTGGATAACTCCATCAACCCGCTGACCGAAAAAAGGAAGAAAGAGAAATATTGCAACACTACAGTCAAGCAGACCAAAAACCAAGTTTCGTGTTTGATTTTCTTTTTGCTTATTTTCGTCTTCCGAAATGGTAAGCATTGCATCACTCGAGAGTAATTCATCTAAGGATACTGCAAAAAACTTTGATATTGCTTTCAAAGAATCTATATTTGGATATCCCCTGCCTGATTCCCATTTGGAAATTGCAGTACGGGAAACATACAGCACTTCTGCAAGTTCTTCCTGAGTAAGTCCTTTTTGCTTTCTAAGTTCTTGTAGTTTTTCATTAAATTCCATAATTTGACACTCTTTCTGTTGTAATATATTTGCGTCATTAATTCCGATTATGTCGTTAATATTATTATATCAAAATAAAATAAAGATTTCAACAACTTTTTTCAGTACTGCCTGAATTCGAATGACAGCGATTTATTGCAAAGCTGAGAAAAGAAAAAGGGGACACTGCTCGCCGTAGCGCCCTGCCACCGTTTGAGCGCTTTGCCGATTGACCCGCACTTTTCTTTTTCAATTTTGAAAAAAGCACCGATGTCGGTGTGTGAAAGCAGAGTGGACGGAGAGCCAAGCGGGGTTTGCACGCATTATGCGCTGTCGCGCAAAACGCTGGCACTCCCTTTGCCCCTCGGGGAGCGCCATACCCTTGATGTTGATTGTAGCTTGCGGAAATCAATGTCAAGGGTATTATGGCGTTACTGTTGGCACAACAGTAAAAATACCACAGCGAAAGGAGATTATACTTATGAGCGAAAAACGCATTTCCCACTGTCAAGGCAAAGGAAGCCTTACCCACAACAACCGCAAATTCAATGCCAAGAATGTTGATGATACCCGAACGAAGGACAACATTGTTTTCGTGCAACAGCCTATTGAAGAAGCATACGAGCACCTGTTCGGCACCGCCGTTGAGCGATACAACGCAAGGCAGAAGCGACCCGACAGGAAGATTACCACAACCTACTACGAGCATACTTTCAAGCGGAAAATCTCGCAAACCGTTGTTACCGCCGCCGATAAGCGTAAGAGCTTTTATGAAGATGTGGTGCAGATTGGTGATATGAAGAACACAGGCGTTGGCACTCCCGACGCTGAAATCGCCACCGCTTGCCTGACCGAGTATATGCAGGGTTTCCAAGAACGCAACCCGAATTTCTATGTGTTCAATGCCGTTTTGCACCTTGATGAAGCAACACCTCATCTACATATAGACTACATACCTGTTGGGCATTACAAAATGGGCGTTGACACCCAAAACGGTATAGCACAGGCTCTGAAAGAAATGGGCTACGGCAGTGGCAAGGACACTATCAGCCGTTGGCGTGAAGCCGAGTGCAAGGTGCTGACCGAGATATGTAATAGGCACGGAATACAAATCGCCGCTCCCGAAAAGTCCCGTGGCAGTATGACCGTTGAGCAGTACAAGGAGTATGCCAAGATAACGGAGCAAGTTGAGGAGAAGAAAGAGGAAATCGCTGTACTCTCCGAGCAAGCCGAGAGTGTAGACAGGCTTCTCAAACACCGTAAGGAGCAGCGAACGCAGGTCGAAGCCGTTATTGACGAGCTGGACGAACAGTATCAAGAAAAGAACGCTGCTGTTGCTCATCTGGACGAGGAGATAGCGGAAAAGACCACTGCTCTCACGCAGACCGCAGCTGCACTTGCAGATAATCAGACCTTGCTTGAAACGAGCGCCCGAAAGGCAGCAAAGCTCAAATCCATAGACGAGATAGAAACCGGCAAGACGATGTTCGGTGGCAAGGTTACTCTCTCCAAAGAGGATTATGGTATGCTGACCGACCTCTCAAAGAAGCAGATTGCCGCCGAGAACAGGGAGAGCGAGCTGACCGCCGAGATTGCAAGGCTGAAAAAAGAAAACGAGGAAGCTGCCAAGAGGAACTCCGCTCTGGAACAGAAGGCACAGGAGATATACCCACTCCGTGAGGAACTCCGCAAAACAAAAAACGAGCTTGGAAGCCTGAAAGCAATGTACCAAAAGGTGCTGGACTTTATCGAGAGCCTGAAGCTCACGCAGAAGCTGCAGGAGTTTCTTAAGCAGAGGGTGAGAGGGGTGAAGCGGTGATAATGTGGTAGGCTGTAACAAATACCCCCGAAAACCTGCCTGAGCAGATTTTCGGGGGCGTAATTTTGCACTGGCTACAAAATGGCTACAAAAATTTCACGAACGAAACAGCAATTCGCATAATATAAATAATATATGGATAAAATATGTATTTTAAGTACATATTATCACAAGATTTCACTCTAGGGCAGTCGAGTGGGAATGATATTCCGAAACCTACCAAATCGCATGGTTAAGCCATTTGTAAGCCTTGAAAATCGCTTGTGGCAACACTTTGGCAACACTCTATAAAAATTCAGAGCTGACCGTGGAATAATCGGTCAGCTCTTTTGTGTGTCTACAAACTATAGCGGATTGTTACTAATTAAATATATTAACCTTTCAAAAGCATCATAATTGTCGTGATTTTCCAAATTACACATAAACAAATATGATGAATTCTTGGATGGATTCATACCTGTAATATTGAATAAATACTCTATCTTTTTTTCTGATTCACATAATCTGGTATTTACCCACATACGAAATCGAGGTCCCTCTTTATTTCTTTGCCAAACATGATTAAAGCTCTGAAACATTAATCCTTCAACAGATTCTGTATAAACTACTACGGCAGAAACTTTATTAAAGAATTCTAAATCAACCTCCATACTTTCTGCATAAGCCGGATTTGTTAGTATACCATTTATTGGATTGGTCAATAAATTCCAAGCTTCAAGGTAACTGTTTGAAGGAAAATCCCGAAAAGACCAGTTAATATATAAAATATTATACTCATCGTTTGTCGGTTTTGTAAATTTACTAGATGCGCTATTAAGGAAATCCTTAAGTTTCTTAACTCTAGGATCTAAATAAACAATTCCGATCTCTTGACAATACTCTTTAACCAATTTAATTCCATTTTCGGATAAAAGAATGACAGGGATAATAATATTCTCATTTTCATGTGTGGTAGGAGGAAAAGCTGGTGACTTGACCTCAACGTTAACAAAAAGCTGTTCCTCACCATTTATATACTCAAATCGTGCCTCTGGGTTTTTCGCTGATTCTCTATGATTTAATAATGGTTCATATTCATATTTTGTCCAACCTTTACCACTCAGAAAATATAATATAGATATTTCAGATAAAGCCTCAAAAAAAGCATTCTCATTGTAATTTCTTTTTCCAGCAGACATTTGGTTCATAACAAAGTTCTTAATATGTTTTTCACCAAATTTTTGCAATAATCCATTCATTTTTGTAGAAAAATTTATACAAAAAAGATTAGAAAATTCTTCATAGTCAATTCTACCATTTTTAACTATATTATATTGATTTAGATTATTGTTAATAAGCTGCTGACTTCCTATGAAATCATTTAATCTTCGCTCAATTACTCTTATTAAAAAATGATTATCTGAATACTCATCAAGCCATCCATTTGTCCAAGCCGAAATAAGGAATGCCTCAATGCATTCTACAGATACATCCTGTCTCGGATAAGGTCTTTGACTTCTTTTCATCTTTGAGCCTCCTAAACATAACAATGAAAACTAATTACATCGCACTATGCTAATAAAAAGCAAATGACTTTTCCAAATGGCAAATTTTATACAATAGTATTATACAATATCATTGTATTTATTGTCAAGCAAAAGAATTGAAATTTCAGTAAAGAAAGCTGACCGTAGAATAATCGGTCAGCTTGATTGCTGAAAAGAAAAATGCGACGGTTCGCGACGGTTGCGACGATATTTAGAGTGCTTGGTTAATCGTCGCACAAAGTGAGCCTAATCGTCCGGCTCTCATGACCGTGAGATTTCTCGTAACGAACCTTGTGTTCTTCCCAAAGCCGGCTTGCGTTGATGTTCAGCTTGCGGGAAAGTGCATTGGCGGAAAGCTCTGTACCAAGCTGCTCTTTAAGCGCGGTTGCTGTACCTTCCCATACAGGCGAGTCAGCCGTTACTATGCGCGACACCTTATCCAACAGCGGATCGGGCGGCTGCTTCCAAAGCTCGCTTTCTGCGCGGGTAAGCTCCCACATGAGAGTATTCATATTCTTTTCAAGGTAAAGCATCTGCTCCTGCTGGTCGCGACCGGAGATTTCAAGCACGGCACAGTTTGATGTGCGCTTCTCCTTTTCAAGAATGAAAGCACCGTCAGCAGCGCCCAACAGACCATTTGTTCCCGAAATCTTGTCAAAGCGGTCATCGGACTGCTGCTTGCGTGTGTGGTGAACAATGAGCAGACAAATTCCAAACCTGTCCGCCAGAGCCTTTAGCTGAGATATAGTGTCATAATCTGAGGAGTAGCTATACGCCTCACTTTTGGACTCGCGCACCTTTTGAAGCGTATCGATTATGACTAGCCTAGTATCGGGGTGTTCGCTGATGAACTGCGAAATCTGCTCGCATAAACCGTTCCCCATTTGATGTGCGTTACAGGCGAAATACAGGTTGTCCGAACTCTCAACGCCAAACATTCTGCTTAAGCGATTCTGAATACGCTGATAGTTGTCCTCTAGGGCAAGGTACAGAACAGTAGACTTGTTTACCTCATAATTCCACAGCGTTGTACCGGTGCTGACATGGTACGCAAGCTGCGCCATAAGAAAACTCTTGCCGACCTTTGGAGCGCCGACAAATAGATAAGTTCCCGGATAGAGTAACCCGTTGATGATAGGCGGTTTACGCTCATACACCATGTCATATATCTCGGTCATGGAGCAAACAGGAAGATATGATGGGTCTGTCATCTGTAACATAAATTCATTTATAGAATCCAAGATTATCCCTCCCCGCCGTTCATTCCGCCTAAAACAGTAGCAATAAACCGTATAGTTTCAAGAAGCTCCTCGGATACAGTACCCCCGCTGATTCGGCGGAGTTCAGCAAGCACCTCTCCCAGCTTGTCTTTCAGCGCCTTGTATACTCTCGGGCTGTTTTCCACGATAATATCTTTCTGGAGTGCTCTGCTGATAAGATAATCCTGCTTAGTAAGCCCCGATACCGCCGCCAAACTGTCAAAAAGTGCCTTTTCTTCGGGTGACATTCTAAGTCCCACAAAACAGCTGCGAAATCTGCCTTTCTGATCAAGATTCTTCGCCGACATCTTCTTCATCTCCCATCTTAATGTTGTTCAAATCATTTGCCATTTCAGACTGCACCGATGGGAACAGATGTGCGTATTGATAGGTTATCTCAGCACTCTCATGCCCCACCCTTTCGCCGATTGCAACCGCGCTGTAACCCATATCAATAAGCAAGGATATATGGCTATGCCTGAGGTCATGAATTCGTATACGCTTAACCTTTGCTGCCGCAGAACCACGGGTCATTTCGTTATGAAGATAGCTCTTTGTAATCGGAAACAGCCTGTCATCCGGCTGAACACCGTAAATATGAGATATGTAATCCTGCATTTCCTCGGCAAGGAAATCCGGCAGCTTGATTATACGGTTGCTCTTTGGCGTTTTCGGGTCGGTAATAACATCACGACCATTGATACGCTGATAGGATTTGTTTATGCTTACGGTCTTTTTTGTGAAATCGAAATCTGCTTGTGTAAGTGCCAGCAGCTCACCCTCTCGCAAACCGCACCAATAGAGCATTTCAAAGGCATAGTAGGACATCGGCTTGTCCATTATCTGCTCTGCAAACAGTTTATATTCGTCCTGCGTCCAGAAAAGCATTTCCTTTCCCTTGCGCTTTCCCATAGCTCCGGCTTTTGCTGCGGGATTGGACGGGAGTTCGTAATATTTCACCGCATGGTTAAACACCGCGCTAAGCTGATTGTGCAGCGTCTTGAGGTAAACAGGAGAGTAGTGCCTTCCCTTTTTATCGGCAAAATCCATCATGGCGTTCTGCCAAGCGATTATGTCCTTGACTTGAATTTCATTCATTCTTTTGTCCTTGAAAAACGGGAGTATTTTCTTCTCATAAATTGACTCTTTGGTTTTCCAAGTGTTTTCCCTAACGCGGTTTTTCATGTCATTTGCGTAGATTTCAAAGAACGACTCAAAGGTCATATCCAGCTTGATTTCATGCTTGCTCATCTGTTCGTGTTCCCAGGCGACAGCCTCGCGCCTTGTTTCAAAGCCGCGTTTCTGCCCCTGCTTGCGCTGCCCGAGAGCATTCTTATATCTGTAAATTACGCGCCATGTATTTGTCTTTTCGTCTTTGTAAACCGGCATATTACTCCTCCTTGTCGTTGTTAAGCTCTGCCGCACAGCCTATCTTCTCGTAAAAGAAACGCTTGTTGACTCTGCCCGAAATGACCATATAACCACCTTTAGCCATTTCAGCGTTGACCTCCTCCATCATCTTGTATGCCTTAGGGATAGAAACATCACAAATTGCTGCAACCTCAGCTGCTCTTAAAAATAAAGACTCATTCATGTTAAATCCTCCGTAAAAATTGTTCTACATAGTTAATAATCTCTTTCCTGCGATAATCCCAGCTTGTAAATAAGATCCATAATAGCTTCCTTGCTGAGATCCCCCCTGCCGAAAACATTCTTTGAGTATTGAGATAACATATCCATATCCCTCCGCGAAATCGAGTTCAGCAAACTCAGAGCAGCCATAGCTACATCAAGCGCCGAGTTATGCGGCTGATGATTTGCAGCAGCCTTTTCTGCCCTGTCAGCGCGGCGCTGCTCGACAATCGCACGAAGAATGGTGTTGCCCATTTTGTTCGTAATCTCGTCAACCAGCTTGTCCTTATACAGTTCGGTCTGATAGTGACCCCACTCGCTGTCATCGTTGTGCAAGAGTTCGTTGTAGGTTTCGCGGGTGTCAAGAATATCCGCATACAGCGCGTGTAACTGCTCGCAGTTGTTTATAAGCTCCGCCATAATATTGTACAAATCGACCTTTATATCCTGCGGCATATACTGATACACGCACCGCCCTTTTGCGGGTATCTTCCCTTTCAGCTCGTTCATCAATTGCTGAACCTTTGCAAGCACAGCGTTATTCCCGTCTAAAAGTGTCTGCGCTGTTATATCGCGCATCTGAGTAATCAACTCATTCTCGCGGTTGTGAAGCGCATTGAACTGCTCTCGGAAGGTATGCTTGATAGCGTCAATGCGTATATTGTCGGCAATCACGGGAGAAACTGTCTTGCGGAATATCTCCTGACTCTTGTCCCAGAAACCGACATGAACATGGGGCTGACCCTCTTTGAGATGAACGGCGGCGATGTACTCCAAATCGTCATACCGGATTTTCATGTGTTCCGCTATCTCATAAGTCCGCAGCTTGACCCAATCCTCCCACTCTTTCAGCGAGTTAAGACCTGCTTGAGTTGCACTTTCGGGAGTGAACGAGAAGACGCTCCAATAAATGTTGCGGTGCGTTGTACTCATTTCCCGGACATATTTCTGCACATCAGCCGTTTCGTAGCAGTTGGAATACTCCCCGCGGATTTTTCCGAACAAGCCGTTCTGCTTGGCTGTCAGAGCAGCGTGGGAACGCTCACCTATGTACTTGACATGAGATTCCTCTTTTTCAGCAATCAGAGCGTGTTCGCGCTCCCCGATATACTGAACATGGTTGGCGTTGCGCTGCGGAGTACTGCGCCGCTTGGTGCGAGGGTCGGTAAATCTCAGTTTGAAAACGATAGGTGTCAAACGCTCCCGTCACTCCCCTTAAAGAACCCCTGCGCCTCCGCAAGATATTGTTCACGGGACAGCGGTCTAAAATGGCAGTAGTCTGCGCCTGCGCTTATTCCGTCAGCCATTATCTCAACCTCGGAACGCGGGTCTGTGGAGTTGGTCTGGTACGCTTCCTCTGCAAGATACATTGCGGCTGCGGAATTACGCACCGCTTTCCAGCAGACGCTTGTCACTTTCTGATTTGCTTTCTCCAGCATAGGAGGAAGAATATCCTGAAGTGTCTGTGAGATTGCGACCTTGATAGCGGAGCTGCTGTCATCGAGAGCATAACGGGCGAAGCCCTCTGCTATGAACTCTCTCAGCACGTCAGCAACGGTGCCGTGTTTTTTCACCGCGAGCCGTTTCAGCTTTTCGTAGTCGTCGGATGTCAGCGTTACGGAACGCTTGACAGTCTGGGGTGAGTTGTTTTTGTTGTTCATTGGTTTTCCTCCTTAAAAATTACTTAAAAGCACTTGCATTTCTGAAAGAAATGTGCTATACTTAACATGTGAGCAATTGGCAAATCAGCATAGTTGGCGTACAGTCCACTTGATACATTTGTTGCGATTGGCATATTAACTCACAATGATATTATACATCTTACTTGGCGTTTTGTCAAGCACGTTTTTGCTATGCTTTTTAACTTTGTAACAAACCAACAACTGTAAAGGGGATAATATGGATATATTAGACAAAATTCAACATTTATTAAAAGATAAAGGCTGTATGCAGCAGGAATTGACGCAGTATCTTGGCATAGACAGAAGCGTTTATAGTGCTTGGAAGAACGGAAAAAACAAGTCATATCTGAAATATATTCCGCAGATAGCGGATTTCTTTGAGGTATCCACCGACTGGCTGACCGGAAAAACACGATATAAGCAGGAAAAGAATGCGGATTTCTATGTATGGAAAATAACCTGCGTTGAGGGCTTTGACCCCGCATTTGATTTTGCCCCGCTCATTAAATCAATTCGCGAAAGCAGAGGAATAACCATTGAGCAGTTCGCAGAAGCCATTGATATTCCGTCGGACAAGTATGAGGATTACGAGATAGGTTATGAACCATTAACCAATGAGCTGGCAGACAGAATGTGCGAGGCACTTGGTACTTCTGTAAAGGAAGTACTTACCGAAGCTGCAAAGTTCTCTGCGGAAGGCGCACCGCGTTCAAGAACAGAAGGTGTGTTTAAGGCTCTGATGAAAGCAGCCTACACGGATTCGTCCTATGTTGCGCTCTCCCCTACCGAGAAAACAAATTTCAAGAAGAATGTTCTTTTCTTTTTCAAGACAGAGGGCTATACGCTGAGAACAGGCGCAGAAAGTCTTGGACTCAGCAAGGAGTTCTGCGAAAGCCTTATGGATCAGTTTGAAAGCCCTAAATGCCTTGATATTCAGAAAATCGCAGATCACTACAAAATCGACTTTAATCTTCTTGCAAGGCATGATCTTACCAGAGAGTCAGGAAGAAACATTGCTAAATTGCTGAAAGAAAAAGGTTTTACCAAGCAAAAGCTGGCGAAGAAAACCGGGCTCCCGGTTGAGCTTCTGCCAAATATGGAGAGCGGATATCTTCCGACCGCATTTGAAATCGGGCAGATCGCAGAGGCTCTTGAAATGGATATCCTTGATTTGCCGATACAGAGCGACGAGTTTTTCTGCTACAACGGAATTACTATTGATATTTCCGAGCAGGAACGGCAGCTGCTCCGTGAATTCCGCAAGCTGACCGAGGATGGTCAGGACAGAGTGAACGCTTATATCGCGGACATCAAGGACAAGTACCGGAAATAAAATTGAAGGGCAGCTTTCGCGGCTGCCCTTTTCGTATTTCACAATGTCCATCTGCTACCCATTTCTCTGTGCGAAAAGGGACATGATGTCCCGGTTCCCGAATTCTGTTACATTTGTTACGCCATTCAGTACTGCTTATTTTCAAGAGAAACTATTTAGTCGCTGCGACCCCGGGTCGCACCTCTACTTTGGTAATTTGATTGTGACATTACATTTCATTCTTTCATAATAGTACCTCTTGCTGTCCGAGATGACGAGAGAAATGTCCACCTGCTACCCATTTCTCTGTGCAAACCGGGACATGGTGTCCCAGTTCCCGAATTATCTACATTTGGTACACTCACCAACAGAGCAATTAAATTGAAATCAGCAACCGCTATGCTATCAAGAAATGAAGATATTGCTATCAGCAATTTCGGTACGCAAACAGCCGCACCTAATTTCGCGTATTTCTGCTATCAAGGCGGTGGCATTTATTTTTTTCAGTAAACACAAATCCCCCTGCAAAATGGGTAGCAGATGGACATTTCTGTGCGATTCCTAATTGTGAAATACAGGGGCCTGCATGGGTTATTTCTCTCTATCTATTGCTGAAAAAGAAAGAAACGCAGGAATAAAAGCGTTCCCGCTTTTACTTGACACCGCACCGCCAAAGGCGTTGCATGGGGTTATTCTGCGAATAACAGGGTTACTTATATAACCCACATATAAAACAAAAAGGCATCCGTATATAAGGTTATAATTTCAGTATCCCGTTATCAAAAGTCAAAGGTATCGCCAATCTCTTGCTTGCGCCATTAGCAAAATCGACCATTATGCTGCTTGTTTTGCCCATGTTCACCTCGGATATCATACCCTTACCAAACATCTTATGCGTAACCGTCATACCGACCCTCAGCACCGAGCAATCAAAGGTCGACTTTGTTTCGGCGGGCTTTGCAACAGGTTTTGGCTCCGCAACAGGGCTTGACGTAGCCTTAGGCATAGCAGGCACGACTTTCTCCTGTTCGTGAGCTGCTCCCGCCATAACAGGAACGCGCTCGTTTTTCTTTTCAGGCACAGGAAGCGTGGATTCCGTTTGCTTCGGGGCTTCCATTCCGGCGCGCTGCTGATTTGCCATAGCGTCGTAGTCCTCGCGGGTAAGGACGGTATCGAACAATCCGATACTCTCATCCTCGTGACGGTCGATTCCCGTGTAGGAAAGGCTTGCGTCCTCGTAGCGCTTGAAATTGTATACCGCTTGATTCATTACCTCCGCATTGAACACATTCAGCGAGCAAAGCAGGTCAAAGTCGTTGACATCAAGACCTGTCACTTTCTTGAACAACCCTGGTTCAAGCTGGGTAATAACATCCTTCAAGCACTTCTCGCGGAAATCGGTCAGATACATGAATATCGGTATTCTTGTCGCAAACTTGATGAGCTTTTCCTGTATCTCCTTGCGCTTGGACTTGAACTCCTTCTCCTCCTCGGAAAGCTCCTTTTTCTGCTTGTCGGTAAGCTTGTCACCGCCCTCTTTCTTGGCTTTCTTTACGGCTTCGGACTTGTTGATTATGGTTTCAATATCCTGATTAAGACTACGGAAGCCCTCAATTCTCATCAGCGCTTCCATAGCTTCCTTGTTTGCCATAAGACGAGCCAGCGTTTCGTTGTCAACATTAACAAGCAGAGCGCTCTCCCAGCGCTTTGCAAGCAGGGTCGCAGACGTTCCCGACATAGCCATATCAAGAATATCCGCCGCGCTTATCTGCCGCATGGAACTGCCCTCGTACGCCAGAACAGGCAGAAAACTGATGAACTCGCCGACCTTCTTCTCGGGGTCGGTTTCGTCTATGTTAAGGCGGCAAGAGTAGTCGGAAATCTGCCGCAGCGCACGCTCCAGCGCGAAATCAAAGACATAGCACTCCCGCTTCATTATCTCGCGGTTGCCTGAGCCGGTGTCGATTACCCACGGGCTTTGTACACGGAACGCCGCCTGAAAATAGGTTTCCGGGCTTTTCAGATTGCGTAGCATGAATATTCCCGTCCACGGCTTTACCGTAACGCCGGTTGTCAGCTTGCCGCAGGACAGAGTTATCGTCTTTGTGGAAAGCGGGTCGTCCATCGCTTTCTTGACAGGCTCGATTGCCTTTACGCCGTTTCCTGCTTCTGCGCCCGCGCAGACAATAACCTCATAGTCGTGATAAAACGCATTTTGCCGCTGTTCGAGAAGATTTGCCATAGCATAACAAGCGGCAACATTCGGCAAAAACCACAGCGTATGCGACAGCACATTCAGCAGTCGTGTATCGGAATAAGGCATAGGCGGACGCTTGTCCTGTCCCAATTTCATATCGTCAATGTTTGAGGGCAGGTGTGCGCCGCGGATAAGGTCAAGCCATTTCTGAACATAATCCTCATAAACAAAGCGAGCGTCCTTGCCCCTGCCTTTTGCTGAAAAGAACACATTGAGGTCAAACTCGTTGAACTCGCCCTGCTCCGCAATTCTGCGTATGCTTTCGGGAATTTTGTAGGTCAGCATAACCATTCTCGGAAGCGCGGAATATGGGTTGTCTGGTGTATCGCCCCAGTTCTCCTTTGCCCGCTGTTCGTCAGAGTAAGTCCAGTTGTAAATCTGCTCCTCAATAAACTCGCCGGAGTTCAGCGCTCTGAAAGGCGTTCCCGAAAGGAACAGGTAGTATCTTGTTGTTATCGGGAGGAAGGTTTCGTTGTAGGCATTGTCTGCCTCGTCCTTTTTGTACTTTTCGATATCAAGGGAATCGTAATCGTCCTCGTCCTCGTTTTCAAACAGCTTTTTGGCATTTTCGCGCCATGCGCCAAAGTGGTACTCATCAAATATGACAATATCCCAGTTGGTGGTATGTACCCACTCGTTACGCGCTTTTATGCCGCCGTTCTCGTTTGTGCCGAGGTAATCCTGAAACGAGCCGAAGCAGACGATAGGCTTGTCCTTGTCTGCCTGCTCGTAGGTCAATCCTCCGCGTGAAACGAACTGCCAGCCCTCAAAGTCAACATGAGTTTTCAGATCCTGCTCCCAGGCATCCTCAACCGCAGGCTTAAAGGTAAGCACCAGCACCTTTCTGAAACCCATTTCCTTTGCCAGCTCATACGCCGCAAAGGTCTTTCCAAAGCGCATTTTAGCGTTCCAGAGAAATTTCGGTGCGCGGTCGGGGTTTTCCTTTTTCGCTGAGGAATAGTAGGCTATTGTCTTTTCTACAGCCTCACGCTGTTCGGGGCGCAAGCCGAAATCATTCGTGCGGTTCTCGGAATTCTCGGTGTGGGTTCTTGCGGCAATAATCGCAGATTTCACATCACTGACGGAGCAGCGAAACCACTCGCCGCCAACGCACTGAAAACCCTTTCGTTTCAGAATACGATGAATATCGTGGTCGGTAAACGAGCCGCCATCGGGGTACATTGCGGACTCCGCAAGTTCTATCGTATAGGGCAGCTTTCCGTCAGGGCGCTTGGTGGGGTACTGCTGTGCAATGCGCTTTTCGACATCAACCGCTGTATAGCCTACTTTCAGCAAGCCCTTATACTTGGGGTTATCGTCGGAATAAGCGTATATCATGGGGTGCCGCTCGGGTCGCTGCGGAAAGAACTCTTTTTCAGCCATTGTTGTCACCGCCTAACTCCATGGGCTTTATCATGGATTCAATAAACGAGATTTCTTCCTCGGTAAGCCCGTACTTTGCGTAAAGTTCTTCGTCTGTCCAGGGTTTGGAGAAGTCTTGCATGGGGACATAATGATAGACAGCTTTTGATGAACCTTGGTCTTGTTTCCTTATTGCAACCATTGCTCTAAAAAATTTAGTGCACAAATATGATAATACATTTTTGACCTCATCTCGTGTGTCAAAAGGACCAAATTCTATAAAAGTTTCTGTACATAATTCACCAGGTCCTGCGATAATTGGTGAACTAGGGATATCATCAAATGATCCAATTCCCCAATTTCGCGTAACAAACAGTTTCCATTTGTTCAATGAGGGGTTAGTTGTTGGCAATGGATAGTCTTGCGGAATATATTTATAGGTTCGTTTTAGGCTTTCCAATCCAACTACTTTATAATAACCAGGTTTTTCAGTATCAGACATAGCAGGAAGTCTATATTTATATGGGTCTTTAAAAACATCTCCTCTTAATCCATATGGTTTCATAGAGGATACAATTTTATCAAAAGAGGTATCATTCGTTACACCGACTTTATCTTTGATAGAAATTAATCTTTCTTCTCTTACAAAAATATCGTCTCCGTCCTCTACAAGATATCTTTCCGACTCTCTGATTTCTTGTAAGACATGACGATAAATATGACATTTACCTTTGTATGATTTATCACGGAGAAAATAGCATACTCCTCCCTTGATTTCAACACCGGAAAAAACATCAGACGAATCCGCATAGTCATGAAGGATACGAATGCAGTCATCATGTAACATTGTCTTTCGAAAATCATCTAACCCACGTCCGCCTGTCATCCAACGCGCTGGAATTATCATAACAAGATATGTCGGATTTAGTTTCTTTGCTTTTTCTATGAATCTATTATAGATAGGTATAGCACTCGCTCCATTTCCCCCGTCCGACAGTTGATACGGGGGATTCCCGATAACAACATCGAACTTCATGTTAAAAATATCCTCCGGATTAACTGTATGTATCAGCTCATAAGCATGGCTTTCAAGCTCATCGCCGCGGTCGTACTGGCTTTGCGCCGCACCGCAGAAAACACACTTTCCGTCCTGCCACTGGTGGGATATTAACTTGTATCTGATGTTGCCTTCGGGATTGGAGAAACGAACAATGGAATATTCGCAGTTAGCGTACTTTGAGCAATACACGCTTCTGCGCGAAATCATGCTCGTAAGTTCCGTGATTGCTATTCCGTAAAGCTGCTCCCTGAAAATATGCTCCACGCGTTCGTTTAGGTCGGGTATCTTGTCTTCAAGCCCGACAAGCAGCCGCTTTGCTATTTCCCGCAAAAATACGCCCGATTTGCACGCAGGGTCAAGAAACCTTGTGTTAGGGTCGCTGAAAAGCTCCTGCGGTAAAAGGTCGAGCATTGCATTGGCAACGCTCGGCGGGGTAAAAACCTCGTCGTTAGACAGGTTAGCTAAACACGTCAGGACGTCCGGATTATAGTTGATATCAGCCATTTTCCTGCACCTTTCTGTAAAATGTCGGTTGAAATTCCCGCAATGGTGTGGGAATATAGGCATTTTCAGATTCGGAATATTGCAGGTGACTTTCGCCGCTGTCCAGCGTCATTTGACTACTGTCCGACTGCTCGCGCATAAGCTCGTCGAGCCGGAAATCACGGCGCTTGAGCATGCCACCCATAAGAGGCGACCATTCAGCAAAAATGATCGGCTCGTTCTGAATATCTTCGCCGTTTTCGTCAACCCTAAGCAGTGTCAACGCATTTCCGCAGAGTATATTTTTGGACAGAACATATCGTACTGCTTCGCGGCACTCGTCGCTGCATTCCTTTTTGCAGACGGCTTTGTACTCGCCGTCCCATATCTCAAAAAGGCGCTCGCGGCACTCGTCAACGTTGTCCTGGAGCAGTTCAACGCCGTAAATGCTTGTGATAGCAATAAAGCTCATGCGCTCATAGTCCGATGGGCTGCGCTTGTATCTGCGCTTTGCGACGGCTAATTTGCGGCGGAGTATCTCCACGAGGAAGTTTCCTGTACCACATGCGGGCTCGAGGAATCGGCTTTCTATACGCTCTGTTTCCTGTTTAACCAGGTCGAGCATGGCGTTGACTTCGCGCTCTGCTGTGAACACCTCGCCATGGTCAGCAACGCGCTTTTTCGATTTTACCTGACTGTCCATAATATCTCTGCTTTCGGCTAGGATTTTTTCAGAGTATTCTCATCAAGTAAAAAAGCAACGCCACGCAGTAACAGCGCGGCGTG